>NZ_JBEPPY010000026.1:0-70744 GCF_040547575.1 Marinobacter sp. MBR-99 | reverse complement strand
GCCAACTACCGAAAAGTGATCTGAGGGGAATTCGCCTACACGGGCGGTGAACTGCAATCCGCTTGCCTGGGGCATGACTTCGGTCCCTGAAGAATAGTGGTTTGTAACTGACTCATCCTGAGCACGGCCGATTATAACCACCCCACTTCAGATTACAAACCAACCACTCCGCATTTTTGGGGTCAGACCCCAGAACATTTCACCCCATCAAATGTCCGGGGGTCTGACCCCAGCTTAATTGGAGAGCCAGACGCTCTGGTAGGGTTTGAGGGTGAGCACACCGGCCTGGTCGTCGATGGCCATGCCGGAGATCAGGTCGGTCCATTGGTCGGTGCCGATGAGGTTGATGTCGCTGAGGGCGACTTGCTGCACTTCGTCGCTGATGTTGTGGATGCAGAAGATGGACTGCTCCCGGCGCATGCTTTGGCGCCAGAAGCCGAACAGTTGCAGGCCCAGGTGCAGGGTGAACTGGGTGGCGTTGGGGTGGAAGGCGGGTTGGGCGCGACGGATGGCGATCAAGCGTGTCAATTCGTTGAAGGCTTTGCTGTGATGGCTCAATGGGTCTGCCAGAGCCGCTTCCACTTGCTCAAGCTGCCATTGGCCGCGATTGATGGAGCGGAAGCGGCCGGTGTGTTCCACTCGGGCATGGTCGTTTTCGGTGGCCAGCAGGCTGTGGATATAGAACGCGGGAATACCCTCCAGCGCCAGCATAATGGTGTGCGCACACACGAACCGCTGAAGCTGCCAATGGTCTGCCCCACCCTCGGAGGTGCCTTTCAGGGCGTCCCACAGAGCAATGTTCATTTCATAGGGCTGGTCGCGGCCGTCGGCGGTGCGCCGATAAGACACCTTGCCACCGAAGGATTCCATGGTGTTAATCAGCCGCTGCTTCTCTTCGTCGTCGAGCAGACCATCGGTGGGCCTTAGTCCAACGCCATCGTGGGAGGCGATGAAATTCAGGTAAGTGGTACCCATCTGCGCCGGCGGCATGCTCATCAGCCAGGTTTTCAGGTGCCGGCAGTTGCCTGTGACCAAAGTGTTGATCAGCAAGGGCGGCAACGAGAAGTTGTAAATAGCATGGGCTTCATTGGCGTTGCCGAAATAAGTCAGGTTCTCCCGGTTGGGCACGTTGGTTTCGGTGATCACCACCGCATCCGGGGTGTGGTGCTCAATCAGCAGGCGCAGAATCTTGATCAGCTCGTGGGTCTGCTGCAGGTGAATGCAGGGCGTGCCAGGCTCTTTCCACAGAAACGCCACCGCATCCAGCCGGAAAATTCTCACGCCCCGCGCCAGGTATTCACGAATAATGCCGGCGAATTCGATCAGCACTTCCGGGTTGGCGAAGTTCAGATCCACCTGGTCTTCGCTGAAGGTACACCACACATGGCGCTCGCCGTCGTCAGTCTGTACCGGAGTCAGCAACGGTGACGTGCGGGGCCGCACCACCATGCTTAAATCGTCTTTCGGGTTACCCTCGTAAAAATAGTCCTTGCCCGGCCCCACGCGCTTGCGAAAGTTCTCGAACCAGCGGCTGCGGGCCGACATGTGGTTGATCACCAGGTCTGCCATCAGCTTATAGTCCGCGGCGATGGCCTCGATGTCTTCCCAGCCACCGTGGGACTCGTTCACCGCCAGGTAATCCATCACCGCAAAGCCGTCGTCCGAGCTGTACGGGAAAAACGGCAGGATATGCACGGCACTGATGACGTCCTGCAGGCAGTCGTCCAGAAATCGCTTTAAAGTCACCAACGGCTTTTCATCCGGCTGCTGAACGGTATCGGCGTAGGTGATCAGCACAATGTCCGATGGGTCCCAATGGTTCTGGTGCGCCGGCGGTGCCTCGGTATCGGGCTCCAGCGCCATCGCATCCATCAACTGCTCTGCCACAAAGGCACAGTCCACCGCCGGGTAGACCACTTCCAGCATGGCCACCAGTTTGCTGTCGAGGGTCTGGCTCATGGCCGGAACTCCTGGTTATCCAGTTCCACCGCTTCCAGCAACTGCTCCCGGATATCCGGAATGGCGCTGGTTACCCGGTTCCAGCTCGGGATGAACGGCGTGTCCATGGGGTTGTCGAGGAAGTAGGCGCCGGCGCGCATCACGTTCTGGGCGAACAGCTCCACCGCCTTCTCTTCCTTGTGACGATCGAAACTCAGGCCGTTAATGATGGCGTCGTTCTGGTAGGTCTCCACAAAATCCAGGGCAATACGGAAGTAACTTGCCTTGATGGTGCGGAACTTTTCGTTGGAGAAAATCTCACCGTTAGTGGCCAGCTTGCGGAACAGCGCCTTGGAGATGTCCACACTCATCTTGGACAGGCCACGGCTGGCGTCTTCCGGTGACAGGTCCTGATGCTTGTGGTCATAAACATCCGCCACGTCCACCTGGCACAAGCGGTTGGTGGCGTAGTTGCGCTTCATTTCAGACAAAACGCCGATCTCGAGCCCCCAGTCGCTGGGAATACGCAGGTCATTAATCACATCGGTACGGAAGGAGAACTCGCCCGCCAGCGGGTAGCGGTAGCTGTCCAGGTAATCCAGAAAATCGTTGGGGCCACACACTTTTTTGAGGGCGCGAATCAGTGGCGTGACCAGCAGGCGGCTGACCCGGCCATTCATGCTGCCGTCCGCCACCCGTGCATAATAGCCTTTGCAGAACATGTAGTTAAAACCGGGGTTGGCCACCGGGTAAATCAGGCGCGCGAGCAAATCCCGGGAATAGGTCAGGATGTCGCAATCATGCAGGGCCACGGATTTACTCACACCCGAGGCCAGCACATAACCAAAGCAATACCACACATTGCGGCCCTTCCCCATCTCCGTGGGCGCCAGGCCCTGCTCCCGCAATTTCATATCCAGTGCCCGCAACCGGGGGCCATCGTTCCAGAGCACCTTGAACGGCTGCGGCAGCTCGGAAAAATACTCCAGAGCATGGCGGTACTGGGCTTCATCGGCACGGTCCAAACCGATCACAATCTCATCCAAATACGGAACCTTGGTCAGCTCCTGGACGATGTTTTTAAGCGCAGGCCCTTCCAGCTCCGAGTACAAAGACGGCAACACCAAAGACATAGGCCGGGCTTTACGAAAGCTCATCAGGTCCGCTTCAATATCCTCCACGGGGCGGCGCACAAGGTTGTGCAGGGTGGTGATAATGCCATTCTGGTAAAAGTCGCCCATGGCGGCTCCTCCTTTACTGGTAGCCGTACTCAAAGAGCAGATTGAGCACGCATTCATTCCAACCCTCCGGGCCGGGCTTGAGGGAGCGCATGGCGTGCCGGGACGACGGCAACTGAACCTGATCACTGTTCACCCCGCGAATCACCACCGGTACGTCGGCGGCCTCCAGCATGCACTGGTCGTTGGGGCTATCGCCCAGGGCGATGGTCACAATCGGTTCCTCACCAAAGTGCTCCTGATAACGCTTCAGCAAGAACCGGGCCCCTTCCGCCTTATCAAAGGTGCCCATGGCATGCCAGAAGCGCCCGCCCTGCACCAGCTTCAGGCCCTCCAGCTCAAGCGCCGCGCGGAATTGCGCCAGCTCTTCCTCCGTGCCATCCCACACAAGCGGCACCGTCGCCAAACGCTGTTTCGCCCGGGCCGCCTCCGTTACCGTCAACCGGGTAAGCGACGCCACCTGCTCCGCAGACAGGTCATCAAAGCTCCGAAACTGTGCACCGGATTCCCTCTGCACCAAAATAGTGCGAACAACCTCCTCATAAGACCTGCCAACATGAACCACTTCTTCCTCCGCATTGCCCAGGCAGCCAGCAGGAATCACCACCGCCGCGCCGTTCTCCGCAATAAACGGCCCCCGCAGCCCCATCATGCTTTGCAACTCACTGATCTCCGCCGCCGTTTTGCTGGAATTGAAAATCAACGGAATGCCATTGCACCCCAACCGCGCCATCGCCGGCTTCGCTGCCCGCCAGCTATAGCTGTCGTGATCCAGCAAGGTGCCGTCCAGATCCGTAAAAACAATCAACCGTGGTTGCATTTCCCCACCCCGCTCTGCAATGTAACTGGGGTCAGACCCCAAGACATTTGATGCGGTGAAATGTTCTGGGGTCTGACCCCAAATTAGATTCAAGAACCAGGCCAGACTATGAGCACGAATGCCTTTAAGGTGGAACACCGTTACCTGGAATTGCCGGACAGCTTTTATACGCGGGTGAAGCCGACGCCTTTGTCGCAGCCGGCGATGGTGTGCTTTAACCACAAATTGGCAGAGCAGATGGGGTTTCATGTTAAGGATGAAGCTGAGTGGGCCGGTGTGGGTGCCGGGGCGGAATTGCTGGAGGGTATGGACCCAGTGGCGATGAAGTACACCGGGCACCAGTTTGGCGTGTACAACCCGGAACTGGGCGATGGCCGGGGCTTGTTACTGTGGGAAACCGTAGCACCGGACGGCACCCGCTGGGACTGGCACCTGAAAGGGGCAGGCACCACGCCCTACTCCCGCTTTGGCGATGGCCGGGCAGTGCTGCGCTCCACCATTCGCGAATATCTGTGCTCGGAAGCCATGCACGGCCTTGGCATTCTGACCACCCGCGCCCTGTTTATGGTCAGCGCGAAAGACCCGGTGCGCCGGGAATCCATCGAAACCGCCGCCGCGCTGATGCGAGTGGCGCAAAGTCATATCCGTTTCGGCCACTTCGAATTCGCCGCCCACCATGAAGGCCCCGAGGCACTGAAAACCCTCCTGGAACACGTGATCACCCTGCACTTCCCGCACCTGATCAGCCTGCCGGAAGAACAACGCCACCAACGCTGGTTTGAAGAAGTGGTGGAACGCACCGCCCGGCTGATCGCTGACTGGCAGGCGGTAGGCTTCTGCCACGGCGTGATGAACAGCGACAACATGTCGATCATCGGTGACACCTTCGACTACGGCCCCTACGCCTTCCTCGATGATTTCGATGCCGGCTATATCTGCAACCACACCGACGAAGGTGGCCGCTACGCCTACAACCGGCAGCCGCAGACTGGCTTTGTGAACTGCCAGTACCTGGCCAACGCCCTGCTGCCGATCATGGATGAGGACCACGTGCGCCGGGGCCTGCGCCGGTACGAAACCGCCTACAACGAACATTTCAAGAACAACATGAGGGCAAAACTGGGGCTAGAGGAAACCGACGACTCAGACATGAGCCTGATCATGGAAACCTTCAGCATGCTGCACGAACACCGGGTGGACTACACACGCTTTTTCCGGGGCATCTCCAACCTGCACCGCCACGGCAACGCCCCGGTGCGGGATCTGTTTGCAGACAGAAGCGTGGCCGACGAATGGCTCGAACGTTACGAGGCCCGCCTGCAAACCGAAACCCGCGCCCACGACGAACGGGAATACGCCATGCGCCAGGCAAACCCCAAGTACATCCTGCGCAACTACCTGGCCCAGCAAGTCATCATGGAAGCTCAGAACGGCGACTACGCTCCCCTGAAAGAGCTGTTAAAGGTGCTCGAGAACCCCTTCGCCGACCAACCCGAATTCGAACACTACGCCGCCCTGCCCCCGGACTGGGGCAAACACCTCAACATCAGCTGCTCCTCCTGAAGTTGGGGTCAGACCCCAGAACATTTGGTGGGGTGAAATGTCTTTGGGTCTGACCCCAAATTATTTTACGAGGGCATCCTCGGTGTCTTTTACCGGAGCCAGGGCGTCGAGCCTTGCGCCGTGGCGCATCATGTAGATAACCAGCAACACAGCTGGTATGCCCATGATGGCAGAAATTGTGAAGAACTCGGCGTAGCCGAAACTGGCCACGACAATGCCCGAGAAACCGCCAAGGAACTTGCCAGGCAGGGTCATCAGAGAGCTGAAAAGAGCGTATTGGGTCGCCGTGAAGGACGTGCTTGTCATGCTGGATAACCAGGCGATCAGGGCGACATTGGCCATGCCACCGCTGAGGTTATCGGCACTCACCACCACCGCCAGGGTCATCATATTAGGCGGGTAATTGGCCAACCATACAAACAGCAGGTTGGTAGCGGCAGTCAGAATCGCTCCCGCCAGCAGGATGTTGCGCACGCCATAGCGAACTACCAGCACGCCGCCGACCAACGAACCCATGATGGTCATGAAGAAACCGAAGATCTTAGTGACATCGGCCACCTGGGTTTTGCTGAACCCCATGAAATCCAGGTAAAACGGGTTGGCCATAACACCCATAGCAATGTCGGAAATCCGGTACACCGCCACCAGCAGCAGAATGGCAATCGCCATTTCTTTGTAGCGCCGGAAAAAGTCCAGAAACGGCCCAGCAATAGCGGCATAGAACCAGCCCGCCGCCCGGGCAATGGCGGGGGGAAGGTGACCGAGTTTGCCAGCCTCTTCCTCAATCTTGTGTGCAATGTCCTGTGCAGCCGCAAAGTGATTGACCCTCGGCTCCCGCACGATCAGTACTGTGGCCGCACCCACACCCACCAGCGCAGCCATCACCTGATAAGACACCTCCCATGACCAGTACTCTGCGAGATAAAGCGCCCCGGCCCCCGCCACCAGAAGCGCCAATCGATAGCCAAAAATATACGTTGCCGCCAGCGCTGCTTGCAGTCGCTCCTCAGCGATCTCAATGCGGTAGGCGTCAATCGCGACATCCTGGGTGGCAGAAGAAAATGCCACCAGCAAGCCAAACAGCGCCAGAGTTTGTGGCGCCGCCACCGGGTCTACATTGGCCATCAGGTACAACCCGGTGGCAATGCCGGCCTGCGCCAGCAAAATCCAGCTTCGGCGTTTGCCAAGCAGCCTATCCAGTATCGGCAGCTTCAGGCGGTCCACTATCGGAGCCCAGAACACCTTGATGGAGTAGGTAATCCCAAGCCAGCTGAAAAACCCGATGGTGGCGGTTTGCACCCCCACGTCCGCCAGCCGGGCATTGAGTGTTGAAAACACCAACAAAAACGGCAAGCCGGCGGAAAAGCCCAGGAACAGCATCGCCAACACTTGCCAACGGGTGTAGACGTAGAGCGTGTCTAGAATCAGGGTAAGCAGGTTGCGGATGATAAGCTAAACTCCTTAGTGCAACGGTCGGGACCTACCCCCGGGCCTGGGTGATCAATCACGGAAGTTATTAAACTGCAGCGGAATATCCAGCTCCGCCTCGCGCAGCATGGCAATGACTTCTTGCAGGTCGTCCCGTTTCTTGCCGGTTACCCGCACCTTGTCGCCTTGAATGCTGGCCTGAACCTTCATTTTCTGGTCTTTGATCATCTTCACGATCTTCTTGGCCATATCGGTTTCGATACCCTGCTTCAGGGAAAAATGCTGTTTCACCAGCTTGCCGGCCTTGCTCTCACCGTCTTCCGCCAGGGCCCGGGCGTCAATGTTGCGTTTGGCGAAGGCCATGCGCAGCAGATCAATCAGTTGCTCCAGCTGGAATTCCTGCTCGGCGCTGACGGTAATGCGCTTGTCTTCCAGCTCGATATCCGCCTGCACGTTTTTGAAGTCCCAGCGGTTACCCAGATCACGCTTGGCCTGATCCACCGCGTTGGTGACTTCGTGCATTTCAATTTCTGAAACAATGTCAAAAGAAGGCATGGTCGTTATTCTCCAAAGGCCACACGGGGGTATACTGTGGCGACATTAAAAATACCGGATGTTCCGAAACCGCCAAAGCATACCAAGAGCCGCGGCGAACCGCATCTGACAATGGACTGGTAAGAAGTAGACAAACGATGCCAAACCTGGACCTACCCATACTCGTAGTAGACGACGCCAAATTCAGCAGTATGGTGGTCGGCCGCACCCTGCGAAATGCCGGTTACCGCGATATACGCATTGCCAACAACGCGCCAGACGCCCTGAAGCTGATGGAACAGCGGCAGGTCAGCGTGCTGATTGCCGACTGGCTGATGCCTGAAATGGACGGGCTGCAACTGACTGACCACGTGCGCCAGCAGGATGAGCAGGACAACCACTACACCTACGTGATCCTGCTGACCGCCCGTGAAAGCGTGGAAGCACTGTCGGAAGCTTTCGACCGGGGCGTGGATGATTTTATCTACAAGTCAGACATGACCAAGCAGCTGATCCCCCGAATCTTTGCCGCCGACCGAATGGCCGACCGCCAGAACACCTTGCTGCGGGCCAACGCACTGCTGGTCGAAAACAACCGGGAGCTGGAATCGACCAACATCATCGACCTGGAAACCGGCCTGTGCAACAGCAAGTATGCCCGCCAGCGCCTGCAGAAAACCTTGCGGCACGCGGAATCCCGAGGCGGTTCCACCTCCTACGTGATGTGCGGCATTCGAAACTGGCAAGACCTGAAACGCAAGCACCCACCCAGCGTGATGAGCGAACTGGCCACCGGCATCGCCCGCCGCCTGAGTACCCTGATTCGCCCCATAGACGCCCTGTGCCGCGTAGGCGACAACCAGTTTGCCATCGTCTCCTACTTCCCGAACAGCGACCACTGCTCCACCACCGCGTTCCGGCGAATTTTTGATGGTATCAACCACAAAGCCCTGAAAACCACCGCCGGCTTTATCTCGGTGGAAGCCGGCATGGTGCTATGCCGCGCCGACGCCCAGGACGGCACGCCCTCGGTACAGGATATGGAACGGGCCGCGGTACAAGGCCTGGTAGACGCCTACGAAACCCGCCGCTTTACCGAAACCAAACCCGAGATACGGGAAGGTGTGTAGCCCTCACAAACGGTAACAACGGGACACAGATCACAAACAGACAGGAAGAGCGCGAGGGCTTATTCTGAAACCGTGGAATCAAGCAGTATCCGCCCATGGCGGAGGAGCCGAGTAGTAACTCCGCCGTATTATGGGCCCTGACTCCACAGGATTAACGAATTTTTCAGGCACTTTCGTTCTTTCCGAAGTATTTTCGAGCCAGCTCTTGTGAGCTGGCTTTTTTATTGGGTCTGTTTCAGGGGTCTGTCCCCGAACGGGGACTGACCCACTTTTGCCCGTCCTTGCACCAAAACTCGAACCCATGGGTCCAAAATGGGTCAGTCCCCGTTCGGGGACAGACCCTTACGATAATCCCCAGGCGTCTTCCCAGCAGCCGCCTTAAACTTCCGATGAAACGACGTGGTCTCGCTATACCCCAACCTCAGCGCAATATCGGGAATACTCATCTCGGTATTGCGTAGATAATCCTCTGCCATCTGCTGGCGCACATCATCCAGTAGCTTCTGGTAGGAAACGCCTTCCTGGCTCAACTTGCGCTGCAGGGTGCGGCTGGTCATGCCCAGGTCTTCGGCGATCATGTCTTGCCGAGTCACGCCGCTGGCCAGCTGCTTCTGGATACCCTGCTTCACTCTGGAGGTCAGGTCGGTGTCCGTATCCAGCAGCGCAAGCTGGGATAGCGCATGGGCTTCAAGGGTCTTGCGCAGCAACGGGTCTGGTTGGCGGAGGCGGGTGGCCAGTAGATCCTGAGGCATGGTCACCACATTCTCCGGCGCTTCGAACTCAACCGGGCAGCCCCAGCGCTCCTGATAAGCGTTCTCATAGTCAGGGCCCGGCGAGGAGCGTTTCAGGGCAACCCGAATCGGCGAGGCCTCATCGCTATCCGCCAGCCAGCGTGCGTAGTTGATCCAGGAGGCGAACACGTTATCCACCACCTGGGGCCACACCACCGGATCGGTAAAATTACAGGTCCACACCAGCGATACTTCATCGCCCTTCATCCGCAGGCCAGTGGTGCCCATGTCTCCCACCAGCTTCTCATAGGGCGCAATTCGGGTGACTGCCTCGCCCAGGGTGGCGCAGCTCATAGTGATATAGCCGAGCACACTGTAGGAACCAGGCTGCACGAAATCGCCGGTTTCCAGGCCAAGAATGGGATTGTTGGATGCTTCGGCCAGCAGGCGAATAAACGTCTGAAGCTGCTCGCCCGTCAGGCGGCCGTCATCGGTATCAAGGATATTCGGCTCAAGGCCGGCTTTGCTGAACAGCTCTGAGGTGCTGATGCCCTTGGCATCGGCATAGCGAACGTATTGGCGCAGGGCGGCGACAGAGGCGGTTCCGAGAGGGGTCATGGTGACTGCTTTGGTTGTTGGTTTTATGCAGCGAGTATAACCGAAAATAGGCAGGGCTGGGGTGTTGTAAGGGTCTGTCCCCGAACGGGGACTGACCCATTTTGGAACCAATGGGTTCGAGTTTTGGGGCAAGGACGGGCAAAGGTGGGTCAGTCCCCCAAGGGTCTGTCCCCGCATGGGGACTGACCCATTTTGGAACCAATGGGCTCTAGTTTGGTGGCAAGGACGGGCAAAGGTGGGTCAGTCCCCGTTCGGGGACAGACCCTGAGGACAGACCTCTGCAGACCCTACAGCTTCCTGCCTTTTCCAGCGGCGATCCGCAACCGCAGCGCGTTCAGCTTGATGAAGCCTTCGGCGTCTTTCTGATCATACGCACCCTGGTCTTCTTCAAAGGTGGCGATCTTTTCGTCGAACAGGGAGTCGTCAGACTTCCGGCCAACTACATCCACATTACCCTTGTACAGCTTCAGGCGAACGGTGCCATTCACGTAAATTTGGGTCTGGTCGATCAGTGCCTGCAGAGCCTCACGCTCCGGAGACCACCAGTAGCCGTTGTAGATCACTTCGGCGTAGCGGGGCATCAGGCTGTCTTTCAGGTGGGCCACTTCGCGGTCCAGGGTGATGGACTCGATGGCGCGATGGGCGCGCAGCATGATGGTGCCGCCCGGGGTTTCGTAGCAGCCACGGGATTTCATGCCCACGTAGCGGTTCTCTACGATGTCGAGGCGGCCTATACCGTTGGCACCAGCTACCTTGTTCAGGGTTTCCAGCACTTCGTGGGGCTTCATTTCCTGGCCATCAACGGCAACAATGTCGCCCTTCTTGTAGGTCAGCTCCACGTAAGTCGGCTTGTCTGGCGCGGCTTCTGGAGACACGCTCCAACGCCACATATCTTCCTCGGCTTCCGCCCAGGGATCTTCCAGGTTCATGCCTTCGTAGGAAATGTGCAGCAGGTTGGCATCCATGGAGTATGGGCTCTTGCCCTTCTTCATTTCCACCGGAATGTTGCGTTCTTCGCAGTACTGCAGCAGCTTCTCGCGGGAGTTCAGATCCCACTCACGCCAGGGGGCAATAACTTTAACTCCCGGCTTCAGCGCGTAGGCGCCCAGCTCGAAACGTACCTGATCGTTGCCCTTCCCGGTCGCGCCGTGGGAAATCGCATCAGCGCCGGTTTCGTTGGCAATGTCGATCAAACGCTTGGCAATCAGCGGGCGGGCAATGGAGGTACCCAGCAGGTACTCGCCCTCATAGATGGTATTGGCGCGGAACATCGGGAACACGTAGTCGCGCACAAACTCTTCGCGCAGGTCTTCAATGTAGATTTCCTTGACGCCCAACGCTTCAGCCTTGGCGCGCGCCGGCTCAACTTCCTCGCCTTGGCCGATGTCGGCGGTGAAGGTCACCACCTCGCAGTTATAGGTATCCTGCAACCACCGAACGATCACGGAAGTATCCAGGCCACCGGAATAAGCCAGCACCACCTTTTTGATATCAGACATGCCCTTGCTCCAGACTGAACAGAATGGATGTATTGAAAAGAAGCTGCGTATTGTACGGGAGTGCGGGGGGAATGGCTATTGGGCGGAAGAAGTCTGGAAAATGCGCTCCAGCTCGCCATTTTCACGCATGTGTTGCAGCGCTTCTTTGAACAGACGAGCGTGCTCCGGGTTGCCGCTACTGGGCGACATGTACAGCCGGGCTTTTTGGCCTTTTACATGTTCCTGCAGACGGAACTCTTCCTCGGGAAAGTCGTAAGCATCTATCGTCGTCGCGATGTTGTGATCACTTGCCAGCACTGCGGAAATCCGACCCAGCAACACCATATCGATGGCTTGGCGGATATTATAAACCGGCACTTTCAGCACCGCCTCATCAGCCTTAAACGCCTCACCCAGATAGGTACCCCGCACATAGCCGACCCGCTTGCTGGCAAGGCCCTCCAGGGTGAGAGGAAAATCAGTGTCACGCATGGCCATCAGCATCAAATTAAGCTGAAGCACGGTATCAACAGGAATAGTGTTCTCATCCAGGTCTGGGCTTTGAAACAGAAAGGCAAATTCCGCACGCCCTCTCGTAACGTCCAGGATAACCCGCCGCAAGGGCAGCAACTGCGCACGGATAGCCACACCGGACAGCTCCGATAACCGATCGGTCAGCTCGATCAGACTACCCTGTAAATGACCGTTATCGTCCTGAAATCCCCAGGGCCAAACATCAGGAATGGCAAAAAGGGCTGCGGTGTCAGCTGAGCTGCCCCGGCCCGATGGAACCGCTTCGTCACCGGCCTTGGCATGGGTGACAACAACAAGCAGGGCCAGAATAAGGCCCCGTAACAATACCATAAACTTAACCAACTCCGGCTCAGACCGCCTGCTGCTGGCTAACCACCTCGTCGCGAATGCCATCCCAGCCGTCTTTCACAGAGCGCAGCAGGTTCAGCACTTCATCCAGCTTGGCAACGTCATTCTTGGCACTGGCTTCCAGCAAGGTGCGTTCCATGTAGTCGTACAGGGCTTCGAGACGCGTAGCCAGCTCCCCGCCTTTTTCGAAATCCAGGAACGAACGCAAACCACCAAGAATTTCAATAGCCTTGTTAAGCAACTGAGCCTTGCCCGCGTAATCCTTGGCTTGCATTTTCGCCTTCGCCATGTTGATCCGCTCAATCGCCCCGTTATACAGCAACTGAATCAGCTTGTGCGGGTCCGCATCGGTGATGCTGGTTTGAGTATTGATACGTTGGTACGCTTGTAAACCGTTCATAAATTACCTCGTGTAACCGAAATACCAGCATGCTGCTAGTTGGCAATACAACCTTTACTGACCACTCGGCGGCCGCGGTGCAATCGCCGCCAACTGTTGGGTGATGTAATCTCCGGTGCTCTGAATCTGCGCAATCAGCGAATCCGCAGCAGAGAACTGTTTCACCAAACGCTCTTCATAGGCCGCAATTCTCATATCCAGGCGATCGCGCTGATCCTGAATATCCCTCAAAGCCCGATTCAGACCCTCAGTCCTGCTGGAAAGCGCACCATCGCTAGCGAGAAATCCGGTAACCGTATCGACCATGCGCTCTGCAATACCACTAGTGGTATCGGTTTCAGCGAACAGTGCTGTCATGGCCTGGGGGTTTGCCTCCAGCTGCTCTTTAAATTTTGCAGAATCGAACTCCAACTTACCGGTACTAGGCTGAGTCTTGATGCCTACATCACCCAACATGCGAATGGGAGAGTCTTCAAGACCTTCCGGAATCGTTGTAATCAAACCGCGAAGCTGGCTCTGGATGCTGCGAACAGTTGAGTCTCCAGTCAGCACTCCACCCTTGCCAGAATCGGCATCAAAGCGGGAAAGCCGGTTAATCTCATCCTGCAAGGCATTGAACTTATCAACAAACTCCTGCACCCGACCTGCAACCGCATCAGGATCCTGAGCAATCTTGACCGTAGACGTGCCGGTGGCGAACAAGTCAAAGGTTACACCATCCACCACTCCATCGACGGTATTGCTGGAGCGTATTACCTCAATACCGTTAATTTCCAGGCGCGCATCCTTCGCAGCCACCGTCTCCGTCATATTGGACGTTACACCATCAAAGGCGAACTGAGACAGGCCGGTATTGTCCGTGTTATTGCCATCATCATCCGTTACGGAGATCTGAATCGCGTTATCAAGACCAGACTCATCCGCCGACAAAACAAGGCGAAAGCCGGAACCTGTGTCCACAACACCAGCCGACACTCCGGCATTCGAATCGTTAATCGCTTTCGCCAGACCATCCAGTGTGTTGTTGGTTTCATCAACGGTAATGGCCGTTTCCACCCCGCCCACGTTAAAGGTCAAGGTTCCACTGCCCACCTGGGTGCTATTTCGATCAGCAAAGGTGCCAGACGCCAGCGATTGCGCCTGCGCAAGTTCCTTTACATCCAGACTGTAAGAACCACGGCTCACTTTGGATGGGTCTGCAGTAACGCCGGCAACGCTCTCATTAGAAGAAGACGCGGTAAAGGCACGAAGCCCCTCAGGTTTGCTTAGAGCCTCCATGGGCGAACGCAGCGCTTCAATCGCACTCCGGATTCGGCCAAAGGCAGAAATCTTGGCCTCGGCTTGCGACTGCTTTTGATCCAGCCGAAGCTTTGCCGGGGCACGCTCTGCCTGAACGAGCTGGTTGAGCAGGTCATTGGTAAAAATACCAGACCCCACACCCAACGATGATATACCTGCCATAAGCGCCTCCTGAAAGGCTGATTAACTAACCGCTAAACCGTTTATCGGCTGAAAGCGGCAAAACTTTGCCCTAAACGGCAAAATCTCTGTAAAAAAATGTAACCCTGAAAACCATAAGCGCAAACACCGCCGGACCCAACTCAGGGTGCGGCGGTGCTGAACAGCCATTGCTTGCGCAGCAAGCCCGACCAAACAAAAAATCAGACTTTCACGCTAAACAACGTCAGCGGTTCGTCCTGCTGCAATTTTTCTGCCAACCTCAACGCCACTTCATCAGGAATCTGGCGGATAACCTCCTGGGTTTGTTGATCGACCACACGAACGATGGTCTGGCCCAAGTCGTTATCAATCTCGAACTGCAAATCCCGCTGAACGTTCTGTGCGTAGTCGTTCAGCCTTGAAACTGCATCGTCCAGAGACTCCCGTTGCTCGGCTGCCTGCTCCTTCAGTCTAGCAGAAGCAGAGGCGGCTTGAACCGCCGAAGCATTTGCAACGGATGCCGGCTTACCTGATGGAGAAGCTTGAGCGGAGACATTGCTGCCTTCGTTCCGAGGTGACGCGGTAGCCCGAGCCGGAGCCTGCTCACTGGAGCGTACCAGCTTCAAGTCCGGGCTGTTCAGGTTCACGTCATTCATAGCTTTACCTCGCTATCCTCTAACGGCGGTAAACCGGCCTTCCTTGTATGAGAGACCGGTTACTCACCGTGCTATCCCTGTTACTGCAGGAGGGACAGAACCTGGTTAGGACGAGCATTCGCCTGAGCCAGAACGGAAATGCCGGCCTGCTGGAGAACGTTAGACTTGGCCAGTTTTGCGGTCTCGGCGGCGAAGTCGGCGTCGAGGATTCGGCTGTTGGAGGCGCTCAGGTTCTCAATACTGCTGCTAAGATTTGCAATGGTAGACTCAAACCTGTTCTGTTTTGCACCCAGCTCGGCGCGGAATTCATTTACACTTGTCAGGGCCGCATCCAAAGTACCTAATGCCGTAGTAGCAGCTGAGCCGTCAGTACCAGTAACATCTACCGAAACGGTGGTTGCATCAGACGCCAGACTAAGCCCTACCGCAGTCATGTCAGAACTCAAATCAATCGCAATAACTTCGCTGGCGTTCGCACCTACCTGAAAATCAGTAGATCCTAAACTTCCATCCAACACGTTAAGACCATTAAATGTCGTCTGGTCTGCAATTCGTTGAATCTCAAATACTCGCTCATCAACCTCGGCCTGAATTGCACCTCTATCTGTCTCACTGTTCGTTCCGTTCGCTGCTTGAACAGCCAGTTCCCGAATACGCTGAAGGTTATTGGTAATCTCATCCAAGGCACCCTCTGCAGTTTGCGCCAGAGAGATGCCGTCGTTAGCGTTCCGCTGGGCAACAGTAAGGCCGCGAATTTGGGCGTCAAAGCGAGTGGAAATAGCAAGACCCGCCGCATCGTCTTTGGCTGAGTTGATTCGCAGGCCTGAGGACAAGCGCTGCAACGCCTCGTTACTGAGACTCTGAGATTTACCCAGTTGGTTTTGAGCGCTGATTGAAGCTACGTTAGTATTAATACCGAGAGCCATAATGCTTCCCCTTCGACAGATGTCGTTATTTCATGGAAAAGGTCTGGCGCCCGTTTCTGAGTTGGTAGCGCCGCCCTGTTATTCCACTTAACGGCACCACATTGCGATGCTTTAGGAAAAATTCAGCCAATTTTGTAAAGTAATGTAAAAGATCAATCGACCCCCTCAAGATGCTCAAAAAAGCGGCAAAGCGATTCCGCTCAGAATTGGCAGATTACCGTCACCACAATCAGCACCCCCGCCAACCAGAATAAGAACACCGTTTAATTTCAAATACCTAAAACAAATAACCGCATATTGGCACGCCCTTCGCTTATGCCTTCGCACAACGGCAACATAACGAATTTCTGCCGGTGGAGATGCAAGTTGAAACATCTTTACCCGGCACTTCTGAGCAGGGAGAATCGATATGCCTCAGGTCATAAACACTAACATTGCCTCGCTGAACGCACAGCGTAACTTGAATTCATCACAGGGCCAGGCCAACGTGGCTCTGCAGCGGCTGTCTTCTGGCTTACGCATCAACTCGGCCAAAGACGATGCGGCGGGCCTGGCGATTTCCACACGGTTTGAGTCCCAGATTTCCGGTCTGAATGTGGCTCAGCGGAACGCTAACGACGGCATCTCCCTGGCTCAAACCACTGAAGGCGCACTCAACGAAGTGGTTTCCAACCTTCAGCGTATTCGTGAACTGTCAATCCAGTCTGCTAACGCGACCAACAGCGAATCAGATCGCGAAGCGCTGGATGCTGAAGTGCAGCAACGTATCGCTGAAATCAGCCGAATTTCGAATCAAACCAACTTTAACGGTTTGAAAGTGCTTGATGGTAGCTTTGGCATTGCCTCTTTCCAGGTAGGAGCCAACTCTGGCGATACCATCAGCGTTAACCTGACGGAAGGCACCCGGGCAAGTGACATTGGGGCGATTGCAACTGCCAATGCACTGAATGTTGATTTTGACGATGGAGATAACACCGTCGTCGACGGCGACACCCTTACAGTGACAGTGGGTGATGGAGATCCTCAAACCATTACCTTTACCGGAAACGAAGAAAGCATCTCCGATGTGGTCGAGACCATCAACAGCCAACTCAAAGGCGCATCTGCTATCATCAATGCTGACGGTGACGGCATTGAGTTAAAGTCAGACCAAGCACTCAGTGGCATCGCCTTTAACACAACGAACACTGACACCGCACTGACTCTTGATGAGACCGAAGCAGCCTTGGCAGACAGCCTCGAGAACGTTTCCGTGGCCACCGTTAACGGAGCCAACGACGCCATCTGGCGTGTCGATGCAGCCCTGACAACCATTAACTCGATCCGAAGCGAACTCGGCGCCATTCAAAACCGCTTCGAATCCACCATCGCCAACCTGAGCACCACCTCAGAAAACCTCTCGGCCTCCAACAGCCGAATCCGCGATGCCGACTTCGCCGCAGAAACCGCCGAACTGGCCCGCACCCAGGTGCTCCAGCAGGCTGGCCTCTCCGTACTGGCCCAGGCCAACGCAAGGCCCCAGCAGGTGCTCCAGCTACTACAGGGCTAAGCTCTCGCACCACAACCAAAACGGCCGGGCTATTCACCCGGCCGTTTTACTTTTGGGGTCAGACCCCAAGACATTTCACCACTTCAAATGTACTTTCGTTCCCGACATTCATCGCCGATTAACCTGACTCTCCATATATTGTCTGAGCAATTTGTTAATCCGGGTTTGATAACCTTTCCCCTGGGCCTTGAACCAGGCCAACACATCCTCATCTATCCGAAGCGTGACAGGCTGCTTGGCTGGCACTCGCAGTTCGGCCCTCTCGAAGAATGCATCATCCAGCTCTGGTATATCGCCGGTATCGATTTGCTCGTCGCTTTGTTCCGCCATTCGCTGCCAGTCTGTTTTAGATGTTCTGTTCATAGAGCCTCACCTCCCGACGGGTAGCTTTTCGAGCCGAAATAATCCGGACAGCATCCACGAAATCGATACCGTGCTTGCGGATGTTCCGGGCATTCTTTGCCTCATCCCACTCAAAGCCCATCGCACATCCTTGTATTTACATCTGTATGCACAAAGTACCGCATTTGGGGTCAGACCCCAAAACATTTCGCTGGCCCAAATGTACTTGATTGGCAACTCGCTCAATAACGCTCCTCGCCCACCACAAACCGCTCAACCGCAAGCTGCACAGCCTCATTCAACCCAAGCCCTTCACCGGCTGCTTTCATTGCCAGCTTCTTGTGTAGCTCTCTGCCAATTCGGATATTGAACGAACCTTTGAACGGCTTATTCGGTTCGATCCCCATCGCTGCGCAATCGGCCAGATACTCATCCACCGAAACCCGGAACTCTTCCTCAAGCGTGCGCAGGTTTTCAGCTTCATATGTGACGAGGTCGTTTATAAACAGGAGCTTGCCGTAAAGCACCCCCCTGTCCAGATCATGCTCGATTGAGCCAACCTGCCCCTTATGTTTCAAGATATTTGAATTCATACCAGCCCCCAGGCTTTCAGTGTCTGCACCACATCCCGAATCATCAATGGGCCGCAAACTTTCTCCGGATGCGGCCTGTGCAACCGAATCATCAAACCACGCTCGCCGGAGTCAGCCTGCAAGTAAAATCGCACCCGCGAACCACTGCCTTGGACTTCTTCAAATCCCAAACTGAGCAAATATCTACGCAACTCAGTCCACGCAATGTCCTTAGGCGTGGGCTTTCTGAGCAGCCTGGCCCTGAACTTGTCCTTATTAACCATTGGATCATCCTGATCAACACATGCAACTATATTACGGTTGCAAAAGTTTGATCGCAACCCTAATGTGAGAATTCGGGGTCAGACCCCAAGACATTTCACTGGTCCAAATGTACGGGGGTCAGACCCCAACCTAAGCCTTAGCAAACAGCCCCTCGAACAAAGCCGTTCTCCGTAGCCGTTGCTCACCCTCCCCGCAAAACGGGGCTCGCTCAGGATTCAAGTCGATGAACCCCAACAGTCGGAACAGGCGAATTACCCTGGAGTCCAGCGCCCAGCGGGTTTGCTGTTCTTCGCTGGCATACGGCCGCGGGTGCGCCGAAAGGGGCAATTGGGGGAAGGCTGTGAGCATGTCGTCTATGTAGGCCTCAACCGGCAACCAGTCGCCGCCTTTCTCTGCCAGCAGCCACAAGAAGAAAGGGCCGACGGTTTGTATATCTTCCAGCCCGTCGTAATGGTCCACCCAGGCCCAGTTGAATTCAGAGAACGTGGCGGCCAGCATGTCCTGGTAAAGGGTTAGCCAGCCTTTGGTGTCGAGGCGTTTGGCGGCGGATTTCTTCAGTAGCAGGCGACCTTTTTCCTTTCGGGTGTAACCGGCCAATTCCAGGAGTACACGAGTGAGCTGCACCCCAAGAATGTCCTCCTCGGAACGCACAGAACCGTAACCGGCAAACGGCACCACAACCTCCTCGCCGGCGGCCTCAATCATGGCCTTCACCTGCTGGAGCGGCAGGTTTCCTTTGCCGGTCAGGCGAATGCCTTTCTCGCCCAGCTCGTTCACCAGCACTTTCGCCATTTGCAGGATGGGGGCCGTATCCAGTTCCTGGTCTACCGCTTTTGCATTGATCAGCGGCTTGAACACAGACGGGCAATGCAGCGGGCTCTGGAGGAGCTCATGCATCTGACCTGGACTTAAGCCGCAAAAATCAACAGGCGGCAGAGCATCAACGTCGCTCTCCGCGAACAGAGCATCCCGCTCTGGAAGCAACTGATTGATCTCCTCCAGGTTCACAAACTCAGGATCAAACACCCCGCCCCACCATTCCATCACACCCTCATGCTCTGGGTGTAAGGGATCAAACATTGCGTTCAAAAACTCATAGTAACCGTGAACGCCACCCACATCTTCCGGCGGGCACTGGCGCACAGCCTTTATACAACGGGGAAGTTGCCCGTCATCGCTTGCGGGCAGAATCTTCTCTAGCCTTACCTGGTGCTCCCAACTGTCGCCAAAATCATACTCATACCTGATGGCCTGACCTTCCCGCTTCAGAACACTGCCCACCAGCAAGCGGGTTTCATCCCGAAAGCCCATCATGTCATCCTCATCCTCCGCCGGGCCGCCAATCAACCGACCATCAGATGCCTGAAACAGATGCAGATGCGACGCCCGCCACCCCATGGCGATCTGAATAATCCTGTGTAAATCCTGAAACGTCGCCTCCGGCGAAATCAGCAACCTCCTCCAGATGGGCGGCCTGATCGCAGATAGCGTGACCTTGACCTGATAAACACCCGTACCCTGCGAACCCATAACCACTCCTATTTTTGGGGTCTATTTTTGGGGTCAGACCCCAAGACATTTCGAGGCTGCAAATGTTTTGGGGTCTGACCCCAAATTCCACACCTTACCTGACCACCTAGCCCAAGTTATGATAACTTTCACCTTGCACATTCCTGAAAACGCATGAGGTAATAGCTATGCAACTTGACGAGCTAATCAGCATGGTCAGCCGCTTGCCGCCGGCGAGACAACAGGAAGTCATCGATTTTGCGGCCTTTCTTGAACAGCGATACGCTGCAAAGAACAATCAACAACAAACCGACTGGTCTGAGGAAGACTTCAAGGCCATGAGTGCAAAGCAAGCAATGCGGGGCTTAGAGGATGAGCCAGAACTCTATTCAAACGAAGATATTCAGGAGCACTGGCAGTGAAGCAGGCTGGCGATATCGCTTTGATGCCATTTCCATTCACCAACCTGATCAACGCTAAAAAGCGGCCTGTCCTGCTTTTACGAAAATTGGACAATAGTCACGACGACTGGCTGGTCTGCATGATCTCCTCCCAGTTACACCAGTTCAACCCAGATCTCGACTGGAAACTCGACAACACCCATCCGGAATTCGGTGAGTCTGGCCTGAAAACCTCCAGCGTCTTCCGACTGTCAAGAATAGCGGTACTCGATGGATCGCTATTACTGGGCAAGCTCGGCACTCTACCCGACACCAGACTGCAAAACCTCAAGCGCCGCCTGGCAGCCTGGATCACCGAATCCTGAATAACGATTTGGGGTCAGACCCCAAGACATTTCGAGGCTGCAAATGTATTGGGGTCTGACCCCAAATTCATACACCAAACTGGCACACCTTTCGCAACACCTCCCTCAAAGCACGGCAAACCGTCAAAAAACTGCAGACCTTTGCCGCATCGAATCATGGCTGGTAACGAGGTGTTCCATGCACGTACAACATCACAACGCTCATCTTTCCCGCTCTGTTCAGGCTCAGGTGGCGCGGTTGGTTTTGCAGGCGAACCTGGCGTATGGGGAGTCCAACAGTAACGGGCTTTCCTATGTGCAGCGGTTGAAGGCGCGGCATGAATGCCGGGAGTATCTGGACCAGGCGTTGGCTATGGAGCCGGAGAACGCGGCAGCCCTTGGGCTGTTGGGCCGGGTGGAGATGGACGATGGCCAGCTGGAGAAAGCTCACACTCTGTTCAATGCCAGCCTGAACAGCCAGCCGGGGCAGGCGCAGCAGTATTGCAACCTGGGGTATTGGGCCCTGAAGAGCGAGCGCCCGGCCCTGGCTGAGGAATACTTCCTGCGGGCGTTGGAATGCGACCGGCAATCCGCCGCCGCTTTCTGTGGTGTTGCCCACGCCAAGCGCCTGCAAGGGCAATTCGATGTGGCCTACCTGCATTACCGCAAACTGCTGCAAACCGGCTCCCAGTGGGATTCGGTGTATTCCGGCATGCTTACCTGCGCGCAGCATCTGCAGATTCACAAGGCGGACACCGACCTGGCGCAAGATGCCATCGCCCTGCTCCGCAAAGACGGCCTGCCGCACCAGGAAATCGGCCGGTTTGTCGGCGCCATCATTCAGCAGCAGTACGATCTTGATAACCCGAATGCCGGGGTGTTTCTGGATGCTGCCGCTGAAGACGAACTGCTGATTCTGGCCCTGCAGAAAACCCTGATGCCCAACGCCGCCGTGGAAGAACTGGTGGTGATGCTGCGCCGGGCGATCATGGCGGAAGTGGCGCAAACCGCCAGCCTGCGGGATGAACTGCAGCCCCTGTGCCTGGCCATTGCCGAATACGCAGACCGCACCGGTTACGCCCTGGCCGCGGAAGACGATGAAGAGCGCCTGGCGGCCACGATTAACGACAGCATTGTGGCGCAATTCGCCGTGCGCGAACCGCAAGAAGCCCTGATTGGCTCGCTGATGATCAGCGCCATGTACGGTGCCCTGTTCCATCAAAGCTTTGCCATGCAGCTGGGGCAATGGAACCTGGTGGACTGGCCCCTGGCCATGCAGCCGATGATGGCCGCCAGCTATTACAGCCGCGCCGAAGAAGAAGCCATCAAACAGAATTTTGACGAAAAAGCGGAAGAGCTCTGCCTGGCCAAAACCGACGTGCCACAGGCCTGGCCAGCGTGGAGCCAGCTGGCCTACCGCACCGAAACCAGCCTGAAAGCCGTGATGGCCCAGGAACTTGGACTGAATACAGACAACCTGCCCGCCACCCTGCGCATTCTGGTGTGCGGCGCCCAGTCCGGCCAACGTGCCATGGAACTGGCGCAATACCTTAACGATGTCGAAGTGATCGCGGTAGACGAATCCCTGGCCAACATCGCCAAGGCCACCCGCATGGCGCAAACCCTGAACATGGACAACATCGTGTTCTGGCCCTGGTCCATCGCCCAACGCTTCGTGGCCGATGGCCATCAGGTCCATTGGGTGGAAGTGGGCCGCCTGCCATCACCGGCCATGACCGAGCTTTCCCTGGCAGCGCTCATCAATAGCGCCTCCATCAGTGGTGCCGTCGTTCACATGCACACCAGCATGGCCGAGCAAACCGCCGGCGACAAACAGATCCGCCGACTGATTGCGGAGCACCAGCTGCAACCCTCCCGCACCAGCCTGCGCCAGCTTCGCCGTATGGTACTGGCCAACAAGCAAGACGCGGTGTGGGCCAACCTGCTGAAAGACGACGACTTCTACAGCCTCGGCGGCTGCCGCGACCGCTGGTTCCGCCCACAAGACGCCGCCCAGCTCAAAGAACTGCTGGCGCTGGTCAGTAACGAAGTGGAATGGAAACTGGTCAAAGCCCGGGACGAAGACGGCCACAGCCTGGCCACCGCTCCGGTACAACGCCAAATCCAGGCCGAGGCCCTGGGCAGCGAAGTGCAAAGCCTCATGGGCCAGAACCTCAGCGTCTACTTCCAACGCCGCAGATAAACGTTGGGGTCAGACCCCCGGACATTTGGCCGCATCAAATGTCTTGGGGTCTGACCCCAATTTCAACGCTGCAGGATTGCAATCACTCGATCAACCAGTCGGCCCACAGCCTCATCACTCAGGCAGGCGACTTCTTTGAGCAGAATAGATTCGTTGGCGGTGAACAACTTACCGGGCCGGGCAAAGCTCTGGCGATGGAGGGTACCTCTGGCTGCTGATATCCGAGAAGGGAAACCGAATCAGAACTACACTTCCTTTTTTAAATGCTCCCACGCTTTTTCTTCCTCATCCTTGAGCCAATCCTCCGCCAGCGCTGATTCTGCAGCAGCCAGCACCTCATCCTGAGGCTCCACCTCATCCAGCAAGGTAATCAAAACCCGGCGGGCGCCCTTGATAGAGACCTTCTCTAACCACTCAATATGGCCCTTCTCATTGATAACCGCTTCAACTGTATGTAACACCTTAAGCCTCCTTATTGGACGGCGTTTGTTCAATTATAACCCAATTCAGCAACAATCCCGGATTCCTCGAATTTGGGGTCAGACCCCCGGACATTTGGCAGCATCAAATGTCTTGGGGTCTGACCCCAATTTTACATGTAGGGGATGAGGGATTCGCCGTAGAGGTGGAGGTCTTCGAGGATTTGCTGGTTCTTGGGCGTGAGCTCGGGGTCGGCGGCGAGTTTTTGCAGGATGCGGCCGTACTCTTCCAGTGAGCGCCAGCCCTTTTTGGGATGCATCAGGCGTTGGCTGCGAAATTCTTCCCAGCGTTCCATTTCTTCGCCGCTGAGGGTGCCGGGGTAATTGCGAGCGCGGTAGCGGAACAGCATGTCTGGCAGGCGTGCGTCTTCAAAATTCACATCCTGCTCGCCCAGGGTATCTGCCGGCTGGGTCAGCAACCAGTTCAGTTTCTCCCGGTCGGTTTTGCTGATGAAGCCGCCAGCGTAGAGCTGTTCGTCCGGGTCGGTCAGATCGCTGCCGGCGAAATCCTGCTCGAAGGCTTGAGCGATGCGGCCTGGCAGGTCTGGCGCTTGCCGCAGTTTGGCCAGGTTGGCGCGCAGCACGTCGCCATCCAGCTCCAGTTCCGCCAGCCGTTCCGGCGACAGGGTTGACAGCATGTTAGCCGGGGCCAGCACCGGGCACTTATTCAGTTGCACACCTTTCAAAGGGAAACGGCTAACGCCCTCACCCAGCTCCGCCTGTGACGTAAATACCCGCTCACGAATCTGCTCCACGGTGGCGTTGATCAGTTCAGCGGGGTCTTCCCGCAAGTCGTACACAATCACCTGGTTCTTGTTGCTCAGGCTTTCCGCCACCGGCGCCACCAGGGCGCAGCACCCGCGGGTGGCCGGGTACTTGGCGGAAATGTGGAACACCGGTTTCATGGCGGCGGTGTCCAGCATTTGCCGGGCGGAGTGCTTGTCTTTGTTGTTCAGAACGAAATCAAACAGCTTGGGCTGCTTTTCTTTGATCAGTTTGGCCACGGCGACGGTGGCCAGCACGTCAGACATCGCATCGTGGGCAGCCTCGTGGGCAATGCCGTTAGCCACCGTCAATTCTTCCAGCTTGAAGCTGGGGCTGCCGTCTTCTTTCTTCGGCCAGTTGATGCCTTCCGGGCGCAGGGCGTAGGTCAGTCGCACCATGTCGATGATGTCCCAGCGGGAGTTACCGTTCTGCCATTCCCGGGCGTAAGGATCACGCAGGTTTCGGTACAGGGTGTGGCGGGTGACTTCGTCATCAAAACGCAGGCTGTTGTAGCCCACGGCGCAGGTGCCGGGCTGGCTGAAGGCTTCGTTGATCTGGGCGATGAATTCCGCCTCCGGAAAGCCATCCTCCAGCGCCTTCTGCGGGGTGATGCCGGTAATCAAACAGGCTTCTGGGGAAGGCAGGTAATCGTCTGTCGGCTTGCAGAAGATCACCAATGGATCTTCGATCACGTTCAGATCGGCATCGGTGCGTACGCCGGCGAACTGGGAAGGGCGGTCATGAACCGGGTCCACGCCGAAGGTTTCGTAATCGTGCCAGTAGAAAGAACGGATCAAGGGAGCACTCCTGCCAAACGGATCAATGGCAGGAGTCTACCAAAATTCAAAACAACTTCGCCCCCATATCCACCTGATGAGTCCGCAACCGGTCTACACCCTCACCGGTCAACTGGCTCAAGTCCACCGTCATATTGGTGGGCAGATTAATAAACACCCCCTTACCCACGCTGATGGTGTTGGCGCCATCCAGGCTTTGCCAGTCAACATTCTCATCACGCTGGAACCCGATGAAGAAGCCATCGGTGAAGGCTACCTCGCCCTCCGCCGCACCTTCGTCACCTACAATGATGGAGCGCAGGTTGGTGAGCGGCGCGCAGTTCACCCCAGAAACACAGGACAACGGCTCATCGCCATTGGGCACAATACCAATGTGGGATGCGCGGTAATTCGTAGCTGTTTCACCCTCACCGGCAAACAATGCAGTATCGTAAATGGTGCCAGACTCGTCTTCCCGTACCTTCAGGCCGGGCATGGCGCCACTAAAACTGGTGGTATGAGAAGACACCGAACCCCGCGCCTGCTGGAACCCCAAACGGAAGCCCGCCAGGCCCTGAGCATCTTCAGCCAGTTCGATATAAGGCCGCTGGGCCTCAAAGGGAATAACCTCACCTTCATTATAGGTTCGGCCATTGAATACTTCGCCGTCGGCACGGGCGATATGCCCCAGCGCCAGGTGGCTTGCTGAAAAATCGGTGCCGCCATCAATCTGGCCCACCTGAATGTCGTCTACATTTACCCGCGTTTCCACGTCCATACCCAGGGTCATCCGGGTGAAGTCGTGGTTTTCGCCGGCAATGTTTTCTATCTGCATAAAGGCCTGCCCGGTCACCTCGCCCATTGCATCATCTGAAATGGGCTTAAGATCGGCCTGGGCAACGGGCGAAATACCCAGGCAGAACGTGGCAAGGGCAGCGTATCCATACGCTTGCGTCTTCATATTAGTGTCTCTGATTGTTTTTGTGAGTCAGTTTCCGACGCCGACTCATGCCGCCCGCTTATTTTGTTATTTCGGTGCTGGCATACGGCCACGTTATTCTTTGTAACGTTATGTGTCTTTTTGACCGTCACCAGACTATAACGGAGGCCCGCGCGTATATAGAGTGACCAAAATCACATTCACTCATTACGTAGATGTCATTTCCTCGTTAAGCATGATCGCCATCACAGGATTACACTTATCCTCACCTGCCCACAGCACGGAAGAAACAATAACCAGCGCACCGGAAATCAATGATGTAGCCTATAGATACATATCATCCGGCACTGCTATACTGAATCACTTTACCCATGGCACTGATCAACCACCGATGTCTACCCAGATCCTGATTTGCGACGACTCTGCCCTCGCCCGCAAGCAAATGGCCCGGGCACTGCCTGCTGGCCTGGCGGACGACATCCTGTTTGCGACCAACGGCGAAGAGGCCCTGCAAATTCTTCGCGACCACAAGGCCGAGCTTCTGTTTCTGGATCTCAACATGCCAGAAATGGACGGCTATCAGGTACTTGAACATATCCGCAAGGAAGACCTCCCCGTCTTGACCATTGTGGTCTCCGGCGACATTCAGCCCGAAGCCAGGGAGCGTGTTCGTAAACTCGGCGCCATCGACTTCATCAAAAAGCCCACAGACACCGGCCTTGTTACCAGATTGCTCGAGGAGTACGGCTTTTATCGCCCCGGCGAACTGGAAACCGCAGCGCTGAAGGATTCCTCTCTGCGCAGCAGCGTCAGCAAAGCCCGGGAAATCTCCGTCAGCCTGAACGACTACCTGCAGGAGATCGCCAATGTATCCATGGGTCGTTCGTCTGACCTCCTGGCACGGCTACTCAGGGTGTTCGTAAAACAACCGATCCCGAAAGTGGCGTTTATCGCCAATTCCGAACTGCATATGGCCATCTCCGCCGCCCAGCAAGGTGAAGCCTACTCCGCCGTGTGCCAGGGATTTACCGGCGCCGGTCTTGCGGGCGAGGCACTGCTGTTGTTCGAAGACGCCAGCTTTCAGGAAATGGCCGAACTGCTGCATTACGATGTGGTCGAGGGCGAAGCCGTTAACGTGGAAGTGCTGATGGACATGTCCAGCATCCTGTTCGGCGCTTTCCTGAACGGCATTGGCGATCAGCTGGATCTAAAACTTGGCCTGGGCCATCCCAGCGTTCTGGGCCAACATCGCCCCATCAACGAACTGCTGGAACACCACAGCAAGCGGGAAGAACAACTTCTTTGTATTGAAATCAGCTACGCCATCGAAAACCGCGATATTCATTGCGATATGCTGATACTGTTCACCGAAGACTCGGTGCCCTTCCTCGAAAAACGCCTCGAATACCTGGTGGATTGACCATGGCCTTTCAGAACCCCGAAGCAGGCGCCTTTCACTGGCTGGTAGACATGCTCGAATCGGTCGAGGTAGGCCTCGTGGTGCTGGACCTCGATTTCCGCGTGCAGGCCTGGAATGGCTTTATGGAGCATCACAGCGGCATTACCGGCAGCCAGATCCAGAACAAAGTCCTGTTCGACGTGTTTCCGGACATCCCGCAAGCATGGCTTACCCGCAAAGTCGATGCCGTCGCCATGCTCAACACCCGGGCGTTCACCTCCTGGGAGCAGCGCCCCTACCTGTTCAAATTCCGGAACACCCGGCCCATCACCGGCACCGAAGAGTACATGTTCCAGAACCTCACCATCAGCCCGCTAACCGGCACCAACGGTGAAGTCGACAAGATCTGCCTGTTGATATACGACGTCACCGAATTCGCCAGCAGCAAACGGGCCCTGGAACGAGCCAACGAGCAGCTCGCCAAACTAAGCATGACAGACCGCCTGACCGGCCTGCTCAACCGTGGCACCTGGGAAAACCTGGTAGATGCCGAATACGAACGCTATCGCCGCTACGGCCAGGCCACCAGCCTGGTGATGTTCGACATCGACCACTTCAAACCCGTCAACGACAACTACGGCCACCTGGCCGGCGATGAAGTCATCCGTCACACCGCCCAGACCACCCGCAACAACATCCGCCAATCCGACAGCGCCGGCCGCTACGGTGGCGAAGAGTTCGGCATCATCCTGCCGGAAACCGATGCAGAGAATGCCCGCATCATCTGCGAACGCATTCGCGAAAGCATCGAAAAAAGCACCGTGGAAACCAGCGCCGGCAACATCACCTACACCATCAGCATGGGCATCGCCCAACTCACCGAAGAGCCGGAGAACTATATGCAGTGGATGCAGAAGGCGGATGAGGCGCTGTATTCGGCTAAGGAAAGCGGGCGAAATAAGGTGGTTGTTGGGGAGTGATTTTTGGGGTCAGACCCCCGAACATTTGGCACCACCAAATGTCTTGGGGTCTGACCCCAACTTAAAAGAAGCGGCCGATGAGCCCGGTGATAGCTCCGGTTATCGGCGACAGCAACCTACCCAGCAGGCTGTCAGCAGTGGTCAGTGCGTTTCGGTCCAGCTGTTCAGTAACTTCGCGCACCACGGTGGCCAGGGCATCCGATAGAAAGTTGGTGGGCAAGGTGGCGTTCTGGTTGATGGGTTCTGGCGCTTCCTCAAGCAGCAGCACTTCCAACACCAGAGTATTCAACGCAGCGTTGATTGAACCGATCAGCGCATCAGAAGCGGCCGAACTGTCCAGTTTGGAAACTTCCTCCAACGTGCCACCAACACCTCGCAAAGTGGTCGCCAACAAGCTAGTGACACCCCGCAGCACTGGCGCTGGCTCGGCCTGTTGATCCACCGCATCCAGAATGTTCTCCAGATTAATCACCAACTGTACGACCGGCCCCAGTAGGAACGCGGTGTCTTCCGACAACCCCTGGCCAGAGCTCGCATCGCCCTCCCCCCCGAAACCAAGCGCGAAGGCTTCAAACGCCGCCCCAAGGCGATCAAAAGGTGCTGGCAGCTCGGAGGTATCTATAGCCTGCAAACGCTCGGCAGCCGCTTGTACCGCCAACGTAGCCTGGGCCATATCCTCCGGAGAGCCGGATTCAGAGACCGATGACGCCGCCGCATCCAGCGTCACCAGCAGAGTATCCAGACCGTTGATCAGCTGGGCAACGGCTTGCTGGGTTTCAACGTTCGGATTGGCAATATTCAGGGTATTCAGGCCACTGACCAGCTCCTCCCGGAACAGCTCTAACGGGCCCGTGAAGTTGCCGTCAAAGCCCGCACCGCCAGCCAGGGGCACCGGCAGGGAAACCGGCGAGCCGGAGAAATCCTTGCCCCGGGCGATGTTCATTGGCTCGACCTTTTCCAGGCACTGGGTGTAGGCTGGAGTAAGCCCACCATCAGCACCCAGCACACCAAAGCCTTCAAGCTCCGGGTCTACGGTGTAGGCCTCAAAGCACATTTGTGCAGGCGCGCCCGTGGCCGGGTTGCTTTCCATCGCCTGCACCCAGAAAAAGCCGTAGGTATCGCCGGCCTGGTACATGGCCTGGTTTCGGCTTTCATCCTGCAGGGAGCGGGTTTTGCCGGCGGCGCCGCTCACCAAAAAACGGGTTCGACCACAGCTTTCCACCGGCTCCAGCAATTGCAGGTCGTGGTCGTGCCCGGTCATGATGAAATCGGCGTAGTCGCACACCCCCTCTTCCAGAAAATCCTTCCAGCGCTGGCCGGAGATCACCGGCAGAATGTACGAGGGAATGAAATCATAGTTGCCTGCGTTGCCGTGCAAGCCATTGGACAGATACGGGTGATGGGCCATGGCGATGTTGAACAGCGCCTGCGACGAGATCAGCTCGTCCTGGGCCCACATCAGCTGAGTCATGCCGTAGTTTTTCCAGGTAAAGCGGGCGTCCGCGTCTGCCAACAGCGAGGCAATCGGATTGGAATCCAGCGACACCACCGTTAACAGTGGCTTGCCTTCCCGGGTTTTCGGCATCAACGCGGTGGGTATCTCGCCGCTATTGAACGCATAGTAGCGGGCAGGCATGCGCCAGCGGGGGCTGTTGCCCTCGTAGTGGTAATCCACCTGAATATCGCCCCGGCTGTTGTTGGCGCCATCGCCACCCACATAGCCGGTGTTGTCGTGGTTACCCAACACCATATAGAACGGGCGTTCCCCCATGGGCTCAAACGGCTTCTCAAACTTCTCGATAAACTGAATGTCCTCCACCGAGGTGGCGCCGTCTTCATAGATGTTGTCGCCAAACCCCAGCACAAACTCGCAGGGGCCGGCTTCTGCCGATTTGAGCTCGCAAACCTGTGCCATGGCTTCGCCCACCGCATACTGGCCCGGGCTGCCGGAGCCAGAATCGCCGATGGCGATAAACTGGGTTGAGGCCACCGCACGGGCGCCATCCTCGTCACCCGGCGCAGTTACATCGGGTTGGGTGCCCGGCGTAGTGGGTTCGATATCGTCATCACCGGAACCGCCACAGGCCACCAGGGTGAGCGGTACGATCAAAAGGGCAAGCAACTTCAGTTTAGCGTTCATACGACAGACTCCAGGGAATGAACGGCGCCCAGCACAGCCGCCAGTTCCTGTTGATGTTGAGGCGTTGCGGCCGGCGCCAGCAGGCTGGTTTGTGTGGTTCGGGGGCGGGATGGGGTAAGGTTGTCTGTGATCAGGCGATACCGTTGGCCAAGCTGTTTGGCAGCGACTTTCACCAGTTTGCGCTTGCCGGTGTCCAGCTCGCCTTTGCGGGTTTCATCGGCAATCGACGCCACATAATGAAACTCCGCCTGGGCGCCGAACCGGTCCACATCCATCAGAATAAAACCGCGGGTTTGCAGCTCGGCGTACTTCACGTGCGGGTTGGTAGTGCGCACCGCGACAGCAGCCAATTCCGCCAAACCAGCCGGGAAGCCCGGCGAGGTTACTGACGGGCACACAAACTCCACCGCCAGCGCTTCAGGCGCAAACAAGTCACCCACCACAGACGCCGGATTCCGATAGATCTCATTGGCCCAGGAGGTATGAATATCACCGGTGAACACCACCACGTTCTCCACACTGTTCTGCTCGATGGCGTCCAGAATGCGGGTGCGGCTTGCGGTGTAACCATCCCACTGGTCCATATTCAGGCCCTGTTGGGTGGTGCCATAAGGCAGCTGTTCGGAGATCAGTTCCGGCTGGGGCAACTCCGCCAGGTTCAGCTGCCCGAACATCACCTGCTGGCCAATCATCTTCCATAAACTTCCTGAGCTGGTCAGGCCATCCGTCAGCCAGTTCATCTGGGCATCGCTGATCAGCTTTCTGTCCGGGTCTGTGCGCTCAGGGCCGAAAGGCAAAGACGCCTGGGCATCCCGGCCTTCGATGCGGGTATCCAGCATCCACAAATCAATCAGATCGCCATACCGGAACCGGCGCCACAGCCGTTGACTGTCTGCGCCGAAGTCCCGAACCGGCATCCACTCAAAATAGGCACGAATGGCTGCCTGCTTGCGGGTTTCCCAATCCCCCTCCGTGGCCGGGTCGTGGTTCTCCGCACCATCCATGTAGGCGTCATTGGCAATCTCGTGGTCGTCCCAGATGCAGATCATCGGGTATTGCTGATGCACCGCCTGCAAATCCGCGTCTCGCTTGTACTGGCCGTGGCGCACGCGGTAATCAGATAGGGAAAGGATTTCATTCGCCGGCTCATGAACACGATTCGGCACAGCAGCGGGATCATCGTATGTGCCCGGCTCGTACTCATAGAGGTAGTCACCCAGGTGCAGCACAAAATCCAGATCCCGCTCATCCACCTTCGCCAGTGCGTTGTACACGGAAAAATGCCCGTATGGCAGATTGGAACAGGAAACCGTCGCAAACCGTGCCCGTCGCACCCGCTGTTCCGGTGCCGGGAAAGTACGGGTTCTCCCAACCGGAGACACATTCGGGCCGCAGCGGAAGGCGTAGTAATACCAGGTGTCGCTGGCCAGGCCAGTAGCATCGACTTTCACACAGAAATCCGAGCTTGCCTCTGCGGTAGCCGAAAAAACCTGAGGCTGCGAAAGATCCGGCTGCCGGCTCACCAACACCTGCACAGGCAACGAGGTTTCGGTCGGCAGCGCCGGCGTAACCCTGGTCCAGAGAATCACCCGGTCATCCAGAGGATCTCCGGAGGCAACGCCATGCTCGAAGAAACCCAGGGGCGCATTACCCGGCCGCCCAGAACCACCTGGGGACAGCGCCGTTTCGGCAGGCAACTCCACCGAAGAACCAGAATCACCACACCCAACCAAAGAGAAAGCTGGCAGCGCCAAAGACGATGCGAGGAAAGATCGACGTTTCATTGTTGTCATCCAGATGCTGTATTCAGAACGGAATTTTATAGAACGATCGCTTCAGTTTATTGCATAGCATATTCTATGCTGCATATTATGACAAAAAAACAAAATTGGGGTCAGACCCCAGGACATTTCGGGTGGTCAAATGTCTTGGGGTCTGACCCCAAAGATACAGAATGTTACAAAAGCGAACTTTGCTCACAGAAATAGGAAAACTGACTATCTAGGCTACACACTCGAAGCGGTATAACAAATACAACCTTACCGCCCCCTTACACATTGCAATGGAGTGTTTTCGCCAATGAAGAAGTCCGCACCCTGGTGGATTGCCGCAGGATCCGTCCTTTTCTTACCTTCAGCAATTGCCGCTGAGTTGACCGTATCGAACAGCAGCCAACTTCAAGAAGCTTTATCTCAAGCTGCAGCCAGCTACGAAGACGACACCATCATCCTCCAGCCAGGCGTATATGCTACCAACGCCCAACCTTTCTCCTACTTCAGTGACAACGGTGGCAGCCTGACCATTAAATCAGCTGACTCCGACAACCGGGCCATCTTGGACGGCCAGGGGTTATCCGCTGTGCTTCGTCTGGAACATACCAACTCCGGACTGCTTTTCGGGGAGACAGACGACACCGAAATCAGTCTGGAACATCTGGTTGTGCGAAACGGAATCGGTGATGGAAACGCGCGGGACGGTGCCGGCTTGTGGGTAAAAGGGGCTCACCTGAAACTTGAACAGTCTTCGCTGGAGAACCATGTTGGGGCGGGAAGCGATACAGGCGCGGCGCTGTATTTTTACGGCAACCGCGATAAAAACATCATATTGTCCGGGACAGCTATTGAGAACAACACGGCCTCAACCAGCAGCCGAGCTGCGGTGGTTTTCATCGATAGAGCCAATCAGTTCACCCTGACAGATGGCAGCTCCGTCAGTGGCAATACCGGCAACGCGGGCGTCGTAAAACTCGACAATAGCCCGGCTATCATCGAAAAGAACAGCCAATTCATCGACAACATTACCCGCGCATATGGCGTCATCTATCCTGATCCGAGCAACTATGTTCAGATTCGCTCAAGCCAGTTTATTGGAAATGAAACCACCACAAATACCGGCTCGGGAGTACTCTACTATGGTGCGTACCAAATCGACGACGCACTTTTTGAAAACAACAAGGCTGTGGGCTATGCAGTCGGCACACTGAACAGAGTCAAAGACCAATATATCCGTAATTCGAGATTCATCAGCAATGAGTCAACGGGCGGGGGCATTGTCCGGCTGGGCGATATAACCGGTAATCAATACGCCCTTAACAACTCCCTTTTTGCCGGCAACGTGGCTTCGGGTACAGACAACGGTATCGTAACCTGTAACGCCATTTGTGAGATCGCCAATAACATCTTTGACCGGAACACAGGCAGCGCTTCCGTGCACTCAAGGCGAAGCATCGCTCAAGACTCCACTATTGCAAACTCAGTGTTTCTCGGTACTAACGATGTCCTGAGTTTCAAAGACAGCAACTCCAGAGCAACGCTGATTAACAACTTTCTGGATCCACAGAGACCTCAGTTAATTCATACACAAACCATCCAAAGAAATAACATCCAGAACCTGTCGGACAGCGGCCTGGATACTTCCAACGACTACCAGATACTCGATAACTCCCCTCTCATTGACGCCGGCACCACAGACGCCAGTGAGGTATCCCTGACCGCCACGGATATCCGAGGCAATGCGCGGGTATTTGGCGACAGCGTCGACATCGGCTGGGAAGAATACGGCTCCAGCATGACCGTCCCGGTTATCACGCAATTTGAACTCGTCACCACCGGTGCAAGCAATCTGGACCTTCTCCAGTTCAGGCTTGAATATGATGTGGCAGAAGGTACTGACTTCGAGTATTTGTCCGTCGAAGTCAAAACAGACGAAACAGAAATCTTCGAAACCGTCTCACTGCAGGATAACCTGTTTGATTTGGTCATGATGGAAGGTGGCCCTCACACGGTAACCGCCAAAGTGACCAACACCAGTGAGGGCGTTAACGAGTTCGCGACCCAAGACATCTCCTTCCGTTTAAAAACGCTGAGTGCCGAGGAAGTTTTTGAGCGCGCAGAACTGCATGCCAAGGAACTTTGTGCAGATAAACCCATTGATTGCGGCATCGATACAGACGCCATTCAACAGGCTGGATTTGAATCCGGTTATGCCGAGGCACTTGAATTGTGTCGCCTGAATCCGGAATCGGAAATATGCGACATCGACCTGCAAACCTATATCGATCACGGCTATGCGAACGGTTTCAACAACGGCAAGGCCACCTGCGTTCAAGAGCCAGAATCCTGCGGAATCAATACTGGCGGCTTTGATGGCACCCTGATTCCTGAAATGAGTTCAGCTTGGGAGCTCTTTGGAACGGGCCAGGAAATCACAACCACAGATCTGCCCACCACATTCGCCGATGCTCAGATCGTCTGGGCCAAAACTGATGACACCTGGAGGGCTTGGTCCCCAAACACAGCTACCCGGCAGTTATTGCAAAACAATAACGTACCGCTAGTCGAATCCATACCCGCCAACAGTGGCTTCTGGGTCAAAAAGTAAGGGGGCGATATGAAATTCTCAAGATACCTGATTTCGCTCATCCTTCTCTTCGCCCTGACGGGATGTGGTGGTGGAGGTAGCGACGGTGACGGGCAAGACCAGCCCGAGCAACAACCACCCGGAACCAGCCAACCCGCACCGGAAGAACCCGCCTTGCCGGATGAAAATGAGCCCGAGCCAGAAGATCCGGCACCAGAGCCTGAGCCCGAGATTGAACAGGCTACCGTGCCAGACTATCCCGCCATCGAGGATGTGCTACCGCCCGGCGTTCCAGTTATCAGCTAAAGCTGAAATTGGGGTCAGACCCCCGGACATTTGAGGTGGTCAAATGTCTTGGGGCCTGACCCCAAATCTACAAAGTCAGTTGATACCGGGCATAACGCCCTTTGCCTTGAATAGGAGAGAGTACACCTTGTGCGACCAGGTTCTGAAGGTCTCTGGTAGCGGTGGCTTTGGAGCAGCGGGTCAGGTTCTGGTATTTCTTTGCGTTGATTCCGTCCTCAAAACCGGGAGCATCGTGCCCGAGCATTTTGCGAATCAGCTTCAGCTGCCTGTCGTTCAGATCATGGTTATTAAGCGAATCCCAGAATCGGGCTTTTTTAACCACGTACTGGATAACATGGATGCTACCTTCCAAAGCCTCAACAATGCGTTCACCAAACCAATTAACCCATGGCGTTACATCCAGCGTCTCTTTCGAGGCTGCATTCAATTGCTGGTAGTAAGCTTTCCGGTGCTTACTCAATACGGTCGCCAAGCTCATCATCAACGGCTGCTTTAACATCTGGGAAACTGCCACATCGGCAATGGCCCGGCCTACCCTGCCATTGCCATCTTCATACGGATGGATAGTTTCAAACCAGAGATGAGCAATCGCAGTACGAGCCACACCCGGAAGCTCCAGCGAATCGTTATTGAACCAATCCAGAAACACCTTCATTTCCGCCGGCACCCTCGACGAGGGCGGCGCCTCGAAATGCACTGTGGGATTGTGAATAGCACCCGAGACTATCTGCATAGCATCAGAGTGCGTACGCCACTGCCCAGCCGCTGGTCGCGCATCCGAAAACGCGCTTAAACCGGCCCCTGGAAGAACCAACTTATTCCAATGGTGCAGCCGCTGCTCCGTGAGAGCTTCGCGATAAAGGTCCATCACCTCGAGAATGACTGCCGAGATCCCCGCTGCGACTGGGTCATGCACAGCAACCTTCTCATCCGGTTTCAGGAAATGATTCTTGATGGAACTGCGCACATCTTCACGGTTGAGCGCCTCCCCCTCAATGGCACTGGTCTCAATCGCAGCACTCACCAGAAGATCCAGCCTGGCTTCGCTTCCGAGATCCTCCGGCACAACCGCCATCGCTCCCAGAATTCTCTGGGAGGCTGCTAGCGCTTTCTGCGTCCAAAATTCCGCTGCTTCACGATCAAAGCGAAAGTGCGGCCAGTCCTTCAGTTGCCAGGTATACATTGCGTGAGCCATTAAAAGAATTTTATCGGCTCATAATATGATAAATATTGAGCCGAAGTAAGCGCTCTCTTGGCTCAAGGCTCTGGATTCGGAGAGATGGGTATTAGCAAGGAAGGCTTGGAGATTGGCTCTGGCAGAAGGGTGGGGTCTGTCCCCACGGGACCGACCCCAAACGCACCAGCTCTAACTATGATGCGTAAACCAAATCGGGCCGCTAATTCAGCAGCCCGATTCAATCAATCCTGCTGCCAGCTCTGAACAGCTTCCTTACCGTGCTTTTCACGCCACTCGTTCAGAGTCTTGTGATTGCCGCCACGGGTTTTAACCACTTCACCGGTGTGCGGGTTCTTGTAGGTTTTCATCGGGCGCTTGGCGCGGGTGCCGGTTGAAGTGTCTGCTTTGGCACCAGCAACCGAGGGATCAATCGCCGCCAGAATCTGCAGAACGTCCTTGGGAGATTTGTCATATTCCTTCATCAAAGCACGAACCTTGTTTTCAAATTCCAGTTCGCCTTTCAGTGCCTGGTCCTTCTCGAGCTGTTCCAGCTCAGCGGCCAGCTTTTCCATCAGCTGTTTTTTCTGGTAGTAATCATTAATCTTTGCCATGGAAATAAAACCTTATTCGATGGGTTTTAATAAAACATTGAATATGACGAGAAGTCGAAGCCAATCATAATAAACAAATCACAACATGGCAAAGTAAATTACTTAAAAGTCATTAACAAAAAAGCCCGACAATATGTCGGGCTTTTTATTTGGGGTCAGACCCCGGAACATTTCACACCACCAAATGTCTTGGGGGCTGACCCCAGAATTATAATCTCAAATCAGCTTGCCCCAACGGCAACACACCTTTCAAATCAAACAACACACCATTGCCATTGGTATAACCACGTAATTCATCCGCATTCAAAGCCGCATATTCCCGATGTGGAACCGTCAGTAACACTGCATCGTAATCGCCCTTGTTCGGCGCCTGCACCAGGGAAATACCGTATTCATGCTCCGCTTCAGCATTGTCTGCCCAGCAGTCTGTTACATCCACCTGGCAACCGTAATCCTGAAGTTCACGCACCACATCAATCACGCGGGTATTACGCAAATCCGGGCAGTTCTCTTTAAAGGTAAAGCCCATAATCAAAACTCGGGAACCCGCAATGGTTTGGCCTTTCTTGATCATCGCCTTAACCAAAGCCGCCGCTGCATAAGGCCCCATATTGTCATTCACCCGGCGGCCCGCCAGGATAATTTCGGGGTTATAGCCAATGGCCTGGGCTTTATGGGTCAGATAATACGGATCAACACCAATACAATGCCCGCCCACCAGACCGGGTTTAAACGGCAGGAAATTCCATTTTGTTCCCGCGGCCGCCAAGACTTCATTGGTATCAATCTTCAAGCGGGCAAAAATCATGGAAAGCTCATTCATCAACGCAATGTTCAAATCGCGCTGAGTGTTTTCAATCACCTTGGCCGCCTCGGCCACTTTAATAGAGCTGGCCTTATGGGTACCGGCGGTGATGATACCCGCGTACAAGGCGTCCACTTCCTCAGCAATCTCCGGCGTAGAACCAGAAGTCACCTTCATGATCGTCGTCACCCGGTGCTCCTTATCGCCCGGGTTAATCCGCTCCGGGCTGTAGCCGGCGAAGAAATCCTGGTTGAACACCAAGCCCGACAACTTCTCCAGCACCGGCACACACACCTCTTCGGTGGCGCCCGGGAACACCGTGGATTCGTAGATAACGATGTCGCCCTTCTTCAGCACCTTACCCACACTCTCGCTGGCCTTCACCAGCGGCGTCAGGTCCGGGCTCTTGAACTCATCAATGGGTGTAGGCACGGTCACAATGTAGATCTGGCAATCCGCAATGCCCTCCAACGAATCCGTAAACGACAGTTGCTTCGCTGCCGCCAGCTCATCGGCAGAAACCTCACGGGTATAATCCACCCCATCCTTCAGCTCGGCAATGCGCTTGCTGTTGATATCAAAACCAACCACCTCACGCTTCTCACCAAAAGCCGCTGCCAAAGGCAAACCCACATAGCCCAAGCCAATAACACCAATCCTTTTCATAGGTTCTCCCATTTTGGGGTCAGACCCCAAGACATTTTGATCGGTCAAATGTTCTGGGGTCTGACCCCATTATTTGATGTTCTGCTGATAGGTTTGATCTAGCTGCTGCTGGATAAGCCGAGTAGTCTCGGCGCTCACGCCCAGCTCCTTGGCCACGGCGGAAAAACCGGCCAAGGCATCCAGAACACGCTCTATTCTCTGCCACGCTTTTTCCCAGTTGGCAAAACCGGCTTCAGCCGCCAACTTTTGCAGCGCCTTCACTGGCGGCCTCTTTCCAAAACCTGCGTAGGCGGTGCTATGCTCGCCAAACCTGCCAGCGCTGAATGTCACATCATAGAACGGCGCAGGCTGCCAATTGCCGTCATCGCCTTGCAGGAACGCCCAGTTCTTGCTGTGATCATCCTGATTCATCGCGAACAAGTTAAACACGGCTCGCAAGAACTGCAGCTGCGCGGCGTTAACGCCACGGCATAGCTGGGCACTGGCTTTGATCAAATCCTCGTAATCCAGGCTGGGTGCGCGAAAATCCGCATCGAGCAAACCACAGGCACTGTGCAAATGAACACAACCGGGCACATCCTCTGCCCGCCATACCCGGTCAAATCGCTCAACCGCTAACCAGGCCTTGGCACCAGAAGCTTCAGGAGCCGGCAGTAGCTGCCAACGTGGAGGCAGCAAACCGGCGCGCTCCGCCAGCGATAAGTAGACAGCCTCACACAACCCCTCTTCATGCCCCAGAGGCAGGTTGGCCGAGGTAAACTTCACCAGCCAGGCTTCATCCCCTGCCTGGGCATGGGTGCGACACACCCCATACTCCCCAGGTGAAAAATACAACTGCGCCTTGGGTCGCGCGCCTGGCGAAATACCCGGTCCATCAACAATAGGCCCCAGCCATCAGGCAGGGAGTCGGCAAACACCCCATGCAGACCACCATGGGGCTCACGCGGCGCCGGTTGAACGCTCGCATCCCATTTCAGGACAAAAGGCGACAGCGGGCTGAACCGGGCCAGGTAATCTGCATCATACTGAAAAAACACACCTTGCCGGTTCTGCGCCAGCCCACCAACCCGCGCCCGCTGCCCATCGCTGTACGTGCGCCAAACCGCTAACTGGCGAACCGGGGCAAAGCTCACTGTGCAAGCACCTCATCCAGGGAGCGCGGCAAAGGCTTTTGCTCCATGCTCGTCAAATCCTGTAACCGATGAAGATCGTCTACACACTGCCACAGCAGCAAAAACTGCCTTAATGAAATTTGCCCAGTGGTTTCAAATTTCTTGATGGTCGGTGCCGGCACAGTACTGCGCTCCGCCAGCGCCGCCCGCGACCACTTCAAGGCCTTGCGACGCTCCTGCACGTACGCCGCCAAGGCAACCTGTACATTCCGCCCTGAAATCAGATCCAAAGAGATACCTCTATGTCTAAAAATCGGTTAATTATATCAAATTGGACACAGAGGTATCTATTCATAGTAGGAGTCAGACCCCAAGACATTTTGATCAGTCAAATGTTCTGGGGGCTGATCCCAAATTTACAGTTTCACGCCGCGCGTGATGTAATCGACCGGGAAGTCGGTGGCGAGATAGGCGGCAAAAACCGGAAAATATCAATCAACCTACTCAAATACAGCCCCCACATCTTGGTTACGCAGAATCCGCACGATGAATACCCCACTATCATCAATCTGATAATAGATGGCGTGACTCTTGTAAACGCTGCACCTATACCCTCGCCTAACATGATCAACGGCAGGGTATAAGTCAGGCTGCGCAGCAATCCGTTCAAAACGCGCTTCCATGCCGTTTAAGTAATCATCCGCCTGAGTCAGACCAAAATTCAGCAAACCAAACAGATAAATAGACTCGAAATCTTCATCTGCCCGCTCACTGAGCCTGTAACTTCGCATCTTTTTCTAGCCGCTCCCTGGCTGCCTGTCGAATCTCCTGCGGGGTACGATTGCTCACACCACTTTGCTCGCCGTCTAAGAGCGCCGCACGAAGCTGTTCCAATCCAGAACTACGCGCCTGATCCTGACGAATCAGATCACGAATATACTCGCTGTCATTGGTAAAATCGCCACTGGCAATACGAGACTTAACCCAATCACCTTGCTGGCCGGTCAAGGTAATCGTCTTACGAATCGTTGTCATGCCTCCACCTCCAATAAGAAAAGTCATACTATTGGTGCAGAATAGCACGAATGGCACAACTTTTAGCAACACCTGCACTTGGGCCTGCAAGACTGCCCCCAATTAAGGTATCACCACTGCAGCCTCAGGCAGGCTCTCACGCAACTTCCCCTGCAAAGCCCGCTTCGCGCCCTCGTCCCCATGAACAATTCGAATCTCGCTGGGCGCTTGAGGAATACCCTCCACAAAGCGCAGCAAATCCTCCTGCCCGGCGTGGGCGGAATAACCGCCTACGGTGTGAACCTGGGCGCGAATATCGTAGCGATCGCCGTCAAGCTCCACCCAGCCACCTCTGGGGCCGTAGGTAAGAATGTTACGGCCCGGCGTTCCGGCCGCCTGATAACCCACAAATAATACGTCGTTACGGGCATCGCCCAGCATCGCTTTCAGATAATTTACCACCCTGCCGCCAGCGCACATACCGGAACCTGCGATCACCACGCAGGGGCGATGGGACTTGGCCAGGTATTCCACGGCGTTGAGGTGGTCTTCGTGGGAATTGATGACGGTGAGTTGCTCGAACGAAAGCGGGTGGCGGCCGGCTTTGACCAGGGCTCGCGCTTCATCGTCCCAGAAGGGTTTGAGATCGCGGTAGATTTTAGTGAACTCGGCGGCCAAGGGGGAATCGACGACGATTTCCAGATTGCTCCAGGTCAGAGACTCGCTACGGGGTCTGTCCCCTTGGGGACTGACCCCAATGGCACCATCCCCGAACTCCGCAATCAGCCCTTCAATCTCATATAAAAGCTCCTGAGTACGCCCAATACTGAACGCCGGTATCAACACCGTACCGCCATCTTCCAGCGCATGCTCCAGAACCGCTTTTAACCGATAGCGCCTGGTTTCCCGGTCTTCGTGGTTCTTATCGCCGTATGTACTCTCTATCACCAGGCGGTCAGCACGTTCCGGGGGGTTGGGCTCCGGCAGCAAGGGAGAATGAGGCGCGCCGAGATCCCCGCTGAACACAATACGCTCTGCCCCCGAGCCAGACACCGCATCGCACTCAACATAAGCCGACCCCAAAATGTGCCCTGCCCGCTGCAGGCGCACCTTCAAACTCCCAACCTCCTCCTCAAACACCGAATGCCAGCGGCCATAAGGCAACGGCACAATCCTAGCCCGTATCAGATCCAAAACACGATGAATCAAAGCGCGATCCCGGGTAAAGCCAATCTTCAGGGCATCTTCCAGGATTTCCGGGAGCATGATGGCGGAGGGTTCAGAACAGATGATGGGGCCGTCAAAGCCGGCGGCAAGCAGGTAGGGAATGCGGCCCACGTGGTCGATATGAACGTGGGTGACCACCAGGGCGCGGATGTGCTCGATGGGGAAATCGATGGCCAGGTCGGCGGCGGAGGAGCCTCGGGCTTCTTCCTGGCCCTGGAACAGGCCGCAGTCTATGAGGATGCCGGCTTGTGGGGTTGCCGCAGGCTCACGGAACCCGCTACGGGGTCTGTCCCCTTGGAGACTGCCCCCAATCGCACCAAGTTCGGCGTTCGGCGCTGACAGAACTGCGGGGGCAGCCCCCTTTGTAGCCGGCCGCAAAAACCGCAATTCGTGGCAAGACCCGGTAACGCCATTTATGGCTCCATGGTGAATAAGCTCAATCATAAAACATCCCTGTCAACGCAAATAAATTCTTTCCAGCTAATTTGCCTTTTCCGATCGCGCTAAGCGATAGGCTAGGCCAACCAAAAAGGCAGGTGATATTTTCACGCCGAGATGCGCTAACGCATAAAAGGCGTTTGCCAGGATCGGCAAATCAAGTTGCTTAATTGCTTCGAGACGAATCTTAAACTCAGCCCACCCTTTTTTCCTATCCGCTCGGCGCTTAACAAAATTATCTCCGATGCGAAACAACAGCAATGGCTGCTGGATATTCGCAAACTCGTAGCCTTCTCGCATTAGGCGCATCCATAATGCCAAATCCTCCGTCCTGAAGAATTCCACTGGGTATCTAATCCCGGCATCAAAAACGTTCCTTCGAAACATCACCGTTGGATGAACCACCGGACATTGCTTAACGAATTGGCGAAACAGAGTAGAGTGGAATTGCGGAAGGCGTTTATCAAAAACAACGTCACCGTCACCTATAATTTCGAGGCATCCTGTTCCGAGAACCGAGACATCGGGATGGCCTCCAAGATATTGAACCTGCTGCTCAAATCTCTGTTCCAAAGAAACATCATCGGCATCCATCCGAGCAAGAAAATCGACTTTTCGGTCTGCCAATGCAAGGTCTATAAGGCTATTCAGCGTCTGTGCCAAGCCGCGATTTTCTGGATAGCGGATTACTTCCAAACGATCATCATCGAATCCACTAACAGTCTCCGAGAGCTCGTTCGAGAGGGGGCCGTCGCATCCCACAAGCAAAATGAAATTCTGATATGTCTGTTCAAGAATACTACGCAGTGCTCTTTCAACCTGATCTGGCTTATCTCCAGAATAAACTGACATAAGGACTGCAATCCTGCCCGATCCCGTCACGAACGCTTCCCCTGCCGATACAACGAACAGTATTTCTCAGCCATTGCGTCCACAGAAAACGCGTCACAACTCCTGCGTTGACCAGTTCTCAACCAATAATCATTCACTGCCTTAAAACCCTCTTTCAACTGATCTACGGAACCCTGTTTAGGCTTATCGAGGCTAAAAAAAGAGACTTCAGGGAGCGATGCGTTGGCGACAGTCACCAATTCGCAATGTGCTGATATATCTGAAAGGATGCATGGAAGGCCAGTGGCTATAGCCTCCATAACAGCATTCGGCATACCCTCCGACGCTGAATTTGAGATAAACACATCAGATGCCCAAAGCGCAGGCCGCACATCCTCGCATTTTCCTAAAAATCTCACATTGCTTGATATCCCCACTGCAGCTTTGCAACTATCGAGTTCTGGGCCGCCCCCGACCACCAAAACATCCAATCTCGCTTTGAGCCGTCCAAGCGCTAAAAGCAGCTCAGGCACCCGCTTTCTGCGAATCAAATCTCCAACGATCACGACAACAAAGGCATCCGGATGTAAAGCCAAGTTCACCCGGCTCTGCAAGCGCTCCTCGGAAGAAGGGGCACAGAAAAGCTGAGAGTCAACAGAATTGTGTACTATCTCCACCTGCAACTTTCCGTTAGTCTCCAGTGATCTGGCAATCGATCCAGACACCACCGCCACTCGCCCAACATCCGCCAATGCCCGCAAGTGAAACCATGCCATTAACCAGCCTTTGAGCTTCCCATACAAAGGTGGGTAATCCTCAAACGGGTAATTTCTGAGAGTAGCGACTCGACTTATTGCTGGATCAAGCCCGGATACCAAACCATCAGCCCGGATTCCCTGTGTATGAACAACCTCTACTCCCTTGTCGGCAACTAATTTTCTTAGGCGAGCTCTACCCACGAAAAGACTTTTCAGCCGCCCCACGTTCAGGGACAGAACCTCCATACCTTGATCGAGAAAAATAGCCTTTAGAGAATCCTGGGGTTCCGGAGATAAAGTCAGAACCCACACCCGATGACCTAGCTCCTGCATCTTCGTCGACAGATATAGTAATTGCCTGGTGGGTCCCGTTCGCTCAAGAGTGGAGACAACGTACAAAATATTAATGACTTACCTCTCAACGCTTTCATCAGGCTTGGATGACTTTCCAAAGGGCATCGTAAAAACCACAAACGTCAACACGGCCAGAGCCAAGAAACGTTGGTCTAATAAAAAGGGCTCTTTGAAATGAATAAAGAACAGCCACAAACACAGAGTAGAAATGAAAATCCTGTGCCTGTCTTTGCTCGCGCCTTTGAAGGCAAGTAAAAAGAGAGAGAGTATGAATACGTAATACAGGATAGAGCCTAACACTCCCATCGCCCAGAGCAGACGAATATATCCCAAATCACTGGGAATGCGGTTCAGCTCATACGAGGAGGGATCGCCCCAAAAAACGCCACTCCACGAATTGGGCCATAGTACAAACGAAGAAAACGCTTTCCAAATACCAACATCCCATTGCCCGGAAAACAGATAATAAAAATCGTCCAATCTCCGGATATTAAATAGACCAATCCAGTTAAGAACCAACAACCCGAAGACACCGGCAGCACCACCAAACAAAACCACCTGTATTCCCGCCGATTTCTGGTTTAGCAGATAACGATATCCGAAACCTACCACTGTGATCGCTATGAGGATCAATCCTGTTCTTCCGGCAACCAGACAAGCCGAGAAAAGAATCGCCATTCCTATCAAGCGCATTAGCTTTTCCCGGAGCGCTTTGGCTTGCTCGAAACGCAACCATCCGGCAAAAAACGCCAGGGCAATGAGAGCAGACGTGCCGGCACCGCTGGCGTTCAATAGGCCGCGAGCGCGGGCACTCGTGTCCGCTATGTTGGAGTGATTGACAGTAAACAGGGCAAACCACTCTCTCGCATCAACCCAAAGTGCACCGACGACAACAGTCGATCCATAAAACACCATGCCCCAGAACAGAATATCCATAATAAAATCATAGTCTTCCTCAAGTGAGGACAGGACAATGGCAATTAACAATGCGCCCGGAAACAGCTGTATCCCAATAAGCGCAATGTCTTTGAATACCCTATAATCCTGGCTTCCCGTTACACCATACAGAGCCGCGAGATACAGCATCAGGCCGAGAAACAAGACAAAAAACCATTGAAATGCTCCGTTCCAACAACGACCACGGAGTAGCCACGGCAGTAACAACACCCCGAAACCGCCCACCCAGCGGGTTGTGTAACCAGGCAAACCGTTGAAGGCCACGGGGATAAGATAAAGAAATCCTATTACGCCCAAAAAGTATCTGGCCAGGACAGGGTACTCAACCAGCTTTTCTTGAAAACGCGATATCGGTACGACCATTGCCTTCAAGGGTTCCTGCATGGTTCACTCCCGCTAAGCAGATCCCAATAGGAGCGGGCAACGGAATCCACCGCGAAACGGGAGACGGTACTGGCAATATCATCTGGCTTCCAATTCCAGTGGGCAGCTCTCTCCATGCAATCAACAAACTTATCAATCTGTCCACGCCCGACCAGAAAACCGTTCACCCCCGCTTGGATTACTTCATCCGGGCCTGAAGGGCAGTCAACAGATACAACCGGCTTTCCATGAGCCATGGATTCGATCAGAACGTTGGGAAAGCCCTCATAATGTGAGGTAAGCAGGGTCACATCACAGGACTCATAGAAACGGTCGGGGTTTTGCCATCCTGAAAAACAGACGCTATTCGAGATCTGCAGCACCTTACAGAGTTCCTCCAGCTTCGGTTGTTCCGAACCTTCTCCAAGGATTGTAAGCCTGGCATCGCCCATTCGTTTTCTGAGCCTAGAGAACGCACTTAACAGAAAGGGTAGGTTTTTTACTGGCTCCAACCTGCCAACGAATAGAAACTCGCAACCAAGATGACGCGACTCGTTACGCCTAGCGTCAACAGTCTTGAACTCAACGGGGTTCGGAATCAACTTAATCTTATGTTCAGGAAAACCGTAATTCTCAACAAGGTCTCCAGCCATGCCTCGGGATTGCGCCACAACCGCATCAACCCTCCGATAAACAAGCTTTACCAGCGGATTCACTATATGCCGGTGCCAGATTGCCCCCTCCCTCGCATACTTCTCCGACAGGTTACTTATGTTCCGGGCGACAATGCGCATCTTTACCCCGGAGATTGCACGCGCAACAATCAAAAGAACCGCCAGTTGGTGATTAAATACCAAGACTACTTCAGGTCTCGTGGATCGAACCCAACGAATCAAACGGGGCAAAACCGATCGGGCGTGGTGGCAGCGGAAGGATTGGAACGCCAGGGCTTCTGGCAGCGGCCAATCACCCTCATCACCGCGCAATGTCAACAAACCAATCTTCCGACCCTGCTTGTCTAGCTCAGAGGCCAGAGTGCTACAAACCTTTTGTGCGCCTCCCTGGCCCATATCACTAATGAAAACCCAGACATGTTCAGAGCGCATCATCAAAAACACCCATTGATATACTTCGGGCACGCGCCTCCCACGTGAACTTCTTCAAGAAGTCACTCCGTGCTTTGGTACCAAGGCGATCGCATAGCTCGCTTTCCCTATGCAACATATCGATCGCCTCACACCAATGATCAGGGTCTTCGGGTTCGCAAAGTAACGCGTTATCGCCATCATTCAGTACCTCCCGAAGCACCGAAAGATCCGATGCCACAATCGGCTTGCCGGCAGACATGTACTCGAAAATCTTCAAAGGCGACATCCAGCGGGAAATATCGCCTCCACCGCCAGCCGTTGTTACTCGTTTCTGATACGGCGCCAGAACTACGTCGAACCCCTCAATCAACGAAATGGCCTCAGCTTGGGGCAAAAATCCCGTAAAACGGACGTTATCCAGGTGCTGCAAATGTTTTCGCCATTGCTGTATATCTCCTTCGTCCCCGCCAACGATCGTAAATTTAAATAGAGGCCTTTTTTCCGCGATGGCCGCAATCATCTCCATGCCTTTGCCAGCGTAGAGCTGGCCAACATACCCCAGTTCAAATGACTCCTCGGAACGCCTATTGAGGGTAGATACCTGAGAGTTTACGGCTGGACTGGCGGCATCGTGGGCTACCTGAATGTCATTTCCCCCTAACTGGGTATTATTCTTGTACCAACCTGCGAGGGCATCGGAGATTACAACCAACTTACGAAATCCTCGAGCACTGCAAAGCACTCTGAGGCAGAAACTACCAGCCTTACCCATTGTCTCAGAAATCGGAGCATGCGCCTCGTATGCTGTTGGAAGGCCCACCAGTGATGGCAGTACCAGGGAGGGCAAGTGACGGCCGTATACCCGCACCGCCTTCAGTCTTTTGATCGCGAAGAAAGCCTGCAACGCAAACCACCAACCCCGCCCCGGCATTTTCACCCAAGGGAGTCGAACAATACTGAAGCTCCGCGATACGCCATAGCCATCGAACAGATCGGCCTCGTTTATCGGTGTCACCTCTGGCACCACCAAGATTACCTCATACCCAAGAGAGGCAAATGCATCGCACATTTTCATCACGTGTACGCTGTTCGCCGCCCGCGACGGTATGATTGAGTTGGCAACATACACCAATCTCACCGCGCCCCTCCCGGAAAACGCAATCGCTCCAATCTAACCCGAGTTCCTCGAATCACTGCTCCCGTCGCTCTCACAGCCATAGACGATCGCCGCCAGCGACGAAAATCAGACTCAAGCAACTCTGCCAAACGCATCCAAGATTCAACAATCGCTTGCCGGCAACAGATCTCACTCGCCGCTCTGCCATGACTGGTGAGGCTATTGTATAGCGCAGCATCTGTTACAAGGCTCTCTAGCGCTTTTTCAAACTGATCCAACGTCCGAACCTGTAGGTAATTCACGCTTGGCTTACCAACCTGTTCATAGGCCGAATCAACTCCACCAATAAATGGCGTGTTTGCCAACCAGGCGTTGAACAGTTTGCTCGCTGGCTTTCGCGGATACCGCCCCCCAGAAAAATCACGAACACCAACCAAAACATCCACATTGGAATAGTCGTTCCAATCGCTCGGTGATAGTTGTCGGAAAGAAAGCCCGAAGTACTTGCAGACAGAGGCCAGAGCCCCATCGGATAAACCGCTGTTCACAGGCAAACCGGCAAAACCCACAGTCTTGACATTACAACCACGTTCAGGGTCTCGTGGTATGAGCCCCGGCTGTGGCCAATGATGCAACCAATAGCGATTAAAACCTCGCTGGCTTGCATTCTGGACAATATGGGCATGGGCCCAGGGAATCAAAGTCTTGTCAGCCGCCAAAGAAACCGTGTAGCACCGCTCACTCCCCAAACGTCGGCCCATCATCATGGATGCGGGTATAAAATTAATCGCGTCTTCCCTGGGCGTCGAGTCCAGAGTCACCCTGGCGCCAGCCCGGGCAAGAAAAATTGCAGACTGTAGAGACCAAGCGGGTTCGCTGCGGCCGAATGATCTCCAGTCATAGTCAGGGTCGGCCGCTAAGGAAAGTTGACTGGCGCCCGGCATCACGAAGTGCAAATCAACCAACGCGCGCACCTCGATTACCCCAACGCTGTATGATTAAGAGCTTGATCGCAACCACAGAAAAGAACTCTATTCCAAAAGCCAGAACAACGCCCATTAGTCCCATAACACCAGTCAAATACCAAAGTAACCAAAGATATACTGGCGTCGTACACAACAGAATGATGACGGTCTCTCGTGCAAACCCGAGGGAGAGGAATAATGGGTGAACAACACCTGCCCCCAGACTTAACGCACTCAACACTGAAAAAACAACCAATGGTGCGACCAACCCAGTGTAGCTTTCCCCCAAAACCGAAGGTATCCACCAGATACCGGGTACTGAAACCATCAGCCCCAAGGGGACGGCCAAAACCACAACCAAATAGCCGCTGTCCCGGGCAAGACGAATACCCGACTGGGCTTTACCCTCTCCGACATCACGCGACAAGAACGGATAAACTGCCTGATACAACGGTGACGATATCTGCCCCAACAGTTGGCCAACCTGACGGATAACCTTAAACTGACCAGCTGCAGCTTCGCTTAACACAGCGCCAACAACCATCACATCAAAGTGCTTGACGGGGACCGTCAGAACCGAGGAAAGATTCGTCCAAACCAAAAAAGACAGGTACTGCTTGAAATAGGAATACGTGCTGGTTACCAGCCCCAACTCCCATCTACGGGCAATGGATAGGCCCCCAAACATAATGACGGCATACCCGAGCAACATAGAAAGGCCATACACCCAAAGAAACCAGGTCATGCCGGCGCCCAAGGCAATGCCCACCGCCACGCCAACTAACCGACAAGCGTTCGCGAGCACTAAGTGCGCGGCCAACAACCGGTATAGCCCTGCAATACGCAACAGCCCGGTAGCCGCACCCGTTACATTGAAAAGCACCACCAGACAAAACCACCTGGCACCCGCCAGCACGGTCTCAGACCAGCCGAGTAATACCCCTACAAATTGAACCAGGAAAAAGCCCATAGCAGCGGCAGCGACTGCGCTGATCAGGTCTGCCATCAGACAAAATGAGACCAAGCGGGAAAGGCTAAGAGAGCCTATCGTCTCAGGAACCATACCCGCGCCAAACTTGATAAGCGTCTGCCAAGATTGAAAATTAATCAGCTTATCAACGATCACCGCATACGTCGTGATCAATGCCAGAGCGCCAAAATTCTCGGCCCCCAAATGTCGAGCGGTCAGTAAAAAAGCGACTAAGCCCAGAACGCCGGCAAAGATATTTCCCGTAAACAACGTTCCAGCCTGCTTAAACAAAAGACGAAGCCGGTCCGTGCCAGATCCCAGGTTTATCATTAGCTCGTCTTTTCAAACGGTGTAAATGGGGCCGACCACCCGAGCCAATCGGCCGTATGTGCATGGTCTACCCGCAGCGAACCACATAACCGACCAACCGCCTCACTTCGCCCAAGAAGTCTACCTGCAAGCTTCAAACACCAAACTGGTACGGGAAGCAGTAAAGGTCGCACATTGTTGGTGTAAGCCAACTGACGAACCATTTCGCGAACACTAAAATCCCGCTGGTCGCAAGGGATGAATACCCTGCCCGCAGCTTGCGGATGCGTTAGGCAACACTCAATAAAGTCTACGAGGTTCGGAAGAGAAATCAGGCTTCGATTGTTCTTCAAAAGCCCGAGCGGCAAAGGCCTTCGAGCAATTATGGCCGCCTGTAAGCGGGCGAAATTTCCTTTTACTCCCTCGCCATAGATCAGCGGTGGACGCACCACCACAAGCTCACACTGATCACCCAACGTTTCACTTAAGGCCTGCTCAGCTTCCCACTTGGAGAGCCCATAGGCGTCTTCGGGCTTTGGTGTGTCAAGCGGGTGGAACGGAGCCCTACCATCCGTGCACTCCCCATTTACTTTTACAGAACTAAGGTAGATAAAACGCTTTACACCTGCGCTCACTGCGGCTCGTGCCAGCCGCAATGAGTAATCAACGTTAATATCTCGATAGGACTGCAAGGAACTCCCTGCCGCATCGCCCATAACATGGGCTCGCCCCGCACAATGGATAACGACATCCACGCCGTTAACAGCCCCTGCCAAAACGGCTGCGTCAAATGGATGGGCCACCACGGACTGATCAACCTGCTCAGGGAAACTAAAATTCCGGAACCGGGACAACGTACGCACACGGAATTTGCCGCTACTGGCAAGCCAAGGTGCTAAACGGGAGCCGACAAAACCGTTGGCACCGGTAATAAGCACCAGAGGAAGGTTTGAACCAACGCCTTCAGACACGGCTAGGCTCGAGCTTCCCGGCGCCAACATGCACCATGAAACCACATGAAACTAAAAACACCAGCAGGAACAGTATCGGCCCCGAATGGGGAAAGACATTTGCCATCATCGACAGAGGAACCAAAGCAAACAGCATGAATGCGCCATAGCCCAAAGTCACGGGCAGGTGCCGACCGCATCGCCTGGAAAGCTTTTGATAAGCGTGAAGATTATGCGCCTGCAGCGGATTCTGCCCCGTCAATATGCGAGTAATCAATGTAACAGACGCATCTGCAACAAAAAGGGTCAGCAAAATAATCCAGCTCCACAAACTCACGTTTGTCTGGGATGCCGACAACAACATGAGAAAACCGATTACAAATCCTAGAAAGCCACTTCCTCCATCACCCATGAAGATTTTTGCGGGGGGCCAGTTCAAAATCGCAAAGCCCAATACGGCCGCCAGCATAAACGCGCTCATCCAGCTCCAGCGCACCTCTCCCATGAACCAGAAGTTCAGCGCCATACCACCAAAAAGAACAATTGCCTGCACAGCAGCAAGGCCGTCAATGCCATCCATGAAGTTATAGAGATTAATTAACCAAACCCACGCCAAAATCAATAATGGCCAAAGAACAAACGCTGAGGAGGCATCTATTGTGTAACCGAATACAGATAATACTGGTAACTTTGGAACAGACCAAAGCCCGATCACAGTTACTACAAAATGCAGAACCAACCGAAACTTTGCAGATACGTCACCAAAATCATCCCAAACGCCCAATGCAAGCATCACGAAGCCCAACGTTATAAACGCGAGCATAGAGGCGTCAGGCACCCAATCCAGAATGGAAAAAAGAATACCCAACAGAATAGAAATCGCCGCGATTGCAATTCCGCCGCCATGGGGTGTGGGAATCGAATGAGAGCACCGCTCGCTAGGCTGCACCAAAGCGTTACGACGGACAGCCCATGAGCGAACCGCTACCGTCAGCCACGCGGCACTCGCCACCACCGACAACATGACAATAGCAAGAATGATTAGAGAATAATTCATGGCACAACCTAAAAATTTTGCGCGATTATACCACGAAATTCTTTACTCTTTATTTCAACAATCAGACATATTGTTAACACACATAAACTATTGATAAAATTCTCACCAATCTACAAATGTAACACGCGAGCTCCGCCAAGATCGCTGCTCACGTCTCGCGGACCATTACACCAAACCAAATCCGCCAAATCACCGTTCGGCGAATATCCGGTATTAGCCTCTTTTAACAATCGCACAACAGCCTCACAGTTAAACGCCTGGCTAGCGCGCGAAAACTCACCCAGCAAATCCGACACCTTTGCCCAAGGCAGCGAAACCTCGCGCGCCATCATAATCCGCGGGTGCGCCGTGCCCTGTGGGTTATCCCCAATCAGCAACTCTTCAAACAACTTCTCACCCGGCCGCAGGCCAGAGAACACAATCTCAATGTCCCCACCAGGATTGGCTTCCGTTTTCTCCTCCAGGCCCATCAGGTGAATCATCTTGCGGGCCAGGTCGGCGATTTTTACTGGTTCCCCCATGTCCAGCACGAACACCTCGCCTCCCAGGCCCATACTGCCAGCCTGCAGCACCAGCTGGCTGGCCTCGGGAATGGTCATGAAATAGCGGATAATATCCGGGTGCGTCACGGTTACCGGGCCGCCATCACGTATCTGGTCACGGAATAGCGGCACCACAGAGCCAGAAGACCCCAGCACATTGCCAAACCGCACCATAGAGAACACGGTGCCGGACTGGCGCTGGGCCAAGCCCTGCAACACCAGCTCCGCCATTCGCTTAGAGGCGCCCATGACATTGGTGGGCCGAACGGCTTTGTCAGTCGAGATCAGCACAAAACGCTCAACACCTGTGGCAATGGCGGCCTCTGCCGTATGCCAGGTACCGAACACATTGTTCTGCACGCCTTCAATGATGTTGTGTTCTACCAGGGGCACATGCTTATAAGCCGCCGCGTGATAAACCGTCTGAATCGCAAACGCACGCATAACAGACTCACACCGGCGGCGGTGGGCCACATTACCCAGCAGCGGGTGAATCTCCACCCCCAGGCCTTCAATGATATTGATTGCCTGCAGCTCCCGCTCGATGCTGTACAGCGAAAACTCGGATTGCTCAAACAACACCAACACCCGGGGCCGGTGATGAATAATCTGTCGGCACAGCTCGGAGCCAATGGAGCCTCCGGCGCCGGTTACCATTACCGCTTTGCCATACAAGCTGGCCGCCACCTGGGCGTTATCGGGCCGCACCGGGTCGCGCCCCAGCAAATCCTCAATTTCCAGATCCCGAATATCGTTAATGCGCTTCTGCCCGGCAATCAGCTCAGACATACTGGGCACCGTTTGCACCGGAATGGCCAGGGGCTCCAACTGTTTCAACAACCGCTTGCGATCTACCCCGGAATCCACATCCAACGCCAACAGCAGGCGCTTAACCCGGTGCCTATGAACGGCCTGCTCGATATGACCGATGTCGTAAACCGGCACACCGTTAATCAACGCCCGATGATTGGCCTTCAGAAAACTCACGAACATCACCGGCTGATATTCCGTGCCCTGCTCCAGCGCCTGGCATAGCTGCAAACCGGTCTCTCCGGCACCGATGATGGCTACCCGCTCCTTGTCATGGCGCGACGGCCGCATCACCAACATGCGGATAGACATCCGGCTGCCAGACACAAAAATAAACGCCAGTGCCGCATAAATAACCGGCACAGACCGCGGCACCGCCACATTCAGCCAGTACCCCAACAAAATCAACGCCACAGCCGACGCCACCACACCGCCAACGACGGTCAAGAATGCCCGGTCACTCAAATACCGAACCACAGCACGATACAACCCCAGGCGCACAAACACCCCAATGGTGAACACCACCGTGATCACCGACAGCACCGCCTGTTCCTGGCTAGGCACCCAGAACTGCTGCTCAAACCGCAAAGAAAACGCCGCCCACAAGGCAAACAACAGCGCCACCACATCGGCAGTGACGGAAATCACTCGCTTATGGAACCGCGGCAAATTCAAGAATTTTTGAAACATGGATACCGTCCTTAGACCAGAAACAATGCTAACTTACAGCCAAATCCATAACTTCACGCAATACTCGACAGGTTTTATTAATTTCTGCCTCTGTCAGCGTGGGGTGCACCAAAAACATCAAACTAGTCTCCCCCAACTCCTGCGCCACCTTCAACGGCGTAACCGGCCGCCAACCTGTGCCATCAAAGGCTTTCTCATGGTAAACCTCAGAGCAAGACCCCTGAAAACACGGCACACCACGGGCACTAACCTCATCCACAATCCTATCCCGGCTCCACCCTGGCGCCAATTGCTCCGGCTTCACCTGTACATAGCATTTATAGTGGGCGTGATAACAGCCATTTTCATCGGCACACCGGGCGTCACAGCCCCCATCACAAGCAAATTCCGGCACCCGCAACCCAGAAAGCTCACGACAGGCAGCCCAAATACGTTCCGCATTGGCGGTGCGAGCCTCGTGCCACTGAGCCATCATGCCCAGCTGAATGCGGCCAATCACCGCCTGCATTTCCGTCATCCGCCAGTTTGTACCAAACGAATCATGCAACCAACGAAAACCCGGCGGGTGTTCCCGCTCATACACCGCATCCCAACTCTTACCATGATCTTTATATGACCACATCTTAGACCACAGAGCCTTGTCATTTGTGGTCACCATGCCACCCTCGCCACCAGTGGTCATGATCTTGTCCTGGCAGAACGACCAACAGCCCACATGGCCAATGGAGCCCACCGAGCGCCCCTTATAACGGGCACCATGGGCCTGGGCACAGTCCTCAATAACGTATAGACCAAACTCGTCTGCCAGCGCCATAAAGCCGTCCATGTCGCACGGCCAGCCCGCCAGGTGCACGCATACAATGGCTCGAGTACGGGGGGTAATCACCTTACGCACGGATTCCGGTGTAATGTTCTGGGAATCCGGGCACACATCCGCAAACACCGGCACCGCACCGGCGGTAACGATACTGGAGGCAGACGCCAGGAAGGTGCGCGGCGTAACCACCACCTCATCGCCCTCACCAATACCCAGCGCTTTCAACGCCAGATCCAGCGCCACCGTACCGTTGGCCAGGGCGATGGCGTATTCAGAATCCGCAAACTCCGCAAACTCCCGCTCAAACTCGCGGCACTCCTGGCCTGTCCAATAATTCACCTTATTGGAGAGAAGCACATCGCGCACTGCATTGGCCTCTTCTTCTGAAAACGAAGGCCAGGGGGAAAAAGGTCCGTTTAGCATGGTTACTCTGTTTGTCGTTTGAAATTTGAATGTCGCTAAAAGCGGGGAGAAAAGAAATGCTTATGGTTATTTTTGCCACGTACGCACACGGACATCCGCGGACAAAGCAATACAGGTTTGGGGCCAGCCGACAAGAAGGAGGTGGGGCCGCCCATTTTGAATCCTTACGGTATGGCGCACCTATCCAGCAGGCTGCAAAGGGGGCGTACCCCGCAGGGGTATGACCCCACCCTTCTGCCAGCGCCTCACGGGTTAACCTGACAAACTAAGCCACACTCTCACGCTTTGGGTGAGTCTGATCCCCCAACCCAGCCAACAGTCCCTGCACGCTGATGTCTTCATCCAGGGCATCCCAATGGATACCATGAACGCTCAGCTCAAACTCCTTGCGGCTGGCACTATCAGCGTTCAACAAACGGGGGAACCAAACCAGCGGCGCACCAACCGTTCGGCCATCAGACAACAGCACCCAAAGGTTATCCTCATCAAACCAGACTTTCTCAGGCGAAATAGTCATGCCACGCATCCTCCAAAAGCTTCTGATTTGCCTGCACCACCTCTAACAGTACCCGAATAGTGCGGGCATCAAAACCGTCATTTCTTGCAAGGGATATATCCGGCACCAGCCAGAATTTGGCTTCTTTTCCTCCAGAGCGCACATGAATATGGGCCGGTTCCAAAGGATTGCCTTCGTTAGAGTAGAAAAAGAACTTGAATCCTTGATATCTAAACACTACCGGCATTTGCATCTCCCTCCCTGGCGTTAGTTGGAATTCCTTTTCTTGTGAAGTCTTTTTTAAACTGGGTTGAGTATTCAAGGCTGTGCATGCGCGATTTTGCCATCCGTGAGCTCTTCTAACAGGCTATCCAGCGACTCCGCGCGGTGCCCCCTCCCTTCCCTGAGTTCCTGCATCGCAGCAATGCTTGTTTCGTTCGGCTGAGGCACCTTGATCTCAAAGGGGATGCCGCCGTGATTAATAACCGCACGGGCAAACAATTTGATGGCCTGTGAAGGGCTAAGGCCAACCTCTTCACAAATGTGCGAGAACGCAACCTTGGTGTCGTGGTCTATACGGGTGCTAAGCATCTCGGTTTTCATGATGCGCTCCACTTGTCTTACGTTGTCAGACATTGTGACGCAAATTCCGGACAAATGATGATGTTCTTCATAGTGCTTCCTTACTCCCTGGAGTTAATTGGAAACTCCTTTTTCTAGCCTTTCAATGCCCTTTTCGCATCCTCTCGAGCGCCGCCTCTGCTAGAAACGCCGATCGGGATCTAGCCTCAGCCGGGTGCTCCTGCACATACCGGTCAATCTGCTTCAACACCAGGCTCGGTACCGTGATATTGATCTTCTCTGCCTTGCCAAGAAACGGCGTAATATCAACTTCAACAAAGCCCCAGATAGCACCGTCAAAGTCAGGATCGCTCCTGTGCACTGCAATCGCCTGAGCGGCGGGGATCTCCTCGCCCATCTCCGCCAGCAGTTCCAGATGCCCCAGAATCGCCTCCCTGGCATTGTCCAAAGCTTCATCTTCACTGTCGCCAGCAGAAAAACAGCCCGGAATATCCGGCACCGTCACACCAAACTGCTTGCCATCATCTGTGTGAAGCGCAACTGGAAAGCGCATAGCCAATACCTCCGCTTTTGGCATCCTATACCGAAACATTTACTTCCACCCCGCCTGTTTCCAGATACTTCTCAGAGTACCCTTTGGAATTTCGGATTTCGGGTGCGGTAGCGTAACCAACCCTGGTTTATCGGGATGTTTAAAGTGGTGGTGACTGCCCGTCACACGGACAAGCTCCCATCCATCTTTCTCGAGCCTCTTTTTAACTTCAGAACTTCTCATGCAAATCCTTTTGCCTTAGTGGTTACTATAACCACCACCAATTTTTAATCAACACCATAACCACCACTTACACCTCAGGAGGACGGCTTTCTAGCCACGGCCCCACACAGACAAAGCCAGTAAGGCTTACCAAACCAACCAGGCTACAAAGGGGTCGTACCCCGCAGGGGTATGACCCCACCCTTCTGCCAGCGCCAAATACCAACCGCCAGCGCCTACATCTCCCTCCCTGGAGTTAATAGGAAACCCTTTTTCTAGCCACGGACACTCACGGACCCACACAGACAAAGCAAGTAAGGCTTACCAAACCAACCAGGCGGCAATCTTGGCGATCACCTCCTGGAATGCATCCGGAGAATGTCCGTGTCATCCGGCAGTCACGCCGGCGGCGTGTAAGCCATCCGAAACCGAACATTATCCAACTCAGAATTCAGTCTGTCCTGAAGCTTTTCCGGCTTTGACGGCAAATTAAACCGAGTCCAGTTTAGCTGTGCCGTTTCAACAATCTTCAGACCACTGGCTTTAAATGCACCTTTCCGTCGCTTTTTCTTAAAGCCAATCCCTTCCCAGGTTTCCAGAATCTGCCAGGCCCGGGCAAGCTGGCTCGTTGTGACGACACCAAGGTCCTGAGCTAACCGGCTTAACTCCGCGGCCTCATCTTCGGGGAAAAGTACATCACCACCATCAAATGCACGCCAAATCGCCTCAGCAGATTGTTCATCATGCCGAAAATAATGTTTACTGACCCCCGGCAAACTCGCGAAACACTGGTTTGCCGGCAAGATGAAAGCGCTTGCACGTTGTTGAGCTGGGCGGGGTAAGGGCTGCCAACCAACGAAGCTAAACTCCGCCGCCAATTCAACCAAGCCCATACTGTAAAATGCAGGCTCAACACTGTAGATAATGCCCGGTGCCTCCCTTGCGACAACAGGCAGATAACACCCCGCATCATCATTCCACTCACAACACGCGAAAAACGTGGCGACATCGAAGTTGCTGGTCACATCCAGCATGTCGGTATGAAAACCGTAATGCTGTGCGACACCCTGGAAATTGATGTGCAATGGGCGCCCATTAAAATACTGACTGGCGCAATACTTAACGTATGGGTGTGCACGAATCACATCCTCAAACGCCACATTGCGACAAACCGCTACCAACTTGTCCTCAAGGCGACGCAACCGGCCGAGGCCCGGCACGCAGGGAGTGAACTCCTCAACTTGCCCCCGATACACCAGGTCCGGAAATTCAACCCCAGTGTTGAACTGCACCTCCCCCTGACGATTGACGATGGCATGTTGAGCCTCCATATCGTCTACGTACAGCCCCATGGCCTGATAGCCAGGGTGTACATAGCCGGAATCAGGATCAGCAACCTTCAGCATTCGTTTCAGCTGATCAATCGTCGGTAGATTCAGCAAGCCTAGGAGTCTGCGCGGCAGAAGTGTTTTGAGCAAGTGCCTCCGCCGCGCCGAATCACGGTTGTGCCCGAGAGTATAGGCGCAGTATCCAACCGGATAGAGTCACGATTTTCTGTCTAGGCAATCAAGACGGTTATAGGCAAGTTCACAACCGTAGCCCGACCACTCAGCACGGCCCAGCACGCCGCCTCAGATCGCCTATGTCAGCCTCATCAGCGAACTCATCCGCCTGAGGTTAAGCGACAGGCAGACCAGATCCCATTCGCCTTGCACGGCATTAAGCCCCCTCAGGCTGAACTGCCGGAAGCCCAGAATATGCTTGATCCAGCCATTAACCGCCTCAACCAGATACTTGCGCCGGGCGTAAACCGATCGCCCCGTCGCGGTGGCCAGCTTCTCGGCCATCCGTGACGTGGCGGGATAACCGCTCGCGTCTATCTCTGCGCTCTTTTTCCCTTCCCGACGCAGCGAGACATAACCGTCGATCCTTTTGTCCTCCAGGGACTGTAAGTCGTCTTCTTTACGGTAACCGGCATCGGCCAGGCATTGTTGCGGATAGGTTTTCAGGATGTCTTTCACGTCATCCAGTAGCGGTATCAGGCGACCCTGATCACTGGCATTGCTGCCCAGATGATTAGCGACAATCAGTTGGAATTCACCATCCACGGCCAACTGGCCGTTGTAGCATTGCTGGAACCCATCCGCCGTTTTCATAATCCGGCTTTGCGGGTCGGTAAAGTTGCTTTGATCTTTGTCGTCCGGCACCCCGTAATCTCGCTTGAAGTTCCGGCCACCGCGGGGTGGGCGGCGATCATCGTCCGGGTGCCGGCCTTTGGCTGTATCCCGCGCTTTCTGATCCGCTTCCAATTTCTCCTTGGCAGCGCGGATCTTGTCCAGTCGCGCCTGTCGGTACTGCAACTCCTCAGGTAGCTCATCACCCCGCTGATCCGGGCCGAACTGCCGATCTTCCGACTCATCCGTTCGACGGGCCTGACGACATAGCCCATCGATCTCTTTCGATAAACGATCTTCTTCCTCGCCCATGCGGCCATAGCTCATGGCCTTGTGCTTACTGGCATTAGCCCGAATCTTTGTGCCATCAATCGCCAGTGTTCCCAGCGTGATCAGCTCCGCCTCCCGGGCAATCCGTACGACTTGAATGAAGATGGCCTTGAAGGCGACCAGATGGTGTTTGCGGAAATCACAGATCGTGCGGTGCTTGGGAAAATTACCCGCAGCCAGAACCCGAAAGGCGACGTCTTCCTCCAACTTCCGGGCAATCTTGCGTGAGGAGAATACGCCGGTGGCGTAGGCGTAAATAAGAACCTTCAGCATCATCCGCGGATCGAACGGCGAGTTACGCCGACCGTTGCCTTCGTAGCGGGCGTAAAACGCACTCAAATCCAGCTCCTCGACAACATCACTGACAAAATAGGCCAGGTGGCCATCAGGCAGCCACTCGTTCAGGCTTGGGGGAAGGAGCAATTCCTGGTCGGGCGAGTACGGGCGGAAAGTGGTTCCCATCAGACGTCCTGTTGCCGAAAAATTTTCGGTTTATTATGCCAGAAACGAGCTTCTGCCGCGCAGACTCCTAGTTTAGACATTAGAACTTAAATAGATGCCCCCAACACCCGGGCCGGGTTACCCACCACCGTAACCCCCGGCGGAACATCTTTGGTCACAACAGCGCCCATGCCAACCACAGCGCCCTCACCCACCTCTATCAACTGCCGAACCGAAGCACAGGCACCAACCCAAGCCTGCGCACCAATCTTCACCCCACCAGCCAACACCGCATTCGGGCTAACATGGGCGAAGTCCCCCATCTCACAATCATGCTCCACCACTGCCCCGGTATTCACAATACAGCCCTCACCCACTCCCGCGCAGGCGTTAATGACGGCATTAGCGAATACCACAGAGCCAGCGCCAACCACCGCATACTCACTAACTAGCGCAGCGGGGTGAACAATAGACACCAGCCGCCCCCCCGAAGCCGCCAACTCACGCTGCTTGACCTGGCGAATCCCGTTATGTCCAATGGCAACAACAACGCCATCGAACCCCTTAACACCTTCAAGCAAAGCAGCGGTGTCGCCTAAAACCGCCCAAGGTCCATTCCTCGTCAGCTCCGGCCAGGCATCATCAAAAAACACCACCTCATCCCAGCCAACCAGCCCGGCGGCATCCGCCACCACTTTGCCGTGGCCACTGGCACCGAGAATGGCGAGGCGCATCAATCTTTGCTCCCGGTAAACTTAGACATCGTCACCTCACCCTCCCCACTAATCCCGTCCCGAACCAGCACCTTCTTCACCGTAAGGAACAGAATCTTCACATCCAGCCAAAGCGACTGATTGTCCACATACCACACATCCAGCCGGAACTTGTCTTCCCAGGAAATCGCATTGCGGCCATTCACCTGGGCCCAGCCCGTTACACCCGGGCGAACCTCGTGGCGGCGGTATTGTTCTTTCGAGTACAGCGGCAGGTATTCCATCAGCAATGGCCGCGGACCAACCAGGCTCATATCACCCTTCAACACATTCCACAGCTCTGGCAATTCATCCAGGCTGGTGGCGCGCAGAAAGCTACCGAACGGTGTCATGCGCTGGTCATCCGGCAGGGGGTTGCCGTGCTTGTCGGTGGCATCCAGCATAGTGCGGAACTTCACCATCTCGAACGGCTTACCGTTCAGGCCAGGGCGGGTTTGGCGGAAGAGTACGGGGGAGCCGAGTTTGCGGTGGATGAGAACAGCAACTACCAAGATCACAGGAGAAAGCACTAAAAGCCCGATACCGGAAGCAACAACATCAAAAATCCGTTTCAACATCAGGCATCTGATCCTATGCGATAAAAGGGAATTCGAATCGGCGCAATGCCAAGGCGGGTGCAATGTGATTGCACAAACTCCCGCCAATAGGGCCAAACGTGATAGCCCACATGCTCCTGAGAGAACGCCTTTACAGCCTCCTGGCTCAGCTTTTCACGGGAACGATAAACCGCATTAAACGTGGCGTGGATTTCCACCAAGGGGTCACCATCTTTTTCCTTCTCCACCAACCGGGCACCGGCGGCGTAGAAAAAGTTATACTCCCACCAGTCTTCTTCACCCTCTTTCAGGGCGATTTCTTTAATCTTGCCCACGCCTCGCAAGCCCTGAACTTCCATCGCGCGGTTTTTGAGTTCCTGGGGTTCAAGCTCATCAACCAGCCGTACATTGGCGTTGCGCAAACGCACCTCTAACACTCGCAATTCTTTGAGCGCTGTTTCCAGATCATCAGACATCAGGCCACTTTCTCCCATTGGCCAGGATCGCGCATATCAATCACGTTCTCGCCCAAAACCTGAATCACGTCGTAACAAACACCATTGTCACTGGGCTCCCAAACCGGATTGTCATCCCGCTGAACCCCCAGCTCCCTGGTTTCAGCAGCTTCAACGCCAAAACCTACCTGCGGTGTTATACCCAACTCAAAGCAAATATCAGACAAAGTCCCCAACGTCATATTCCGGGCGCCGCTGAGCATTTGAGTGACATAAGAGCGGGATTTCCCCAACCGGCGCGCCAGTTCCAGCTTGGTAACGCCAAGCTCTTCCATCTGCACCAACAAATCTTCCGTCACGTTATAAATAAGATCTTCCCTGGCATAGGCCCGCGCTTCTGCGCGACTGAATTCGTGCCCGGCGCCGTAAAACAACTCTTTAGCGCTCATCTCCATTCACCTCAATTCGTATCCAGTTTTTGCCCAGTCTTTCTGTATCTCTGGCTTTCAGCTTCTGATAATCCTTGTAAACGTAATGGCTGATAAACCAGGTGTTCTCACAACACTCAGAGCGCCAGCAGTAACCGCGAACAGGAATACGCTTTAACGCCCGAAAATGGCCAGCACTCTCTCCATTCAGCTTCTTGGGCAGCTCGCCTTCAATCGGAAAGTTTTCGCTACTCATCTTGTGGCCATCGGCAAGGCGCTGAATCTGCTGAACCATGCCTCTTCGAAAAGAGCCGCTTTTCCGAGCCTCAACTCGCTTGAGTGCCTGCTCAAAACTTTCCCTGGCACCTTCGCAGTGGACAACCCGAAATGCGCTGCCCGTTATTTCATCCTTGAACTCATTATCCACTCAAACGACCTTGTTAATATAAACATTAACACGTAGCTGTATCTTTAGCACTAGAGGGAAATCACTTAATCCCCATCTCCCCCAACATAAACTCATTAACCCGATGCACATCGTACTTCTGCTCCGCCACCAGCCGTGAGCGTTCACCCATACCAGCCACCAGCTCCGGGTTCTCTAAAAACTTAACCATCGCCGCAGCCAACTCATCCACGGCCTTTACCGGCACCAGAAACCCGTTATCACCATCCGTAACTGTTTCCCGACAACCAGGCGCGTCGGTGGTAATCACCGGCCGGCCCATGGCCATGGCTTCCAGCACGGTGCGGGGTGTACCTTCCCGATACGAGGGCAGCACGTACACATTGCAGTCCGCAACAGCCGGGCGAACATCCGCCAATTTGCCAAGAAACTCGACCGTACCCGTGTTCACCCACTCATCCAGCTCCTGCTGGCTGATGGCATCCGGGTTGTCGTCTATCCAGCCCACCAATTGGAACACCGCATCCGGGTATTGGGCTTTGACCTTGCGGGCTGCCTGGGCGTATTCACGCACGCCCTTGTCACCCAACAAACGGGCAATCAGCAGAAACGAAGGCTTCTCCGGCAAGGGTGCCAGCGCATAATCCGCCACATCCACACCCGAGCCATTCACTACGCATGAAGGAATGTCTGCCGGCAACAACCCCAGTTGCCGAAACAGGGCTTCGTCATCCGGGTTCTGGAAGAACACCTTACGGCTTTTGGAAAGCCCGAACCGGTACAACCGCTGAATCAGCCTGCGAAGCAAGCCACGCTTGCCAGACGCCTCCCCGGTAAAGGCATACCCCAACCCGGTAACCAGCGCAAAACGGTTAGGGACACAGGCCAGCCAGGCCGCTAACGAACCATAAATCACCGGCTTGATGGTGTACCCCAGCACATAATCCGCCCGAATACGGCGCATTAACCGCCAAAGCTCTGCGACCGTAGCCAGATCGGCCACTGGATTTGTACCGGTGCGCTTCAGGCCGATCTCATGCAGGGTAATGCCCAGTGCTTCCAGCTCGGTGCGGATATCCGGCACATCGGCCAGATCCGGCGCGGCCACGTGCACATCCAGCCCCTTCGCCACCAAGGCACGCAGCAAAGGCCCGCGAAACTTGATCAGCGAATCAGGGAAACTGGCAATCAGCAGAAACGTCTTCAAAGCCGCAAATCCGCCTCACCCAAAGGCAACACACCCTTCAGGTCAAACAACACACCATCCGCCTTCAGATAGCCCCGCATATCACTGGCACTCATAGCCGCGTATTCTTTGTGGGGCACCGCCATAATCACTCCGCTGTAACTGCCCTGCTCCGGCTTTTCCGTCAGGCTGATGCCGTATTCATGCTCCGCCTCGGTGCTGTCGGCCCAGCAGTCGGTTACGTCCACCTGGCAGCCGAAGTCTTGCAGTTCTTTCACCACATCAATCACCCGGGTGTTGCGCAAGTCCGGGCAGTTTTCCTTGAAGGTGAAGCCCATTACCAGCACCCGGGCATTGGCGATGGTGTGGCCGGCTTTGATCATGGCTTTTACCTGTTCAGCCGCCACGTAGGGCCCCATGCCATCATTGGTGCGGCGGCCAGCCAGGATGATTTCCGGGTGGTAGCCAATGGCCTGGGCTTTGTGAGTGAGGTAGTACGGGTCTACCCCAATGCAGTGGCCGCCTACCAGGCCGGGCTTGAACGGAAGGAAGTTCCACTTGGTACCCGCAGCCGCCAGCACTTCGTGAGTATCAATACCCAGCCGGGCGAAGATCATCGCCAGCTCGTTCATCAGCGCGATGTTCAAATCCCGCTGAGTGTTCTCAATCACCTTCGCAGCTTCCGCCACCTTGATGGAACTGGCCTTATGGGTGCCGGCGGTGATGATATCCGCGTACAGGGCATCCACTTCCTCGGCAATGGCGGGGGTAGAGCCGGAAGTCACCTTCATGATGGTCGTTACCCGGTGTTCCTTATCTCCCGGGTTAATCCGCTCCGGGCTGTAACCCGCGTAGAAGTCCTCGTTAAACTTAAGGCCAGACACCCGCTCCAGCACCGGCACACACACCTCTTCGGTGGCACCCGGGTACACGGTGGATTCGTAAATCACAATATCGCCGGATTTAAGCACCTTGCCCACACTCTCACTGGCCTTCACCAGCGGCGTGAGGTCCGGGGTTTTGTAGTCATCAATGGGCGTGGGCACGGTAACAATAAACACCGTGCAGTCTGCGATGTCATCCAAGGAATCGGTGAACGACAACAGGGAGGCAGCAGCAAGTTCCTCGGTGGAGACTTCACGGGTGAAATCCTCACCTTGCTTCAGCTCGGCAATGCGCTTGGCGTTGATATCAAAACCCACCACCGGGCGCTTTTCTCCGAAGGCAACGGCGAGGGGCAGGCCTACGTAGCCAAGGCCGATAACAGCAATTTTTTTCACGATATTAGTCCATTACAGATATAAAGATTGTTAGCCACGGACACTCACGGACTTACACGGACGAAAGACTTAAAGACAAAAAGTATTTTTTCTTGTCCGTGAGCGTCCGTGAGTGTCCGTGGCAAAAACAGCTTGGCAGGAGATTAGTTCTTCAAGTACCAGGGCATCGCCTTGGCAATCCCCTCACGAATCCTAAACTCCGGCGCATACCCAAGCTTACTCGCCGCCTTACCAATATCCGCCTGGGAATGCCGCACATCCCCCGGCCGGAAATCCCGGTACACCGGCTCTTTGTCATACACCACACCATTCTCCGCCAGGGCACTCTTCAGCGCCGCGAACAGATCGTTCAGCGTAGTACGGTCACCCACCGCCACGTTGTAAACCTCATTCTTGGCAGAATCCTCCGCCGTGGCCGCCAGCAGGTTAGCCTGCACCGCATTCTCGATAAAACAGAAATCCCGGCTGGTTTCGCCATCGCCGTTGATGAACACATCCTCACCGCGCATCATGGCGGCCGTCCATTTCGGAATCACCGCCGCATAGGCACCGTTGGGGTCCTGGCGTTTGCCGAACACGTTGAAGTAACGCAGACCAATGGCCTTGAAGCCGTAACTGCGGGCGAACACCTCCGCATACAGCTCATTCACATACTTGGTGACCGCATAAGGCGACAACGGCTTGCCAATGTTATCCTCCACCTTCGGCAACGCCGGGTGGTCGCCATAGGTAGAGCTGGACGCCGCATACGTGAAACTCTTCACCCCCGCATCCCGCGCTGCCACCAACATATTCAGAAAGCCGGTAATATTGGCCGCGTTGGTAGTGATGGGGTCGTTCAGGGAGCGGGGTACGGAGCCCAGGGCGGCCTGGTGTAGCACGTAGTCCACACCCTCGCAGGCCTGTTGGCAGTCTTCCAGATTGCGTATATCGCCTTCAATGAAGGTGAAGCGGGACCACTGTTCTGGTGACACTAAGGACTGCACTTCATCCAGGCTGCCTTGGTGGCCGGTGGCGAAGTTGTCCAGGCCTATTACGCGCTGGTTTAGTTTTAGGAGGTGTTCGAGGAGGTTGGAGCCGATGAAGCCGGCGGTACCCGTGATTAGCCAAGTTTTGGCATTACCCTTAAGCTTACCAAGCAAGTTCTTATAAATAGTCATTTCACCTAACCAATGAGATTTTTAAATTCTTCAGCATAATTCTCTGGCGAAAAGTAAGCATCGGCAGTTTCTTTAGCCTTCGCCCTCAAAGCCCCATCCAAGGCCAAATCAACAGCCCTATCAATTACGTTGACTAAGCTATCAATATCAGAATCAGGACAGACTAGCCCATTGACGCCGTCCACCAGGTAGGTATCCAGATCGCTTGTTATATTCGCTACAACAGGTGTACCAAGAGCCATGCTCTCCACAAACTTCGTAGGAAACCCGGCCTGCACACTTCTAATATTCGGTCGAATGATTACTGAATAGTCTGACCTTCCCACAAGGTCCACAGTGTCGCTGTGACTCAATACCCCATGACACTTAACAACTGTATCAATTACCGCCTGACTAAAACCGGTCGGCGGAGTGTACTCACTAAGCTTTTCTCTTGAGATACCGGCTATATGTAACTCAACATTTCGCCCTGCATCATGAGCACTCAGAACGGCAGAAACAATGGAAGACAGAGAGTCCTTCTTTCCTGGAGTGCCTGCGTAGACGAACGTCACTGGCTCGTTACGCTCAGCCGAACTGGCAAAACCATTAACATCAAAACTTGCTGTCGGCGGGACTTTTATTATGTTTTTAAAATGAGGCATATAGTATTTTTTCAAATACTCGCTAATAACAATTAAGCCATCACACCTCTTGATCAAAACTCGCATCGCCAACTCAATATTAAGAAAATATGGCGATAAAAATTTGGATATTAGCCCTGGCGGGTCGTACCACTCAACAGCATCAAATATTAGTTTAACGTTATTTTTACGTGCCCAAGGCAGCAAACGAATCAGGTATGGGGAGTAGCCGCTATATAGTATGACCGCATCAGGCTTTCTCTCCAACGACTCCAGCCAGCGAACAGTGCTCTGGCCAGCGGTAAAGTACATCAAATGCTTCAACAGCGTTGGCAATCTTTCATGCCGCCGTTCGTTCAACGACACAACTGGGATTCCGTTGTAGTCTTGTATAGGCGAGTCGGAAAGCTGGCCGGAGCTAACCACCACATCATAGCCCGCACATTGCAACGAACGACAGTTGCCATAAATCCTTCGTGCAGCAGCACCCCCATTTGGGAAGCTGTAAGGGCCTACATAGGCCACGAGTTTCCTACCCTCAGTCATACTGCTTCCAAACCGTCTGCATCACATAATCCCGATAACTGTGGATTATCCGCACCACCTTCTCCGCCACGTTCGGCATGCTGTAATCAGCAACCAGACGCATAGACCGCTCATCACCACGGCTCTGGTTTTCCAGAATGGCCAGGCCCTGCAGCACCCGTTCAGTACTGAGACCGACCATCATGGCGGCTGTTTCCTCCATCCCCTCAGGCCGCTCGTGAGCCTCGCGCAAATTCAGCGCCGGGAAATTGAGAATGGAAGCCTCCTCGTTGATGGTACCACTGTCCGACAGCGCAGCCTTGGCGCTCAACTGCAGCTTGTTGTAATCCTTGAAGCCCAGCGGTTTGAGCAAGCGCACATTCTCGTGGAACTTCACCCCCATGGCATCCACCCTTTTCTGGGTACGCGGGTGGGTAGAGACGATTACCGGATAGCCATACTTCTCAGCGACAGCGTTCAAGGTAGTTACCAGCGCCAGAAAGTTTCTGTCCGAGTCCACGTTCTCCTCACGGTGAGCGCTGACAATAAAGAACTTGCCCTCTTCCAGGCCCAGGCGAGTCAATACATCAGAGGCCTCAATACCTTCACGGAAGTAGTTGAGCACCTCAAACATCGGGCTGCCGGTCTTGATCACACGATCCGGCGGCAGACCTTCGCGCAGCAGATAATCCCGCGCAATGGTGCTGTAGGTAAGGTTGATATCAGCCGTATGGTCAACAATGCGGCGGTTGATCTCCTCCGGTACCCGCATATCAAAACAGCGGTTGCCGGCTTCCATGTGGAAGGTGGGAATTTTTCGGCGCTTGGCGGGGATAACCGCCATGCAGCTATTGGTATCACCCAGCACCAGCAGCGCTTCCGGCTGAACTTCCGCCAGCACTTTGTCCACCGCGATAATCACGTTGCCGATGGTTTCGGCACCGCTGGCGCCGGCCGCACTCAGGAAGTGGTCCGGCTTGCGGATGCCCAGATCCTGGAAGAAGATTTCGTTCAGCTCGAAATCGTAGTTCTGGCCGGTGTGCACCAGAATATGCTCGCAGTGCTCATCCAGCTTGGGAATTACTCGGGAGAGACGAATAATCTCTGGCCGGGTGCCGACCACGGTCATTACTTTCAGTTTTTTCATGGCAGTTCCAGATTCGTTCAGGCTTCGGTACCCACCGGGCACGCAAAGGTATCCGGGTTGTCCCGGTCAAAAATTTCATTGGCCCAGAGCATACACACCAGCTCGTCTTCGCCCACGTTGGTGATGTCGTGGGTCCAGCCCGGTACGGTTTCCACAATCTCCGGCTTTTTGCCTTCAGTGAACAGCTCGTAGAACTCCCCGGTAAGCATGTGGCGGAAACGGAAGCAGGCCTTGCCCTTGATCACCAGAAACTTCTCGGTTTTCGAGTGATGGTAATGGCCACCACGGGTTATGCCCGGGTGGGCGGTAAAGAAGGAAAACTGGCCGGCGTCCGAGGTTTTCAGCATTTCCACAAACACCCCGCGCTCGTCGCCATGCTGGGGCACGGTGTAGGTAAAGCGCTCTGGCGGCAGGTAGCTTACGTAGGTGGAATACAGCGCCCGTACCAGCCCGGTACCCACCGGCTCGGTGATCAGATTATCCCGGGTGGCTTTAAAGCGGTTCAGCTGGCTGGCCAGATCACCCACGGTAATCTGGTATACCGGCTCCACCTCTACAAACGGGCCGTTCTGTGGCCCGCCGCTCAGCAGGCGGAGGAAACTGGCGATTACGTCGTCCACATACACCAGATTGATCACGGCATCCCGGTCGTTAATCTGCACCGGAAAATCCCGGGCGATGTTGTGGCAGAAGGTGGCCACCGCCGAGTTGTAATTGGGCCGTGCCCATTTACCGAATACGTTGGGCAGGCGGTAGATGTAAACCAGACAATCTGTGGATTGTTGGAGCTCCAGCAGGGCGTCTTCCGCTGCACGCTTGCTGGTACCATAGTCGTTATCCCGCTCGACCTGAATCGACGAGGTGTAAACCACGGGAACGTTGCGACCGGTTGCTTTTACCGCGTCACACAGCGCCTTGGTGAGGCCGGCATTGCCGGTATCGAATTCCGAAGGGTCTTCCGGGCGATTGATGCCCGCCAGGTGAAACACCCAGTCCACGCTGTCCAACAAGCCAGGTAAGTCCGCCTCAGTGTGCTCACGGGTAAACGGCACAATGTCTACACCGCCCCGCTCACGCAAATGCAGTTGCAGATTCTTGCCAATGAAACCGTTAGCCCCGGTTACCAATACCCGCATGATTCACTCCTCCGTGTTGAGGTATTCACCCCGTTCCAGGGCACGAATGAATTCCAGCTTACGCAGTAAGGTTTGCATGCCGGCTACATCGAGGCGTTCGGTGTTATGAGAATTGTAATCCTCGGTGTGGGAGATCTTCTCCTCCCCCTGCTCCACAAACTTGCCGTAGTTCAGATCCCGCAGATCCGGTGGAACGCGATAGTACTCCCCCATATCCTGGGCGCAGGCCATTTCTTCCCGGCTGAGCAGAGCTTCAAACAGTTTTTCGCCGTGGCGGGTACCAATTACATTGATGGGATGGTCCGGCTTGCCCACCAGATCGGTCAGCGCTCGGGCCAGGGTTTCGATGGTGGCCGCTGGAGCTTTCTGCACAAACAGATCGCCATTGCTGCCATGCTCGAATGCATACAGTACCAGGTCCACCGCATCCGCCAGGGTCATCATGAACCGGGTCATGTTCGGGTCGGTAATGGTGAGGGATTGACCAGCACGAATCTGGTCTACAAACAACGGAATCACCGAGCCGCGAGAGGCCATCACGTTGCCGTAGCGGGTGCCGCAGATCACGGTTTTGTTTGGGTCCACATTGCGAGACTTGGCTACCATCACCTTTTCCATCATCGCCTTGGAAATACCCATAGCGTTGATGGGGTAAACCGCCTTGTCAGTACTCAGACAAACCACCCGCTTGACTTCATTCTGAATGGCCGCTTCCAGAACGTTCTCGGTGCCAATCACGTTGGTTTTCACCGCCTCCATGGGGTGAAACTCGCAGGAGGGCACTTGCTTGAGCGCCGCCGCGTGGTAGATGTAATCCACACCCCGGCTAGCATTCAGAATGCTGTTGTAGTCCCGCACATCGCCAATGTAGAACTTGAGCTTGGGATTGGCGTAGCGCTTGCGCATGTCATCCTGCTTTTTTTCATCCCGGCTGAAGATGCGGATTTCTTTAATATTCGTTCTTAGAAAACGTTTGAGTACCGAATTCCCAAAAGAACCGGTCCCCCCTGTAATTAGCAAAATCCTATCCTTAAATGTCACCGCCGGAGTAATACTGACCCACTAGCGCCGACTTAAAATTGACCCACCTGAGGCAAAATGGCCGCCTAACAAACTGACCAGGGCGGCGG
>NZ_JBEPPY010000025.1:0-74942 GCF_040547575.1 Marinobacter sp. MBR-99 | reverse complement strand
GAGAAGGTGATCTGATCCATGCTGGCAACGATCCTATGCGATTGACGATGGCCGTATTATCGCTGATTTTGGAGACTTATTCAGAGCCTCCTTAGAAAAGCAGTACTTCACAAAGCTGTCAGGTGTCTAGGATATTGGGGCTTGCCACACTGCGAAATCGAAGGGGGTATCGATGAAGCAGGTTATCAAGAATCTCCATCGGCAAATCGGTCTTCCAGTACGTTAATAAAACGTTGGTCTCAGTTAGCCACAAAAACGTGTTCGATGCCATGACGAACAAAGACTGATCATGTTCGCGGCGCATACATTGTACTCGCCAATTACAGAAAGCTAAGGAAGGTCTGAATAACCGTCGATTTTCACCAGCATCCGTTTGAGCCAGCAGAAAACGGAAAATTCAGACGCAACTCTCCATTTATTTGTATGTTTTCTGCCCGTTTCCCGCCATTTTGGCGGAAAATAGGCACACTGCCCCTATGCCAGCAGGTATTTTTCACCGATTAACAGATTACTGAACGCGGCCAACAAGTGCAGCCGGTTGGTGTTTTTCGACAGGCCGCGATAGCGAACCTTGTTGTAGCCGAACACCTGCTTGATGTACCGGAACGGATGTTCCACTTTTGAGGGGATGCTGGCTTTGATTTTCTCGGCTTTCAGCTTGTCAGCATTCAGGGCCTTCCGTGAACCCGGGCGCTTGGCGATGAACCAAGACACATTTTTACGGTGCTTGTGCTCGCCTCGCTTTTGTATGCCGAGGTAGCCGGCATCACCAAAGACTCGGCGCTCTTCACCGTGCAGCAGTTTGCCGGAAGGCACAATGTCATGGACATTGGCAGCAGTGGTGTCGATGCTATGGATAAGGCCCAGTGTGTCGTCGACGCCAATGTGCATCTTCATGCCGAACTGCCATTCGTTGCCCTTTCGGGTTTGGTGCATCTCCGGATCGCGCTTGCCAGAACTGTTCTTTGTGGAGCTGGACGCAGAGATGATGGTGGCATCAACAATGCTGCCTTCACGCAGCATCAGGCCGTTTTTCTCCAGGTGCTTGTTCACCTCTTTGAACAGCACCTTGCCGAGACCATGCTGCTCCAGAAAATGACGGAACTTAAGGATCGTTGTTTCGTCTGGCAGACGATCGAGCTTCAGGCCAGCGAACTGGCGCATGGATTCGATCTCGTACAATGCATCTTCCATGGCCGGATCGCTGAGGTTATAGAACAACTGCATGCAGTGAACGCGCAGCATGGCAGACAAAGGATAGGGAGGCCGTCCGTTCTGGCCCTTGGGGTAATAACGGGCTACCTTCTTTTCCAGCTGCTTCCACGGAATCAGCTTGTCCATCCGTTCCAGAAAGATCTCGCGGCGGGTTTTGCGCTTTTTGGTCTGGTACTCGGCTTCGGAGAAGGTGATCTGATCCATGGTGGCAACGATCCTATGCGGTTGACGACGGCCGTATTATCGCTGATTTTGGGGACTTATTCAGAGTCTCCCTAAGTGACCCAAATCATTTCTTTCATCATATGTTCGAGAATTCCCAAACTTGAGGCCTACGCCAGCAGATATTTTTCACCGATCAAAAGGTTGCTGAATGCAGCCAGCAAACGTTATTTAAAAACCTCTAACCGTTTAGTTGAGTAATAGATTGCCATCAGCACTGGTACGTCCTTGCTATAAAAAACTGTTTCATTAGCGCCATACCTTTGATTCAATTGGTCAAGTGTCCTGATATCAATACCGGATGTCAGAACCCGCCTCCCATTTACATCTCCAACAAGCCTGAATCTCACTCTGTTTGATTTACAGACTGCCTGCAGTTTGAACTCTGAGTAGCCCGTTCTTGGATGCCACTTTCCAACGGCTTCAACAGTGACACTTCCAAGAGAAGAGGCCGAAAACATTAAGTGCTTGGTGTGATTTAACCAAGATTCAGTGATATACACCTCAACCCATAGCGGTCGCGCAAAGTCACAATCTTTTATTGTTAAGAGGATCAAGTTCATATTTATTGGCTCACTCCGGTGACTGGCTGCTTCGGTTGCCACGCAACATATTGCCTTCAACTCTGGAGCCTTCCGTTCACCAAAGATTTCAGTTCAGTATCCGGATCCTCTATTAGTTCCGGGTTGATCGTTCTGCGTTGTTGAACGAGTGTCTTGCCTACCAAAAAAGCAAGGGGCAGGTTGACCGCGTCAACAGCAATAACACAGCCTTCGCGGAGATAGAACACGGCAAATCCTTTATCCTCGGGGGTGCCTCGAACCACTCGCTGATCATGATTTTGCGACAATCCTACCATCTGCAGACGAACATCGTACTGGTTTGACCAGAACCATGGAACGCTATCATAGGGTTTCTCCTCACCCATCAGGGTTGCCGCGGCTGTACGAGCCTGATCGACAGCATTGGCGACAGACTCGAGTCGTTGCATCTTTTCGAAGAAAAGATTCCGGTGCCGGGTGCAGTCACCGATCGCCAAGATGGCGGGGTCCTCGGTACGGGTAAATTCGTCAACAATAATACCGTTATCACAGGGCAGGCCGGCGTCCTTAGCCAGAGCGGTTTCCGGGATAATGCCGATCGACACAAGGACGATGTCGGCCGGTACGGTGCTTCCGTCCGCCAACGTCACGCCAGCCACATGCCCCTGATCGCCCGCTTCGAAGCCGGTTACCGCTGTGTTCAGACGTACGTCCACGCCGGCGCCACGGTGTTTGTCGTAAAGGAACGCTGATATTTCCGGGCCCGTAACGCGCTGCATAAGACGTTCGGCGGCTTCTAGCACCGTGACATTAACACCTTTTTTGTTGGCACTGGCCGCCACCTCAAGGCCGATGTAACCACCACCCACGACGACCAGGCGCTTTCCAGCAACTAACTGTTCACGCAGTACCTCTGAATCAGCTATGTCGTGCAGGTAATGAATGCCATTTAAGTCAGCCCCGGGCGCGTTCAGGTGTCGAAGGTGTGACCCGGTGGCCAGGACCAGTCGATCGTATTGCAGCCTGCTCTGATCCGACAAGCTGATGGTGCTACTGTCCCGATCAATTTGTTCGACGCGCACACCGAGCCGCAACTGATGGCCTGCGTTCTCGTATACCGAGCGCGGTTTCAGGTACAGCGACTCCTGATCAACGTCTCCTGTCAGGTAATTCTTGGACAGCGGCGGTCGATGGTAGGGCGGATGAGGTTCATTCCCCACCAGAACGACCTCATGTTGATATTTTTTTTGGAGTAAGGCTGTCAGGAGGGCACCTGCTGCGTGCCCACCGCCAACAATGACCGTCCTCTCTTTACGTTTGCTTACCATAGGCTATCTCTTTCGCTGTGCCCTGGGATTGGACTCTCCACACGTTCGGATGCCATCCTGGTCAATCGGTTAATTAACTGTTCGGTGTCAGTTTGACCATCAACCTGGAATAGCCCCGCACGAAGTTGGACTGCACCCGCTCGGGCTCTTCGACGACTTCGATGTTGTCAAAACGCTTGAGTATTTCTTCCCAGAGGATGCGCAGTTGCAGTTCAGCCAGACGGTTGCCCATGCAACGGTGAACCCCATAGCCGAACGACATGTGGTTTCGTGCGTCCTTGCGATCAATGATGAACTGATCGGGGTTGTCAAATTTGCGCTCGTCCCGGTTACCCGACGCGTACCACATGACAACTCGATCACCCTTCTTGATGGTCTGGCCGCCCAGTTCGACATCCTGCTTGGCGATTCGGCGCATATAGGCCAGCGGCGTTTGCCAGCGGATGATTTCCGACACCATGTTCGGAATCAACTCCGGTTTTGCCTTCAATTTTTCAAATTCCCTGGGGAATTCGTTCATGGCCACCAGGCCACCACTCATCGAGTTGCGCGTCGTATCGTTGCCGCCGACTATGAGCAGCGTCAAATTACCGATAAACTCCATCGGCCGATTGATCAGGTCTTTCGTTTCTTTGTTGCTCTGCAACAGGCTGATCAAATCGAAACCGGGCTCCTCGCCTGCTGCGCGGCGCGCCTCCTTGTCCCGCCAAAGCCTGGAGAAAGACCGGGCCATGTCTGCCGCGTCGTCAAACATGGCATTTTCATCGGCAAACTCCCCGCCGGTGGCCGATGCTGCACCTGCCATTCTGTCCGACCACTCAACCAGCTTGTGGCGTTCCTCGTAAGGAAAATCCAGAAGCGTCGCCAGCATGCGGCCTGTGAGTTCCTTGGAAACAGCAGGTACCCAGTTAAAGGGTTTGTCTGTAGGCAGGCTGTCAAGCACATCGCCGGTGCGTGATCGGATCAGCCCCTCCATCTCCTTCAGGTTTTTCGGTGCCACTACTCCCTGCACCGAGCTGCGCTGCACATCGTGTTTCGGCGGATCCATCGCTATGAACATTTCCACCGACAGCCCCTCCGGAGGGTCACCGAGAATGATTTGCGGCTCGGCGGAAAACAGGTCGTGACTCTTATCCACGAACAGGATGTCTTCAAACCGAGTTACCGACCAGAAGGGGCCGAAAGGGCTGTTCTTCTGGTAATGGACCGGCGCCTCATCACGCAACCGTTTGAAATAGGCGCGCCACTGACCCTGCCGGTATAAAAACGGATTGCTGACATCGATGTCCTCAAGGGCCAGCGTGTTAACGTCCGGGATGGGTGTTTCAACGAATTCGGGCATCGGTCGGCGTGGGCCGAAGGTCTTCCTCTTGGCGCTCATTAAGAATTTCAGTCCCTGAATTTGCCTCTGCATCGGCACCACCCTGGAGGTGGCGTTAATCAGTCGGGACTGAATGTCGTCAAATGTTCTGGGCAGTGTTGGCATGCGTCCTCCTGTGTTCACATCTGGAACTCGGGTAAATGCACGGTCATGCCGTCCATTTCATCAGTCAGTACCACCTGGCAGCCCAGGCGCGAAGTGCTCGCCCGCTCCGGTGTCATTGACAGCATTTGTTCTTCCTCATTGCCAGGCGTGCCTGTCTTGCTGAACCATTCGTTCGTGACGATAACGTGGCAGGTACCGCAGGCGCACTCCCCCCCACAATCCCCGTCGATACCGGGAATGGCGCTATCAACAGCGATTTGCATTACCGAGGAACCAGCTTTGAATTCTGCGACATGTTCAGTTTGATCATGTTCGATAAACGTAACTTTGCCCAATGTTGTTCTCCTACCAGCATTGATGATTGACAGATATTGCCTGTCTGCCAGCATATTTTTCAGGTCATTTCTTGACAAGCAGGGGTCATTTGAAGACAAAATGGCGAAACTTTAGGAAGGGGGGTATCAATGATGGCGGCGCGGAAGAAAATGGAGGAGTTGCAAAGTCCCGGTCCGGATATTCCATCGAATTACTCACGGCTAGTTGCACGTGAGCTGAATCTGACAGCCAGACAACTTCCGCGTCTGCTGCGGGGCACTGGACTTGGGGTGACGCAATTTTTGAGCGAGGACGGACTGCTTACTGTGGCTCAGCAGATACAGATCCTGCGTAATGCAATGGATCTGTCCGGCCAGCCAGAATTTGGGTTAAGGCTGGGTAAACGAATGACTCCGGCAACCCACGGAGCAATGGGGTTCGTGGCTTACAGCAGCCCCGACCTCCTCACTGCTCTACACGCGATTCGGACATTCCTGCCCACGCGCGCGAGCTTCATCCAGTTGCACTTGCAGCAAGTCGGTGAGCGTTTGGAATGTATTCTGCAGTACCTGGGGCCATTAGACGATGACATACAGCGTTGCCTGTCGGATGCGATGGTCAAGGCACTTTTCGAATTCGGCGAGTTCATGGTTGGCCGCCCTTTGCGCGAGGCTGAAGTATGCTTTGCCCATCCGAAACCCGAGTATCACGCAACGTATTCGGACTTTTTGTCCGGGCAGATTCACTTTGATTGCAGCCAATTAAAACTCAGCTTGCCGATGGCCTTGTGTCGGGAACCAAACGCCTCTGCCAATCATGAAAACTATCATCTGGCCATGCGACAGTGTGAAGCCATGCTTGCGCAACTTCAGTCCGATAAGCCAAGCTACCAGACCCGGCTGAAGAAGATGATGTTGTCCCGGCCGCCGGGAACGCTCAGTGAAGAGGAAGCGGCTGCTTCTCTGTTCATCAGCAAACGCACCCTGGCGCGTAAACTCAACCATGAAGGCAGCAGTTTTCGAAAAATCCGTGACGAGATTCTGTCTCAGCAGGCAGCGCTATACCTGCGTGACAGCGAACTGTCAATCGAGGCCATTGCCGCGTTGATGAATTATCACGACAGTGCCAATTTCAGACGCGCCTTCAAACGCTGGTTTGGCCAGCCACCTGAGCAATTCAGGCTAAACGTCAGATCACACACCATCTATACACGTGATTAACAAACATAAACCGGCGCTAATTACGCTTGGGGAGCCAGTGCCTATGTTCGTACACTTTTCCTGATTACACCATCCATGATGACGTTCCAGACAAAATCACCAATGCCGTCGAGTGTATAGACACCTTTCGGATCAAACCAGGTTGCGACCCAGTTGAGCGCCCCGAGGCCGATTAGGCGAAGCAGGCGAGCATTGACATCCTTCCGAATCACGCCTTGCTCAATCATCGTTTCGATGATCTCGGCCCAAAGGGATTCATACTGGTCACGCAAAGCGATGATGTCCCCGCGGGCCTCCGCGCTCAGTGAACGCCACTCAAACAAAAGTACGTAAACCGTATCCGAATCAACCAGCAGGGCGTGCAAATGTGCGTTGATACAAAGACGCAATCGTTCCACGGGATCGTCCGAGCTGGCGTACGCGGTTTCAACCTCTGTTGTAACCAGGTCTACTCCCCGACGCATCAGCTCAACGAGCAGCGCTTCCTTGCTGCTGTAACGATAATACAGACTTCCGGGCAGCATATTGCAGGCTTCGGCAATCTCCTTTAGAGACGTCCTTTCAAAACCTTTCTCTCGAAAGAGCCGGGCGGCGTTAGACAAAACGTTACCCTGATCGCCTAATTTGCTTGCAGGGGTAATCTGTCTGTCAACCATGGCTTAACCATCTCCTGAGCAATCCCGTTTATTAATCATCAGAGCAGCCATCATTCGATTCGTTTCACTGATCGCACGCCATTACACCGGTGCCGTGCCATTTGGATTAACAAAGTGTTGACTTTTGGTTGGTTGACCAACCAAACTTTGGAAACAATGCTACTCACAAGAGAACGCCATGGCAATGACCTATGACAATCCACTGGTCCTCTACACTTCCGCCCCTGCGCGAAATGCATGTCAGACTGGGCGGATCTGATGAACGATCTGAACAAACTTCAGCACAGTGACGCTGTGACGACGGCGTGGCAGTTCACCGAACAGGTTCCTCACGGCAGGGATCTGGGCATGCAAGTTGTCTCGGTAGACCAGGGCCAGGTCTGTATGCGGCTAACCCCGCAGTCATGGATGTTCGCCCATAAGGATACAAAAGAAATCTGCACCAGCGTACTTTACTCGCTGGCAGACTCCGCCGGAGGCTTGGCGGTATTCGCGGGTGCCCTGGAGTTGATGCCCATTGCCACTCTGGATCTGCGCATGGATTATTTGCGGCCTGCCATCGGCGACCGGGCCCTGTCAGCGGTGGCCACCTGTCGTCATTTATCGGACGATGTCGCGTTTATTCATTGTGACATCCTTAGCGAGGGAAATCGCGAGTTACTAGCGACGGCAAACGCCACCTTCATGCGTAACACCCAGGGACAGCAATTGCATGCAGGTGGACCAGGAAAGGAGAGCGCATGAGCACGACTGGCGATTCGGCCCCACAAATCTCAGGCACTGCGGAAAGTGCGAAAGAATGTGCTGACTGGCAGGCTCTTCTGGAGCGCATTCCCTATGCACAGCACCTCGGGCTTGAGGTTCAGCGCGGTGATGTAGGCGTATTGGTTCATTTGCCGTGTCGTGAAGCGCTGATTGGCAACTTCATGCTACCAGCCCTCCATGGCGGCGTGCTTGGAGCCCTGATCGAACTCACCGCGCGGGTGGCTGCGCAAAGCCAGGATGCAGAGACACGTTGCCCGCGCATTCTCGACAGCCACATCAATTACCTCCGCTCCGCGAAGGCCCGATCGACGTTCGCCAGGGCCGACATTATTCGGCAAGGCAGGCGCACCAGCCTGGTCCAGGTGACCTGCTGGCAAGGCGATGATAAAAAACCGATCGCCACTGGTCAGGTTCAGTTATTGCTCCCGACAATGGCCGCCCAACAAGAAGACCGTCATGGACATTAAGCACAACACACCTGAACGCGACGAATTCCGGGCGACGGATGGCGCCGATATCGCACTGTGGCGCTGGCCGCAATCCAAAGCGCGACCCACACTGCACTGGGCCCATGCCACGGGTTTCCATGGCCGCCTGTACCATCCACTGCTTGACGAGCTCGCCACGGACGTCAATGTCCTGGCCTGGGACATGCGGGGGCACGGGGCCAGCGCCGGTGCGGCGAACTTTTCGACATTCCGGGGCTGGGAAACCTACTATCGCGACATGATCGCTCTGCTGGAAAGCCTGGACGAGCCGGTCTGGCTCGCCGGCCATTCCATCGGTGCCACCACCAGCATCATGGCCGCTGCCCGACGGCCAGACAAAGTGCTGGGCCTGATTCTGGCGGAACCGGTGATCATGGATCCGGGGCAGGGCCGGAGATTGTGGCTGGCCAAGCTGCTGCGCCAGGGACACCGGTTGTCACTGGCCGCCGGAGCCGCACGTCGGCGCCCGGTATTCGACTCGCACGCCGCTGCGGTGGACAACTATCGTGGCCGCGGTGGCTTTAAGACCTGGCCCGAGGCATGGCTGGAAGCCTACGTTCAGCACGCCTTCGTACCGCAGGACGATCAAGTTCAATTGGCGTGTAGCCCGGACTGGGAAAGTACTACGTTTGCCCATACCGAACACAACCCGTGGCCGGGTATTCGTCAGTTGCGGTGCCCGGTTATCGCGCTGGCGGCAGAACGCGGGTCAACGTTCTCGCCGGCGGCCCGACAACGGCTGCAGACCCTGCTGCCCTCGGCTGACGTGAGGGTGGTTGAAGGGTCGCCCCATTTTCTGCCCATGGAGCAGAACGACACCGTTCGCGATGCCATCCTGCAACTTGCTTTGTCCGGATGCCGAGAGAACTGATACCCACACCTGGACTTTGCCAATCGGGACACCTGCCATGCGCTTTATGCTGACACTGTTTATCGTGCTGCTCGTTCTGTCTGGTTGTCAGCAGTCTTCGGAACCGCCCCCAGAGACCCGCGCCCCTATCCCCTGGGTAAAAACAGTTGAACTAAAGGAGGCTGGCCCAACAGCGCAGAGATTTTCAGGAACCCTGCGAGGCCGCCACGAAGTTCCTCAGGCCTTTCAGATCGCCGGTCGGATTCAACATCGTTACATCGATGCCGGTCAGCGAGTGAAACAAGGCGACTTACTGTTCAAACTCGATACACGAGACCTTGTAGCAACGGCGGAGGGAGCCGCCGCGGATCTGAAGCGTGCAGAAGCGGCCCTGGCAATTACCACCAATGAGCTCCAGCGCCAACAGCAACTTGTGGGGCGTCAGTTTGTCAGCGAACAAACCCTGCAACGCCTTGAATTGGCAGAGCGTGAGGCGCGCAGCCAGGTGCAAACGGCTTCTGCACGCAATCAGCAGGCTCAGAATGCCCTGGGGTATGCGCAACTAAAAGCCGCTAATGCGGGCGTGGTCACTGAGGTCATCGTTGAACCCGGCCAGGTTGTGAGTGTCGGTCAAACCCTTGCCGTTCTGGCCGAAGATCAATCGCTGGAAGTCGAGGTTTTTTTGCCAGAGGGCAGTAGCCCGCCCAGGCGCGGTTATGTTCCTTTACCCAATGGCGAACAGCTTGCTGTGAGCCTGAGAGAGATTGCCGGGGCTGCCGACCCGGCAAGCCGGAGCTGGCGTGCCCGATACAGCCTGGAGGGGCCCTACCCCTCATCTTTAACCCTGGGTTCGGTGGTGAGTGTCCAGTTAGCACAGAAGCAAACCGCGCCCAGCCATCGCGTACCGCTGGGTGCCCTCGATGAGAGAGGGCAAACGCCGCAGGTCTGGTTGGTCTCCGATGGCACGGTGAAGCCCCTGGCGGTCGAGGTTATCAATCTGGGGGAGGAGTATGCGCAGATCAAGGCCGATATCAACGCGGGAACGCCCATCGTCGCGTTGGGGACACACCTGCTCACGCCTGGCATGGCGGTGCGGGAGCTGGCTCAATGAGCTTACCGAATCTTTCCGCGCTGGCAGTGCGCGAGCGTTCGGTCACCCTCTTTTTTCTTTTGCTGTCCGTTGTTGCCGGTTTCTACGCGTTCTCCTCCCTTGGTAGGGCGGAAGACCCTGCGTTCACCGTCCGGGCGATGGTGGTTTCTGTCGTCTGGCCAGGAGCAACCCCCGAGGTGCTGCAGAATCAGGTCGTGGATCGTCTGGAAAAGCGAATTCAGGAGGTGGCGTATACCGATACCATTGAAACAACCATCCGGCCCGGGCAGGCCGCCATGCTTATCCGATTCCAGGATTCTACGCCCAGCGAAAAAGTGCCGGACCTCTTCTATCAAGTCCGCAAACGCATGCTCGATGAGAGGCCCAATCTGCCCCGGTATGTGATCGGCCCCATCGTCAACGATGATTTCGCGGATGTGTATTTCTCCCTGCTGGCGCTGACGGCACCCGGGATGCCAATGCGTGAACTGACCCGAGAGGCAGAATCGATACGGGATCGCTTGCAACGGCTGCCCGGCTTGCAAAAAGCACAGCTCCTGGCGGAGCGTCCTGAGCGGGTGTATCTCGAATTTGATCAGGATCGGCTCAACAACCTCGGTTTGTCGGCAGAAGAAGTGTTGCAGGCGATAGAGGCCAACAATCGTCTTCAGCCCCTTGGCTTTGTTGATCTTGCCGGCCCGCGGGTTTATGTCCGCAGCAACATCGACCTGTCTGACATTGAGCGCCTCACCTCAGTGCCTCTGCGTATCGGAGACCAGCTTATCACCGTGTCTGATCTGGCTGAGGTGCGGTCGGGTTATGAAGATCCTTTGAACTATATCGTCCGTGCCAACGGTGAGGATGCGATCCTGTTGGGTGTGGTCATGCGCGCGGGGGAAAATGGCCTGGAGTTTGGCGAGCGGCTGCGCGAGTTTGTCAGCGCTGAACAGGCCAGACTACCCCTGGGGATGTCAATACAGACCCTGACCGATCAGGCGGAAGCCATCACTCAGGCGGTTGATCTTTTTCAGGTCAAGTTTCTGGTTGCGTTGGTCGTCGTGATGGGGGTCAGCATACTGGCGATCGGTCTGCGCGCGGGTTTGGTGGTGGGCATTGCGATTCCTGTGACCCTCGGCCTGACCTTTTTGTTGATGAAAATGGCGGGCATAAACCTGGACCGCATCACCCTGGGTGCGTTGATTATCGCACTGGGCCTGTTAGTGGACGATGCGATCATCGCCATTGAAATGATGATTGTGAAGATGGAGAGTGGCTGGGACCGGGTACGGGCAGCCAGTCATGCCTGGAGCGTAACCGCCGCGCCCATGCTGTTTGGAACGCTGGTGACGGTGGCCGGATTTGTCCCCATCGGATTTGCCCAGTCCGGTGTGGGGGAATATACCGGCAACATCTTCTGGGTGCTGGCTTTTTCGTTGTTAATTTCCTGGGTGGTGGCGGTAACCTTTACGCCTTATCTGGGCGTCAAACTCTTGCCCGATTACACCGGGCATACGGGCCAGGACCTCTACCAAAGCGCGTTTTATCAACGGTTGCGCGGGGTGATCACAGCGTGTGTACAGTACCGGAAAACCGTCGTTTTTATCACAGTGGGTTTGCTGGGGATCAGTGCTTTCGGGATGGCAACCCAGGTGCAGAAGCAGTTTTTTCCCAGTTCTGATCGCCCCGAAGTTCTGATCAGTGTCTATGTTCCGCAGGGGAGCGCTATTGCCACCACGGATCAAAGTGTCAGACGCCTGGAAGCGATTCTGATGGACATGCCGGAGGTGAAGAGCCTTTCTGCTTACATCGGTGCCGGTGCGCCCCGATTCTTCGTATCGGCAAATCCTGAGCAGCCGGACCCGGCATTTGCCAAGTTGATTGCCATTGGGCAGGACGTTGAAGGGCGCGATCGCATCATCTCGGCGCTGGAAACCAGAATCGCGGCGGGTGAATTTCCGGAGGCACGAGTGCGGGTGACGCGTTTGCTGTACGGTCCCCCGGTGGTCTGGCCGGTCAGTTTTCGTGTGCTGGGCCCGGAATCCGATCAACTCAGAGAGATCGCGCACCAGATCCGCACTCTCATGACCGGGCATCCGAATATCGTCATGCCGCATCTCGAATGGGATGAGCGCGTGCCCACTCTCTATCTTGATATGGACCCGGAAAACCTGGGTTGGATGGGCCTGACCCCGGCGGAAGTTGCCCGGCAACTGCAGTTCCAACTCCGCGGAGTGGCCGTCACCGAACTGCGCCAGGGCATAAGGAGCGTTCAACTGGTGGCGCGTAATGCCCGTGGCGAAGTGATCATGCCGGAAGATCTTGAGATCAAAACCCGCGACGGCCGCAAACTTTCCGTACAGCAACTGGGCAAGTGGCAGGTTCGTTACGAGGACCCCGTCATAAAGCGTTACAACCGTGCCCCCTTCCTGGCCGTTCAGGCCGATGTAGAAGGTGCCCAGCCACCGGATGTCACCAAGGAGATCTGGAGTGCGATGACAACCCTGCGTGAACAGTTGCCGGAGGGGTATCGTATTGAAATCGGCGGTACGGTGGAACAATCAGCCAAAGCCAATGCTTCAATCCAGACATTACAACCGGTGATGTTGGCGTTGATGCTGATCTTTATCATGCTTCAGATGCGTTCATTTATCGGCACATTGACTGTTCTTGCCACCGCGCCACTGGGGCTGATTGGGGCTGTGCTGGCTCTGCTGCTGTTTAATCAACCCTTTGGCTTTACCGCGTTGCTGGGGCTGATTGGCCTGGGCGGCATCCTGATGCGAAACACCATGATTCTGACGCAGCAGGTGCAGGACAACTTCAAAGCAGGAATGGCTGCCCGGGAAGCCGTTGTCGAAGCGGCAGTCCAACGTGCCCGCCCCGTGGTGCTCACCGCCCTGGCGGCCGTTCTGGCGTTTGTACCTCTGACCTTTGACCTGTTCTGGGGACCGCTGGCTTATGTGCTTATAGGGGGCGTAGCGGTCGGCACTCTGATTACGCTATTGTTTGTCCCGGCGCTTTATGCCCTCTGGTTTCGCCTAAAGAACGAACACTGAGGAAAGCCGGCTACGTGAGTGCGGGCAAGTGCCCTGTCACGCAGCCGCCGGTCTGCAGATCGAGGGTGTTTTTTGCCTGCATTGTTTGTTGGTGCAGGTCCTTTAACCAATCTGCGCCTACTGGGCACCCTGGAGCCTGGCAGAGATCTGCGTCCGGAGCAGGAGCGGATTTCGTTTACGGCCTTGCGGGAGAGGTGAAATAAATAGCCATAGCCGCGCCTGGGCGTCTGTGGGTTAACGGTTCTGTTACCGGTGCTGCCACCGGGGCTGACGTTTCTCGAGAAAGGCGGTCATGCCCTCGTTGCGGTCTTCGGAGGCAAAGCTGGACCACAGCAGACGGCGCTCGTACTCGATGCCCGCTCTCAGGGGAGTCTCGAACGCCTGGTTAACCGCATCCTTGTTGATCATGGTCGCCATCTGCGAGTAGCCGGCGATCTCGGCCGCGACCGCGAGGGCCGTCTCGAGCAGATCGTCAGCCGGCACCACCCGACTGACCAGACCACTGCGTTCGGCTTCCTGCGCATCCATCACCCGACCCGTCAGGCACAGGTCCATGGTCTTAGCCTTACCGATGGCCCGGGCCAGTCGCTGGGTTCCTCCAGCTCCAGGCAGGGTGCCGATCTTCACTTCCGGCTGGCCGAAACGGGCGTTATCGGCGGCGATCAAGAGGTCGCACATCATCGCCAGCTCACAGCCACCGCCGAGTGCCAGGCCGGCCACCGCGGCAATCACCGGTTTGCGGCATCGGGTCACGGTTTCCCAGTTAGCGGAGATGAAGCGCTCCCGGTAAGCCCGGGAAAAGTCCAGGGCGTGGACTTCGGAAATGTCTGCGCCGGCGGCAAAGGCTTTCTCGTTGCCGGTAATGACAATCGCGCGAATGGCGTTATCTACTTCCAGGGTTTCCAGAGCGGACGTCAATTCGTTCATCAAAGCGTTGTTCAAAGCGTTGTACACTGCTGGCCGGTTGAGCCGGACGAGAGCCACCGCCTCGTGCCTTTCAAGCAATATGTTGCTGTACTCCATAACCACCTCTACTAATATCTGCTTTCTTATTACTTTTTATAGAAATCTATATCGTTGATGACGTCGATTTTAAAGGCTACACCCGAGCATTTTTTAACGCAACATGTTGACATATTAATTTGCAAAGGCGTATGTTGAAACTGACAAGGTAATGACCTGCTTTTGTGGTCAGGTCACCCAACAACAAACCAGACACAACAGGTGACTCAGATGGATACAGGCATCACTCTCAATCCGCAACGCCGTGCCGCCATGATCGAAAGCGGCGCCTGGACCGACAAGCTTATTACCGACTATCTGGATCAGGCAGTAGCCAGCACCCCGGACCGGGAAGCCATCGTCGGCTATCAGGTCACCAGCGACACGCGCGGCGCCCTCACCTATCGCGAACTCAATGACTGAGTCACCCGCATGGCCGCAGGCCTGGCGGCCATGGGTATTGACAAAGGCGACCTGGTGGCCTGCCAGTTGCCAAACTGGTGGCAGACCACCGCCCTGCATCTGGCCTGCATCCGAATCGGTGCCATTCTCAACCCGCTGATGCCCATCTTCCGGGAGCGGGAACTGCGCTTCATGCTCAAACATGGCGAGGCCAAACTTCTGGTGATTCCAAAGATCTTCCGTGGCTTTGACTACGAGGCCATGATTGACGGTATTCGCGGAGAGCTGCCGAACCTCGAAACACTGCTGGTCATCGACGGAGAGGGGGAACGCAGTTTTGAACACCGTCTGATGGAGACGCCCTGGGAAGAAAAGCAGGACACCAAAGCCCTGTTTGCCGAGCGCCAGCTCAGCGCCGATGATGCGGTCCAGATCCTCTACACCTCCGGCACCACCGGCGAGCCCAAGGGGGTTGTACATACCCCCCTCTGTCAGCCTAGTTGTCCAGTAGGCGGTTTCGCCTGAATTTAACCAATCAGGGGCGGCATGGGAGAATTCATGCCACGCTATTCCGAAGAACGAAAAGCCTCAGTGTTGAAGAAGCTATTACCTCCGCAGAACCGCAGTGTCTTGTCGGTGTCGGCAGAGGAAGGCATATCCGATGTGACTCTGTGTAGTTGGTTGAAACAGTGTCGACAACAAGGAATGCCTGTGCCGGGTAATCGTAATACCGGGGAAGACTGGTCCCCCGAAGCCAAGCTGGCCGTTGTAGTGGAAACGGCCTCGATGTCTGAAGCCGAACTCAGCGCCTATTGCCGTGAGAAAGGCCTGTATCCGGAGCAGGTGCAGCGCTGGAAAGAAGCCTGCCTTCAGGGCGCTGGCATGCAGGAAGGCCAGGATAAAGCGGCTCAGAAGCAGAAACGAGAGTCCCGGAAAACCATCAAAAAACTGAAAGCGGAAGTCCGTCGCAAGGACAAGGCTCTGGCTGAGACCACCTCGCTTCTGGTGCTGTCAAAAAAGCTCGAAGCCTTGTACGGCGAAGACCCGGACAGCAGCGAGGACGACTGACGCCGCTGGACGAACGTGCAAGGCTCCTGGAGCTGTTTGATGAAGCCGTTGCCGGTGGTGCAGCCCGATACAGGGCCGCAGAGCTGATGGATATCAGCGAGCGCACATTGAAGCGCTGGCGCAGTTCCGACGGTCGGGTGGCTGAAGATCGCCGTCCTGATGCGGAACGGGTTGAACAGCCCCATAAACTCACCCAGGCCGAGGAGTTGGCCATTCTGAGTGCATGCAATCAACCTCAGTACCGGAGTTCGCCACCGTCGCAGATCGTGCCGTCACTGGCTGACAAAGGCGTCTATCTGGCTTCTGAGTCGTCGTTTTACCGGGTACTGAAGAAGCACCAGCAACAGAATTATCGGGGGCGCATGAAGCCGCCTCGCAAGGTGCCTGAGCCAACCAGCTTCACCGCGACAGGCCCGAACCAGGTGTGGAGTTGGGACATCAGTTATTGTCCGTCAGCGGTGCGTGGCCAGCATTGGTATCTGTACCTGATCATGGACATCTACAGTCGCAAGATTGTTGCCTGGGAAATCCATGACGCGGAATCCGGTGATCTGGCCCGAAGGCTGGTTGAGCGTGCCCTGTTGCGGGAAGGCTGTTGGCTTGACCCACCGGTCCTGCACTCTGATAACGGCGCACCGATGACGTCCTATACACTCAAGGCCCGGTTGGCCGATCTGGGCATGTTGATGTCGCACAGCAGGCCACGAGTCAGCAACGATAATCCCTACTCGGAGTCGTTGTTCCGGACCGTCAAATACTGCCCGGAGTGGCCCTCAAAAGGCTTTGAATCACTGACGGCAGTGCGCGACTGGATGCTGGCGTTCGAGCACGCCTACAACGAACGGCACCTCCACAGCGGTATCCGGTTCGTGACACCAGCAGACCGGCATCGGGGTATTGATCACGAACGCCTGGCGCATCGAAAAATGGTTTATGAAAGAGCAAAGCGCCTAAATCCACGGCGCTGGTCTGGCCCCACCCGAAACTGGGAAGTGACCGGACCGGTATCGCTCAACCCTGGCAAGTTGCAGGAAGTTGAGCGTAATAAACTGGCCGCTTAAACGCGGTCATTTGGACAACTGGGTTGAAAATCGCCGATACCTCAAATACGTTGCTCTCGAACGTCAGGGCCTTCTCCGACCGGTTGCACCTGACCTCAAATGACAAAATACTGATGGCCTCCCCGGTGGCCCACCAGACCGGCTTCACATACGGCATACTCGTGCCCATCTATCTGGGCACCACCTCCATACTTCAGGACATCTGGGACGCAGAATACGTCTGCAACGTAATTGCCGCCGAGAAACCGGCTTTCACTATGGCGGCGACACCGTTCCTGGCCGACCTGGTGAAAACAGCTCCCAAGCACGAGGGTGAACTGGATTCCCTGAGGATCTTCGTCTCCGCCGGCGCACCGATCCCCAGCGCCGTTGTGGAACAGGCCGGGAAGGTATTGAATGCAAAAATTGTTTCAGCCTGGGGCATGACCGAAAACGGCGCGGTCACTACGACCTGCCCGGAGGATCCCGACGAGCGAGCCAGCCAATCCGACGGTAAGGCCCTGACCTACACGGAAGTGAAAGTCACCGACTTCCAGGGCAACGAACTGCCTGCCGGAGAAGAAGGCAGCCTGCTCGTCCGGGGCTCCAGCCTGTTTGTCGGCTACCTCAAGCGACCCGAACTCTATGGCGTGGACGAAGGCGGCTGGTTCAACACCGGCGACCTCGCGCGCGTGGACAAGGACGGCTACATCCGCATCACCGGCCGTACCAAGGATGTGGTGATCCGTGGCGGCGAGAACATCCCCGTGGTTGAGGTGGAGAACCTGCTCTACAAGTTTCCCGGCATTGCCGATGTGGCTTTGGTGGGTTGCCCCGACGAGCGCCTGGGTGAGCGGCTGTGCGCCTACGTTACCCTCGACGAGAACGCCACCGGCCTGACCCTCGACGAGCTCAAGAGCTACCTGACCAAACATCAGCTTTCCAAGAGCTATCTGCCGGAATACCTGGAAGTGATCGAGGCCATGCCCCGCACCGCCTCCGGCAAGATCCAGAAATTCAAACTGCGGGAACAGGCGAAAGAAGTGCGCCTGGAACCGGCCAAACGCGCCTGACCCGACCCATTACTCTGAGCAACAGGAGAACAACCCATGAAAGGCCTTAACGGAAAAACAGTCATTGTTACCGGTGGTGGTGGCGGCATCGGCCGCGCCGTATCGCTCCGCTTTGCCGAAGAAGGCAGCCTGGTTGCAGTTCTGGACCGTGACGAAGCCACAGCCCAGGCCACCGTGGACCTGATCACCGAAGCCGGTGGCAAGGCCCGCGCCTACGCCGCCGATATCACCGATTATGCGGCCATTACCGAGACGGTGGCGGCCATCGAAAACGATCTGGGCGTACCCACGGTGCTGGTGAACAACGCCGGCTTCGACCGCTTCATGCCGTTCCTGAAAACCGAGCCCAAGCTCTGGGACCAGCTGATTGCGGTGAATCTCACCGGTGCCCTGAACATGCATCACGTGGTGCTGCCGAAGATGATCGCCGCCGGTGGTGGCAAGGTTATTAACGTGGCCTCCGACGCGGCCCGGGTGGGCTCCTCCGGCGAATCCGTCTACGCCGCCTGCAAGGCCGGCCTGGTGGGCTTCAGCAAGACCGTGGCACGGGAACTGGCCACCAAGAACGTGTGCCTGAACGTGGTCTGTCCCGGCCCCACCGACACCGCACTGCTCAAGGGCGTGGCGGAAACCGCTCCGAACCCCGAGAAACTGCTGGAAGCCTTCCGCAACGCGGTGCCCATGAAGCGCCGGGCCCAGCCAGAAGACTATCCCGGCATCATCGCCCTGCTCGCCAGTGACGACGCCAACTTCATTACCGGCCAGGTCATCAGCGTATCCGGCGGCCTGACCATGGCCGGTTAATGCCCACTTTCACGAACAAGGAGATCAAACCATGAACTATGAAGACATTCTGTACGACGAAACCAACGGTGTCGCCACCATCACCATCAACAGACCGGACCGCTACAACGCTTTCCGCGGTCAGACCTGCATGGAATTGATTGAGGCTTTCCATCGCGCTGGCTGGAACAAGGATATCGGCGTGATCGTGTTCACCGGTGCCGGCGAGAAGGCATTCTGCACCGGTGGTGACCAGGGCGCTCACGAGGGCGGCCAGTATGACGGACGCGGCCTGATCGGCCTGCCGGTGGAGGAACTCCAGCGCGTGATCCGAGAAGTGCCCAAGCCGGTGATCGCCCGGGTCAATGGCTTCGCCATCGGCGGCGGCCATGTGCTGCATGTGATCTGTGACCTGAGCATCGCTTCGGAAACCGCCATCTTCGGCCAGGTCGGCCCCAAGGTCGGGTCGGTGGATCCCGGCTTCGGTACCGCTTACCTCGCGCGGGTTGTCGGTGAGAAGCGCGCCCGGGAAATCTGGTACCTGTGCCGCAAGTATTCCGCTCAGCAGGCACTGGAGTGGGGCCTGGTCAACGCCGTGGTGCCGCCGGAGCAGCTGGACGAGGAAGTGCAGAAGTGGTGCAACGAAATCCTTGAAAAAAGCCCCACCGCCCTGACCATCGCCAAGCGCTCGTTCAACGCGGACAGCGACAACATTGGCGGTATCGGTGCCCTCGGCATGCAGGCCCTGAGCCTGTATTACGACACGGACGAGTCCAAGGAAGGCGTCAATGCCTTCAAGGAAAAGCGCAAACCGGACTTCCGGAAATTCTACAAGTAAGCGGTCCGGCCCGGTGGCAAAACCACCGGGTCACCGACACTCCCGGAGAACACCATGAATTTCGGATTTAATGAAGAACAGAACGCGATCCGCGACGTTGTGGCCCGCTTCAGCGCCGAGGTGCTGGCTCCGGGCTACCGCAAGCGGGATCAGGAAGGCGTCATCGAAAAGGATGTCATCCGCCAGCTCGGCGAGATGGGGCTGCTCGGTGGCGAACTGCCGGAAGAATTCGGCGGCAGTGGCATGGACTGTGTCACCAGCGGCCTGATCATCGAGGAAATCTCCAAAGGGGATTTCAACGTTGGCTACATTCCCCTGCTGACCTCCCTGAACGGCCAGATCATTGCCAGCCACGCCGCCCCGGACCTGGCCCAAGAATGGCTGCACGGCATGACCACCGGCCAGAAAGTTGCCTGCATCGCCCTGACCGAGCCCCACGGCGGTTCCGACGCGGCCAACCTGCGCCTGAAGGCGGAGAAGAAGGGCGCCGTGTACGTGCTTAACGGCGAGAAGACCTCCATCTCCATGGCCGACCAGGCCGACGTGGCGGTGGTCTTCGCTCGTACCGGCACGGTCGAGCAGCGGGCCTCCGGCATCAGCGCCTTCCTGGTGCCCATGAACACCCCGGGCATCACCACCACCCGGTTTGAAGACAACGGCCAGCGCGCCATTGGCCGTGGCTCCATCTTCTTCGACAACGTGGAAGTACCTGCCCACAACATGATGGGCGACGAAGGCAAGGGCTTCAAACAGGTGATGCAGGGCTTCGACTACAGCCGCGCCCTGATCGGCCTGCAGTGCCTGGCGGTGGCCCAGCAATCCCTGGATGAAACCTGGCAGTGGCTGACCGAGCGCAAAGCCTTCGGCCAGAACCTGTCAGCCTTCCAGGGCCTGACCCATCCGCTGGCCGAATACCAGACCTTCGTTCATGCCGCGCGCATGCAGTGTTACCATGCGCTCTGGCTCAAGGACAACAACCTGCCCCACAACGCCGAAGCCGCCATGAACAAATGGTGGGGGCCCAAGCTTTCCTTCGATGTGGTAAAACAGTGCCTGCTGGCCCACGGCCACACCGGCTGGGGTGAAGACCTGCCCTTTGCCCAGCGGTTGCGGGATGTCCTTGGCCTGCAGATAGGTGACGGTACCGCGCAGATCATGAAGAACATCATCGCCCGCGAATACCTGCCGAAGTGATGCACCCCATATCCTCTGCGATTCGGGGTGCCGAAGACAGTCTGCCTTGGCCGGAAAACCATGGCAGAACCAAAGGAGCACAAATGATCGTCAACGAATCCGGAGGCATTCCCAACCGCCTGTTCTTTCGTCTGTTCCAGACTGGAAACATTCTGCAGCGTCAGGTTCAGAATGAGATGGGCATTAGCGCTGTACAGTGGGCAGTGCTTGGAGCTCTATCGCGGGAGGGGTTTGAGGACGGAACTTCGTTCAACCAGCTCAAAGAATATCTATACGTCAGTCGCCAAAACCTGGATGGTGTTCTGAAGCGAATGGAGAGAGATGGCCACGTTGTCCGGATACCGGATCCCCAAGACCGCCGAGCTCGACTGGTGGTACTTACCGAATCTGGTCGGACTTTCTGGAATCGACTGCAGGATACTATTGCCGAGTTTTACAGACAGGCCATGCAGGGGATGAGTTTTGATGACGGCGTCAGCTTGCTTCACCTTCTGAAGAAGCTTCAGCATGGACTTATTGACGTTTCGCTGGAGTCAACCATCCCAGAACACACGGATACTGAGAATCTCGAAGCCGAATAATGCCTCACTCGGCAGCTTGACCAAATGGCCAACTAGCAGAGTTGGCCATAGAAGTGACTGGGGGCTTTACAGAAACGTACGCATTGCAGCCCTGTTTTTGCCAGAACGTTTCGCGAGGTACATGGTTTCGTCAGCTACCATCAGGGGCTTTATCGACCCGACCGGGTGTTTCATTGAAGGTGACCACGCCAAGTGAAAACGTCACCGGCCAGTCATTCTTCTTCATCTTGTTTCTCCAAGGTCTCGACCAGGCGCGGGCTAAACTTCCTGGCCGCGTCGAAATCCGTATCAGGAAGCAACACCGCAAATTCGTCGCCACCGATGCGTGCCGGGAAGTCGCCGCTACGAAGGCCAGACCTGAGGGTATCCCCCACATCTTTGAGCACTTTGCCCCCCCTCTGCGTGGCCGTAGTCATGGTTAATCGGCTTGAAATTATCCAGATCAATACTGATTAGCGTGAAATGTCGACCGTATCGAGAAAGACGCTCGATGGAGCGTTCAAGCTCTGCTCGAAAGCTCCGAATGTTAGCAATCGACGTAAGGGGATCTGTCCGGGCAAGCAGTCGCTCCTGATCCAGTTCGTTCCGTAGCCTGGTCACAAGGTATCGCTGCTCGGACACATCCTGACAAATCGCCAGATTGTAACTGCCGCAGGCCAACGTAATCTGCCTCAGAATAATAACGATGGCGAAGCGTGTCCCGTCCCCTCGCACAGCCTCCAACGCAGAATTTGCAATCCGTGACTCCTTCTCTGGAGATTCGTGGAAATTGCCACCGTCAACAAGAGAGACGGAAAGTTTGTTGAAGAAGGTTATGTAGCCGCATTGATCTCCGAAGCTGAACGAGTTATCTCCATCATTTCTGGCGACTTCGAACCAGAAACAATGATGATAAATGGTGGCGTGTTTGGCTTTAACGATAAGGCACCTGTGAGTGGCGCAACCGTTAACGTCAGTTTCATTGAATCGGGATCGACTTTTACAACATCCACCGATAACGATGGTCTTTTTTCGATTGGGGATCTGACGGAAGCTGGGGTTTAGGTTACGATTCCGTCCGAGTGTCGAGATTGAGCTTGGTCACTGCTCTTTATCACTGCACCTTTCTCCGTTCTCTCTTTCTCCATCCGGCCACATTCTTGATTCAACGATATTTCAGTTTCTTTTCAACGCTGCCGCTCTCAGCGCAAACACGGTCTTTCCTGAAGGCGAGGTAAGCTGTATTGAGTTCCAGTTACCGCCCGCCCCTCCTCCATGCTTTTCAACCGCTATTGCTGTTACTGATGTTGTTCAGGCTGATTCTCGTCAGATATTTGTTACAGCGCGCCTCTACGGAGATCTGGATTTCGAGATTGCGTACGCTGTTGGCAAATTTCAAATTCTTGAGACGCCTTACTCGCAGGATATGTTGGATTCAGACCAAGCCAGTCCAGAAGGCTTTACCTCGGCTTTCGACATCGTTCAACCGTGAAAGCCTCGAAATCTAACTGTGCTAGCAATATTTCCGTAACCAGATTGTCATTCTCTGCCCTCACACTGCCCGCTCTCTCGAAGATCAGAAGTCGATCTTGTTGTCCGGCTCCTGGACTGGGGCCGGTTTTTTTCCTTTCCCGCTAGTACTTTTCACGGTCCCGAAACAAAGGATTGTTTAAATCGTACCGTTGACAGGAAAAACCAGTTAGAACCTTATTTGGGTGATGTGCTCAGGATGAGCCCCCTAAAGCAGATTTATCTGCACGTCGTTTAAACGAGGGCATGTATGTCAGTCATGGAAAACGCGATCGAAGGGGTGGAAGCTCGTGTCCTTTGGTCCTGCAAGCAAAGGTGTGTGGAGCTCCTGGAGCTGGGCATCAGGGAAGTGAGTGGCTTCTTCAGACCCTTCCGTTACGAGGTCTACATCGAGGGCGAAAGCTCATTGTTCCGTAGCACAAGTGAACACGCCGCCAGGCATTATCTGACAATGTTGTTGGGGGAAGGGTTGGGCGAGCTTGAGCATTCCATTAGCTGAGCTACAGTAAAGAGACCGCCATCCCCTTTTATTGGTCGTCAAGGAGAAAGCCCAGCCTTTAATTTAGCCGACACATCGCGTCGGTTTTATTCGGTCGAAAATAAGCCAGCTGTTGCAAAAGTGAAATATTTCTCTGGAATTCTTAAAGTGAGAAGGGACTAAGCCCTGTTCTTGACTCCAAGCGTTGCTCATCTGTTGCCAGGCTTCACACCCCCGGCTTTTTTAGACTTTAGAAAGTTGGGTGCAGGTCAATGGCGGTAAACATCAGCTTAGCCCCCCATCGCGAGCTCTAACACGGAATAAATTGGCGCCTGAAATATACTCCGCCAACCATACTGGGTAAAAGGCCAATGACTAGTTTGGAACCTTCGGGCCCGGGGTAAGCCCTGCCTCGAATATTCGCTTTTGTTTAAGAGCCGACAGCAGAAAAAAGCAGACAGAGGGCGAGCAAGTTCATGAAAAGCCAGATAAATACTCCAAATGAAGTGTTTGATGAACCTGGCATGGATTCTGTAAACCTAACCTTCTGTTTAAGAGCGATTTTATGGATAGCGGCAAATCCATCCACCGTTGCCACATTGATATGCTTCCGGGCTGCCAGGCCTTTGAGCCAATGACTGAGTCCGTCATCTTTGCTATCAACATGACGCAGCACGGCCCGTGCTCCGTGAACGAGCAGCTTGCGCAGGTAACTGTCGCCGCGCTTGCTGATCCCCAGTAAACGATCTCGACCCCCGGTGCTGTGCTGCTTGGGTGTCAACCCCAGGGAGGCGGCAAAGTCGCGCCCTTTGCGGAAGGCCTTCCCGTCGCCCAGAGCACCTGACAAGGCACTGGCTGTGAGCGGTCCTAAGCCGCGTAATGTCATCAAACGCTTCGCCACAGGATCCTGTTTGACACTCTCGGTGATTCGATCGTCAAGCGCTTTAATGCGGTCATCCAGGTGACGGAGGTCCTCAGCCAGCCCATTCAGCAGAACCCGGAAGTTATCGGTAAGCTCGTTTTCGGCGTCTTCAAGCCACCCCGGTAAGGCGCTGCGAAGCTGCTGGATGCCAACCGGGGCAATAATGCCGTACTCGCCTATCAGTCCCCGTATCTGGTTGGCTTTGGCAGTTCGCTGCCCAACAAGCTCTTCCCGGATACGGTGAGCAGCCTGAATGTCCTGCTGGGTCACCGTCTTGGGGGCAACAAATCGCATGTTCGGACGACTCATGGCTTCGCAGATCGCTTCCGCGTCTACCCGATCGTTTTTGTTGCTCTTGACGTAAGGTTTTACGAACTGAGCGGCAATCAACCTGACGTGATAGCCTCGCCTTTGCAGCTCACGCGCCCAGTAATGAGATGAGGCACAGGCCTCCATGCCAATCTCGGCGCCAGCTGGTACTTTGCGGCTGAGTGCATCAAGCCACTTGCTGCGAGAATACTTGCCTTGCCATTGGATTTGGTCGTGGCGATCTACGCCATGCACGTGAAACACTGACTTGGCAATATCAACTCCGACGCGGATAATATTCATGTGGACTTCTCCTCATCTTTACGATGGTTGACTGTTCACTCACCATTTTGGCACGTAGATGCCGGTTAGGTGAGGAGGAGTCCATCCCATTGTTTACTTTTGAGAAGCTCTCGATCTCCGTCTTCGCCAAAGCAGGGCCGGAACCGCATCATGGTGGTTTCATCCATTGGCAACCGGTGCTGAAAGATCACTTCGCCGCAAAAGTGCTGGCAGTAGGGATTCTCCACCCAGCGATCCAGAACATCACGATCCGACAACGCGTAGGTGTGCTTGAGCAGCTGCAAGCCCACGTGTAACCGGATGGGTAGCCCCGGACGCCCGGCCTCTATCGCGTACAACCGGCCGAAGTGTTCGCAGGCTGTCCAGTCAATCCGTTTGCCCATCTGCACCAGTTCGTTCCGGAGTTCAGAATATCTTCGAAGTAGGTCTCCAGCAGATCTCGCTGTGGTGCCTGGCGTTTATCCCGTGGGATCATGGGCATTTCTTCCGGTTTTTGAGCGAAACGGGTAGATTTATGGTGGATTTTATACCCCAGATTCACGGTAAATAATTGCATTTACTCAGGTTTTTATTTTTCAGGGGCGACTACTTACCCTGGATGCAGATCACACGGTACATAACAGTGGCTACAAGGCAGTGGTCGCGACGAAACTAGGGAGATGAACAGCAATAAAAGTGACGTATTGATAGAAACGGCGATTGCCGGAGCCGGCATCGCCCTGCAGCCCACCTTCATTGCTGGGGCGGCGATCAGGGAAGGAAACCTGGAGGTCGTCCTGTCAGAGCATGAACCAGAATCCATGGTACTTTATGCGGTATATGCACACCGGCAGTTGTTCGCGAGCAAGGTTCCTAGCTTTGTCGACTTTATCGAAGGGTTTTTCGGCGAACCTCCGTACTGGGACAGGTTTGAATAGCGAGCGCACGCAAGCCTCCGGTTGCTTAAATGCCCGCCCGTCAATGAATTCCTCCCAAGGTTTCAATCACCTGAGTGCATCAATAATGTGTTGACTGTCTCAGTATAGGGAGCCTCAATCCCCAGACGCTCGCAGCGTCGCAGTACCGCCCCGGCAATGGTATCCAGTTCCAGCGGGCGACCTCTTTCCCTGTCGACAAGCATTGACGTCTTGATAGCATTGAAGCTACTGATCAGATCAAACATCTCGTCCAGGTCCTTCTTTCCGAGATTCACGTCGTCTGCCCTTGAGGCTTCGACGGTTTCAGCCATCATTCCGTACACGATTTTGCTGAATCCGGGGTGATGGGTAAGGCTTCTAGTATCCAAGCCAGTAAGGGCAGAGAGTGGGTTAACCCCGTTATTAATTAGGAGTTTACGCCAAAGCTCATAGTTAATGTTATCGGAATACCTAGTTGGAATACCGGCATCATTAAAAGCGGCAACCAGGATCTTGAGTAGCGGAGTTCGGGAGTCCTGTCTACCGCTGACTTTGGGCCATTCCCCCATCACGATTTGTGCGAGGCCCTCGGCTTCTATAACGCCCGGCCTCGCAATGTGTCCTCCTATACGGACCGCAAGTCCACCGATGACTCTTTCAGCACCAACTGCTTTCGCTAGCAGTGGTTCATTATCGACTCCGTTCTGCAAGGAAAGCACGGGTGCCCGTCCCTGCTTCAGCCAGTCGCCGAGCTCACTCACCACCGAAACTGTTGCCGTGGCTTTGAGTGTGATGATGATAAGGTCAAACTCGTCAGACTTATATCGGGTGACAAGTTCCTGATGGTCATGAGCAGCCGCCATATGGACCAGCTCGCGACCTTCATAGTGGACTGTCAAGCCGCTCCGCTTAAGCGCATGCAAATGAGCCCCGCGGGCTGTAAGTACAACCTGATGCCCTGCTTCCAGAAACCTTGCTGCGTAGTAACCACCAATGCCGCCGGCACCCACCATCAACAGTTTGAGCATTTACGGAATCCTTTGTTTTTTCCGTAGTTTATTGCATCCAACCATAACCTGCGAGGGACTGCCTGTTCTGATTCAGGGAAAACCCGAACAGGCACTGGGGCGCTTTCATTCCGCCCAGGCTGAAGGCGGTATTGAGGATACATAATGTCGGTTCTGCCACGGGGCTGGCATGGGCAGCGGACCGAGGGCTGCCCCTCAGGCTGGAATTCGACATTGCCTTCACCCATCGTTGCTCATCCTCCCACTGACGGATCAGATTCCGGATATAGCTGTCGTGGGGCTGATGATGGCTGGCGTTTTTTCCATTGGCCTCCAGTCGGTCAAGGCAGATCAGTAATACGCCCTAATCCCGTAATGCTTCAAGGCAGTGGCCGATATCCCGATAATGCTCACTGGTCATCCCGGTATTTTGAGGCGCAACTCAATCGCCTCCTCGGGCACCAGCTGCATCATGCTCTCGGCCAGCAGTTTCAGGCCGGGGTCCCGCGAACCGCTGACGGCAACCTCAAAACCTCGCGCCTTCATGTTGGATTGCAGGTGCCTGGCCGGAAAGCCTTCCTCTGAGGTGAAAAAAGCCACGCTGTCCACGACTTGATCCCGCGGTACCAGTCGGCGCAGACTCTCCTGTCCCTTGGGACCGGTCAGGGCTTCCGTTTCGCAGGACAGGTACAGCACTGGCAGTTTGCTCACCTGTCTACCGCCCCAGTTTTTTGGCCGACTGACCACCAATACCGAAGTGTTGCTTCGGCATCTCGGTGATCATTACCCGGATACGGTCCATGGGGGCATCCAGGGAGCGGGCCATGGCCTCGCTCACTTCCTGGATCAGGGTTTCTTTCTGCTCGTCCGTTCTGCCTTCAATAACGTAAAGCTGAGCAATGGGCATAACACCTCCTTGTCCGAGTCAGATGAATCGTCCGGAAACGGTTCCCAGTCCCTGATAACGCACAGTGATGTTGTCACCGGGTTCCACGGCGATGGCGGCGGTGATACCACCGGTCATGATGAAGGTGCCTGCAGGGATGTGTTCGCCCCGCTCGGCCAGCAGGTTCGCTAGCATGGCCACGCTGGAGGCCGGATGGCCCAGCACGGCAGCGCCTGCGCCCACATCGACCACTTCGCCGTTCTTCTCGACCACCACACCCAGGGTTTTCAGGTCCACGTCCGCAACGTCGGCCATTTGCCCGCCCGTGATGAAACGTGTAGAGGAGGCGTTGTCCGCTACCACGCTCACCAGATCGAACTTGAAATTCTCATAACGGGAATCGATCACTTCCACAGCAGGAATCACGAAGTCGGTCGCTGCCAGAACCTGGCCAATATGACAGCCGGGCCCTTTCAGCGGCGCTTTGGTGACAAAGGCAATTTCTGCTTCGATTTTCGGGTGAATCAGTTCTTTGGTGTCGACCACGCCGCCATCTGGCACGCTGAAATAATCGGCGAGGAAACCATAGATCGGGGTCTCGACACCCATCTGTGCCATTTTGGCCCAGGACGTTAGCCCCATTTTCATACCAACGATCTTGTTGCCCCGCTCCTCCTTGCGGCGGCGAATTTCCCACTGCACGTCGTAGGCATCCTCGAAGGTCATGTCCGGGTAGTCGTTGGTGACCTTGGTGATGTCGTGGGCCTGCAGTTCGGCGTTTTCAACGTGTTCGGCCAGCGCCAGCATCTGCTCGCGGCTTAGTGTCTTGCTCATGCATTCTGCTCCTTTTGCGCCGCCAGCAGATCCAGCGCCACATCCACGATCATGTCTTCCTGGCCACCCACCATGCGGCGTTTGCCAAGCTCTACCAGAATGTCCACGGTCTTCAGGCCGTACTTCTGTGCCGCTACTTCGGAGTGGCGCAGGAAGCTGGAGTAGACACCGGCATAGCCCAGCGCCAGGGTTTCGCGATCCACTCTTACGGGACGGTCCTGCAAGGGCCGAACGATATCGTCAGCGGCGTCCATCAGGGCGTACACGTCGGTGCCGTGCTCCCAGCCCATCTTGTCAAAGGCCGCGATGCACACTTCCAGCGGCGCGTTACCGGCGCCGGCGCCCATGCCCGCCAGGGAGGCATCGACACGGTCACAGCCTTCCTCGACCGCCACGATGGAGTTGGCCACACCCAGGGCCAGGTTGTGGTGGGCGTGGATGCCGGTTTCGGTTTCAGGTTTCAGAACGTCTTTCAGCGCCCGGAAGCGGTCGCGGATGTCGTTCATGTTCATGGCACCGCCGGAGTCGACGACATAGAGGCAGGTCGCACCGTAGTCTTCCATCAGCTTGGCCTGTTCCGCGAGACCCTGTGGGGTCTGCATGTGGCTCATCATCAGGAAGCCCACGGTGTCCATGCCCAGTTTGCGGGCGTGCTCGATGTGCTGTCTGGACACATCCGCCTCGGTGCAGTGGGTGGCCACTCTTACGATTCTCGCGCCGGCGTTGTAGGCGTTGTCCAGGTCGTGGACGGTGCCGATACCGGGCAGCAGCAGAGTAGCGATCTTGGCATGGGTCACCACTTCGGCCACGGCTTCAATCCATTCCAGATCGGTGTGGGCACCGAAGCCATAGTTGAAGCTGGAGCCCTGCAGGCCGTCGCCGTGGGCCACTTCGATGGAATCCACCTTGGCCTGGTCCAGGGCACGGGCAATGTCCTGCACGTTCTTTATGGAGTACTGGTGGCGAATGGCGTGGCTGCCGTCGCGCAGGGTCACGTCGGAGATATAGAGTTTCTTGCCAGGGTTAAAAGTCATGAGTCAGTCTCCTCACTTGACCAGCGATTCGGCGATGCGCTCGGCGGTGCCAAGGGCCGCGGAGGTCATGATGTCCAGGTTGCCGGCGTAGGCCGGGAGGTAATGGGCGGCGCCTTCCACTTCCAGGAAGATGGAGGTCTTCAGGCCGCTGAAGCGGCCCAGGCCCGGAACGTTCATGGGCTGGTCTTCCGGGATCACGTCAAACTGCACTTTCTGCTTGAGGCGATAGCCGGGCACGTAGCTGTTCACCGCCTTTACCATTTCCTCGACGGAGGCTTCTACTTCCGCCTGATCGGCGGCATCGGAGAGCACATACACCGTGTCCCGCATCAGCAGGGGTGGTTCGGCCGGATTGAGGATGATGATGGCCTTGCCTTTCTGGGCGCCGCCCACCACTTCGATGGCCTTGGCGGTGGTCTCGGTGAATTCGTCGATGTTGGCACGGGTGCCGGGGCCGGCGGACTTGCTGGAGATTGAAGCCACAATCTCGGCGTAGTGGGCCTTGGCGACACGAGAGACCGCCGCCACCATGGGAATCGTCGCCTGGCCACCGCAGGTGACCATGTTGACGTTGCCTTCCTTCAGATTCTGTTCCAGGTTCACCACCGGCACGCAGTACGGGCCGATGGCCGCCGGGGTCATGTCGATGATCTTGATGCTCTCTTTATGGCCCCGCAGGAACACTTCGTTGTGCATGTGGGCCCGGGCGGAAGTGGCATCAAACACGATGTCGATGTCGGCAAATTCCGGCATTTTCACCAGGCCGTCCACGCCTTCGTGGGTGGTGGCCACACCCATGCGCGCGGCGCGGGCCAGGCCGTCGGATTCCGGATCGATACCCACCATGGCGCCCATTTCTATGTGCTTGCCGTTGCGCAGGATCTTGATCATCAGGTCGGTGCCGATGTTGCCCGAGCCGATGATGGCTGCTTTGATTTTCTTGCTCATAACGTTGTCCTCATTAATCCCGATCAGGCGAAGCGCACCGAGGCACTGCCGATGCCACCAATATCCACGCGCATGTAGTCGCCGGCTTTTACCGGTTCCAGCGGCACCAGCGAGCCGGACAGGATGACTTCACCTGCCTTCAGGGGAATACCAAACTCGCCCAGGGTGTTGGCCAGCCAGGTCACACAGTTCACCGGGGAGCCAAGGGCGGCAGCGCCGGCACCGGCACTGATTACACTGCCGTTCTTCTCCACCACCATGCCGCAGGTGACCAGGTCCACCTTGCGCGGTGAAACCGCCTGGTTGCCCAACACGAACAGACCGCAGGAGGCGTTGTCGGCGATGGTGTCCTGAATGGCGATCTTCCAGTCCTGGATGCGGGAATCGACGATCTCGAAACAGGGCATAACGCACTCCGTGGCGGCCAGCACATCGGCGTTGGTGATGCCCGGGCCGATCAGATCCTTCTTCAGAATGAAGGCGATTTCACCCTCCGCTCTGGGTGCAATCAGGCGATCGCTGATGGGCATGACTTCGCCGCTGTTGAACACCATGTCGTCGGTCAAATAACCGAAGTCTGGCTGGTGAACGTTGAGCATGTTTTGCACGGCCTTACTGGTAACACCGATCTTCTTGCCAATGATGGATGCCCCGTCCGCCAGACGTCGTTCGAGCATGCGCAAGGAAATGTGGTAGGCATCGTCGATGCTGATGTCTTCACCGCGGCTGGTCAGCGGCTCTACCGCCTCCCGACTCAGCATGGCCTGGTAAAGCTCATCACCAAGCGCCTGGATTCGTGACTGTTCCATTATTCAGCTCCTTCCGCCGCTTGATCGGCTTCTCTCAGAAAATCGTTGACCAGCCGGGCAAAACGGTCGGCATGTTCAATCTGGGTCCAGTGGCCGCAGCGGCCAAACACGTGCAGCTGGGCACGATCGATCAGCTCAGCCAGCTTGAGTGAGGCCTCCAGGGGAATGACTTCATCTTCACGGCCATGCAGAATCAGGGTCTCGTGCGGCAGCGCCCGGATGTCATCTTCGTTACTGGCCAGATTGTCGACCCAACGCTGACGGGGGGCCGGGAACATCGCCGAGAAGGACTCCTGGAAGCCCGGTCGAATGCTGGCCTGATAACGCATTTCCGCCAGTTCGTCGGTCAACAGCCCCTTGTTAAAGGCAAACACATCCATCAACCGGCGCATGGTTTCGAGGGACGGCTGATAACCCCAGACTTCCTCCAGACCCTTGGTGATCGGGAAGCTGACCCCCACCGATCCCATGAGCACAAGCCGGCGGACCCGTTCCGGGTACTCGATCGCAAGGGCCAGGGCGAGACCACCCCCGAAGGAGTTGCCCACCAGGTCGACCTGCTCCAGCCCCAGCTCGTCCATCACACCCAGGGCGTGCTTTACCCAACGCTCCCGGTTGTAGGTCTGATCTTCGGGACGTTCGCTGTAGCCGAAGCCCAGCATGTCCGGCGCTACCACCCGGCGATGCCTGGCCAGCTCAGGAATGACCAGACGCCAGTTGGCCCAGGCGGTAACCCCGGGGCCCGAACCGTGAATCATCATCACAGGGAAGCCGCCTTCCCCGTGGTCGTGAACGTTGGTGCGGTACCCGGCGGCGACAATTTCACGCCCGATTTCAGGGCTGTCTACAGGTGCATTCATGACAACCTCACAATTTGACACAGATATTTTTCATTTCGGTGTAGAACTCAAGAGAGTGAACGCCACCCTCACGTCCGATGCCCGACTGTTTGCTACCACCAAAGGGCGTGCGAAGGTCCCGCAGGAACCAGCTGTTCACCCAGATAATCCCGGCTTCAATCTGACCCGCAACCCGGTGCGCACGGGTGATGTTTTCACTCCAGATTGCCGAAGCCAGTCCATAGGGGAGGCTGTTGGCCAGTTCGATGGCCTCTTCCTCACTATCGAACGGGCACAGGTGAACACAGGGGCCGAAGATTTCGTCCGTAACCACCGCCGAGTCATCAGCCAGTCCGGTCCAGATAGTCGGCTGCACCCAGGCACCACCGGCCAGTTCTGCCGGCATATCGGGAACGCCACCACCGGTCACGACAGTTGCCCCGTCATCCACGGCTTTCTGGTAGTAGGAAAGGACTTTTTCACGATGCTTGAGGCTGACCAGCGGTCCCATATTGGCGTCCGCATCGTCTGGCGGGCCGATCTTCAGGCCCTCCGCCGCTTCTTTCAGACGGCGGACAAACTCGTCAAAAATCGACCGCTCAACATAAACCCGCTCAGTACCCAGGCAAACCTGGCCACAGTTGGCGAACGCGGAACGCATGGTGCCTTCGATAGCCTTGTCCATATCGCAGTCCGCAAACACCAGGCCGGCATTCTTGCCACCGAGCTCCAGGGAAATATCCCGGATACCTTTGGCGGCGGCTTTCATAATGACCTCCCCGGTGCCGGTCTCGCCGGTAAAGGTGAAGCCATCGACCAGTGGATGCTCGGTGAGGTAGGCGCCGGCAGAATCTCCGCCGAAACCATGGACCACGTTATAGACACCGTCCGGAACACCGGCCTCTTTCATCACTTCGCCAAGAAGGGCGGTCGTGGTCGGAGTTTCCTCAGAGGGTTTGACCACCACCGTGTTCCCGCAGGCCAGGGCTGGTCCGACCTTCCAGGTCATCAGCAGCAGAGGCAGGTTCCAGGGGCTGATCACGCCAATCACGCCTTTGGGGCGGCGAACGGCATAATTCAGTGCACCGGTGCCATCCGGCGTGGGCATTTCAAAAGATTCGGTCGGAACATTCTTGATCATGTCCGCGAACACTTTGAAGTTGGCTGCGCCCCGGGGAATGTCGATGTGGCTTGCCAGGGATTTGGGCTTGCCGGTATCGAGGCATTCCGCCTCCAGGAACTCATCAAAACGGGCATTAATACCGTCCGCCACCTTATGGAGAATGGCGGTACGCTGTTCCAGGGTCATCTTGCCCCAAGGCCCCCGCAATGCGGCCTTTGCGGCCTGCACTGCGGCGTCAACCTCTTCCCTTCCGGCTTCGTGGACCTTGCTGATCACTTTACCGTTGGCGGGATTGACGTTCTCGAACAGCTTGCCACTGGCTGAGCCAACGTACTGCCCGTTGATGTAGTGCTTGATGTCCTTCATTGCTGCTAAGTCCTGTTGAACCAGTGTCGGGTTAGGTCAATACCGTCAGGAAGCGTTCATTCAGCACGCGATCGTGGTAGAAAATCGCTTTGCCGAGGTCTTCCGCTTTCCAGGTAACCGGCTTGTGGTCCGGGTAGAAGTAGTCACCACCACTGAATACTTCATTGCGGTTGCCGGACGGGTCGAAGAAGTAAATGGTCGTGCCATGGGTCAGGCCGTGACGGGTCGGGCCGATATCGATGGAGGTATCGGTCATGGAGATCAGGTCGGCTGCCCGCAGGACGCCTTCCCAGCTTTCCAGGTAGAAAGAGGCGTGGTGGAACTTGCCCTTTTCCTCATGGTGGATAAACGCCACGTCGTGCTCCTTCATGGACACTGTCAGGAACTGCGCCACCCGAGTGCCTTCCGGATCCAATACTTGCTCAGCCAGGTCAAAGCCGAGGATATTGACAAAAATGTCGTAAGTCGCCGCCAGCTCAGGACCGTAAAACAGGCAGTGGTCAAAGCGAACGGCTTTCATGCCGCGCAGACCACGCGGCCAGGCCTCAGGGTTAACGCTGGCAAGGCCCCACTTGCCGGTATAGAGCTTATCGGCAAACAGCTCGAAGGCGTGACCGGAAGGCACCGTGAAGCGAACACGACGACCGCAATCCTTCAACTCCTCTGCCGGTACCTGCTCAACTTCAACGCCGTAATCCACCAGGTCTTTTTCAAGCTGGACCAAGACCTCTTCGTTAAGCACCTTGAAGGCCATGAAATCACAACCCGGCTCGTCCGCTTCGCGCAGAACCACGGAAAACTTGTCCACTTCGGACCAGGCCTTCAGATACACGCGGCCCTGGTCATCACGATCGGTTTCGATCAGACCAAGAAGGTCTGTGTAGTGTTTGAGGGCCTCATCCATATCAAGTACACGGATCTGGACGTGGCCGGGACGCATTACACCTTTTTTCATGACTGTTACCTCAACGTTTTTGTTGTTTACTAGCTCGCAACGTCCGCCGCCGGTTGCGGCGGACACTCAATGATCAGATCAGTCAGTGGGTAGATCCGGCAGGCCAGAACTTCCCCTTTTTCAACGGCTTCAGGCGGGGCGTGCCGCTTGCTCATCTTGCCGCACTCGAAATGCCCTTCCAGAACCTGGATCTTACAAAATCCGCAACCACCACCCCGACAACCCACGGGGACACACTTCAGGCCCCTCTGCTCCATGGCCTTGAGCACACTCTGGCCCTCCTGGCAGGTAAAGTGACCTCCCGTTGTGCGGTTGAACACTTGGAAACCCATGCCCATGGTTCACCTCCGACTATATCTTCTTGAACAGGGCCGAACGCTGGGTGTCTTCAGCTCCGTCCGCCGCTGTCAGGAATTTCTCCATGAAGATGTCACGCTCGAACAGCCGCCCCTGCATCAATGCCGTGATAGCCGCATCGATCATTGGAGGAGGGCCGCACAGGTAAGCCTTGTTGCCGGCAAAGCGGCCATCGAAATGGGCGTTGGCCGCCTCATGAACATAGCCTCGGAAGCCCTTCCAGTCAGGGTCTTCGTCGGCTTGGCTAAGCGCCGGTACGTAGGTGAAATTGTCGTGGTCGCGATCCAGAGCCTCGAACAGCTCCCGGTTGTAAAGCTCTGCCAGGTTTCGGGCTCCCTGGAACAGAACGATCTTGCGTTCATCGTTCTGCTCAAGCAGATCAAGGATCATCGACTGGGGGCTGGACAATCCGGATCCGCCGGCAATGAAAATCAGATCCCCTGCCTGTGAGCCGCGCACGAAGAACTGGCCATAGGGGCCTGAAAGGTTCAGCGTATCACCCGTTTTCAGTTGTTCGTGGATGTAGGTGGTGGCAGCACCGCCCTCAACGAGGCGCACATGCAGCTCCACTTCGTCTGCTTTGCTGGGCGGGTTGGCCAGGGAGAAGGCCCTCGCGCCTTCAACACCCGGCAGCTCGATATTGATGTACTGGCCGGCCTGGAATGTCATCGGCCGGTCCAGTTTCAGGTGGATGCCCTTGATGGTCGGAGAGAGTTCGACGATATCGGTCACGATGGCGGCATAGTCCTCAACCGGGTAGCCCTCAAAATCCGGATCCACATCGATGTCCGCCTCAATGGTGACGTCGCTCTCAACCGTGGCGCAGCAGGCCAGAACCTTGCCCTCGTCACGTTCGATATCCATCAGCGCAAAGGGCGAGGCGTCTCCGATCTCGACATCACCTTCAAGCACCTGAACCTTACAGGTAGCACAGGTGCCGTGGCCGCAGGCAAAGGGCAGCCAGACACCCTGGCGCAGGGCGGCAGCGAGGATAGTCTGGCCATCCTCTACCTCAATCTGCTCGCCGATCGGCTCGATAGTAACGGTGTGACTCATAGTGCTACCCTCAGTAACCGGCGTTCGCCATGCCCTTCAGGCCCGGTGTGGTCACCGTCAGCATGCTCTTGTGATCAATACCCTGCTCTTTCAGGCTGGCGCCAGCCTTGGGTGTGAACGGTTCATCGTTCAGCAACCACTCGGCATTCAGGAAGTCCGCCTTGGCAGAGTCCGGGTGCGCGGCGGTAGCCGGCTTGAGAATCTCGTCCACCAGGGCACGGAAGGTCATATCAGGCCGCACCAGCAGCGCGAAAGGCGCGCAGAACAGCAGGTGGTCGGGCCAGTAGACATACAGCAGCTGCATGCCGTGGAAGTTCTCGACCTTGTCTTTCGGTTCAAACTTGTAGTCGTAAAGTGCGTTTACACTCATGATGGTCACCTTGTTGTGTTGTGGGGGGTATTACCCGGAGCTGGTGGCCACCGGGCAACTCCCGAGTCAATATCAGGCGGCGTCCTGGTCCTCGTCCGCAGGCTTCCGGCCTTTGATCGACAGCCAGTGTTTTTGGTCGGGCGATCCAACGTAGTCGAAATTGTCCTCGCCGATGTTGATGTGGTAATACTTCTGCACCACGGTCTCGAGATCCTCGCCTTCACAGTTGCCCTGGTAAATCTGGTGCACCGGCAGCCAGGCCTGTACGTACTTCTCCGGCTCGTGCTTGAAGATGTCGCAGCAGCCGTCAGAGCAGAAGTGATAGCGTTCGCCCTCGTGTTCGATCTGCCGATGGCTGAGCATGGTTGGGTCATCTTTCTCGGTGAAAATGGTCGGGATCTGACACACTTGGCACAGCTGCGGCAGGGTGTTGTTGTAGAAGCGACGGCCAGCGGCAGCCTCTTTCGCCAGGTACTCGTAACGCGGACGATAGTACTTGTCGAAAGTGTCCGGATACTTCTCAGACATCCAGTCCATCTCTTCCTTCTCCGGAATCCAGGTATGGAAGTTGGTGGCCTGGCAGTACTGGTAGAAGGTGGTCCAAAGCTGGTGGCTCAGGTGATGTTTGGCATCGTTCGCCACGTCCTGGTACTTGGGCGGGCGAATGCCGTATCGCTCTAGGTCCTTGAACAGTGCACCGCCGTTCTGCTCGTAGTACACCTCCCAGGCCTCTGCCCAGCTCATTACCTTGTTTGGCAGCATGTAGTCCATCATCATGCTGACCAGGCTGAGCAGGCGAAATCCGCGCCAGAACCACTTGTCGATCCAGCGCTGAACGATGGGCACGTTATCTTCGTGCTGCTCGAGGATGAACTTGATCACCTCAAGGCCCAGGGTCATATGACGCGCTTCGTCTGACTGGGCCGAGAAGCCGAAGGTCACAGTCGCCATGTCGCCGTTGTACGCAGCGCCAGACATGAACGGTACGAACAAGAGATTGGTGAGCACATACTCGAACGAGAATGAGATGGCCGTCAGGAACTCGAACGGTCCGGCGGAGCGGGCATCGTCAAAGAACGACTTCGGCACCGACAGGAACCACACCCGGTCGTGCATGTGCGCGCCATCGTGCAGACCGTTGAAGTGCTTGTTGTAGTGACTCATCGCGTGTTGCTGGGTCTGGGAATGACGCAGCTCGTCGATTGCCTGCATCTGGCAGGCAACGCGCGCCCCGGCGCCACTAAACTGGCGACCGACCTTGGAATAACCCTGGAACGCCGCATGTTCAAGCGGAGATATACCACTGATGAACAGTTTTAGCGCGTTCACGTAACGGGCGTCTGAAATGTTCTGGTGGCCGTTGTTCTGGGCAAAAGCATCGAAAATGGCGTACAGCTTCTTCTCTTTTTCCGCCTGGTATTTCCAGTAGGCGTCCATGGTCAGGCGGAACGGGTCTTCCCACTGGGACCAGTCGGTAATCTTGATGCCCTCAAAATCTTCCTCCGGAAAAATATCTTTCTTGTCCTGGTAAGTGGGTTCCCAGGCCATATCCCGGGTCAGGTATTGATACTTGTCTTTAAGGTTAAGCTTCTTGTTTTTACTAACCATGATGTTTCTCCCGATTACTTCCATTCAAGAATGAAGTGATCATCGTCTTCATCGACGTTGCCGGCGATGCTGATGACATTTATGAGCATTTCCTGAACATCCCAGTCTCGCCCCAGCTTTTCTTCCATGGTTTCGCGGTTGATCACCAAGCGTTTTTCCGCCTGGATCCGGATCATTGCCGGCTGGTGCTGCATTTCGGCGTCGGGGTTGTCTTCCATAACAGCTTCCGCGAGGTAGCGGGAGTCGTCGTTGTCCTGGAATACAATAAATACAAGCTGGCTCATGCTGAGACTCCCCGGCTCTGCAGTTCGAATTTCTTCAGGCGGGTAGAGAGTTCCGCCCGGGCTTCATTCAGCGCGTCGAGGCCAACGGAGGCTTCGGCCAGAGGTTTCAGGGCTTCGTAGGCCTGCGGCTCCCAGTGATCGATCCATTTTTGAAGCAATTCACGGTTAGTCTCACTTTCACCGGCCACGGCTTTCATCATGGCGTTGGTCCAGCGTAGGGATTCCTTGTACCAGTCACGCATGAACTCCGTGAGCATGGACACATCTTCAGCACCCTGGCTTTCGAACCACTGGTCCATCTTGTCGTAGACCAGCGGATACATCATTCCGTCGATAAGAATGTTCTGAACCAGAGTCAGCTCATACCAATCATCGACCACAAGCGTGTCTTCCACCAGCTTACGCATGGGTTGCCACATTTCGTCATCCATCCAGTAGGCCTTGGACTCATCCAGAGCGGCACCAGTGCTGCCATCAATCATCAATGCAATACGGGACAGGTACTGACCAATGCCCAAGTGATCCATCCCGGTGTAGATGTGCATCTGAGAGACGGTCGTGGCGGTGGCATCACCGGCGATCTTGGCGTTGTTCATGTTGGCGCCAAGCTCGACATGACGCAGGGGCACCAGCAGCCGCAACAATTGCTTCTGGGTTTCTTCGGGAAGGCGAGTCAGCAGATTACGCTTTTCGCAGAAGCCAAAGCTGGTCTCGGCCGACTCCTGCATCTTGGCCCGGTTGCCGACATAGGCGCCGTAGTAAAACTGGCGGGGATCGGAAACGACGCACCAGTCTTCCATGCGGATGGCGGTACGCGTGGGATCGTTCAGGGTGTGCTCGGAATCCCACTGGGGCCGGTAATGGAAATTGGTCTTTGCTTCAATGTCGTAGCTGGCCTCCTGGTAACGGGTAGCCGGCTTATCACCGAAGCGACGGGCGATGTGGCCATAAGTATGGCGGATGGGCTCCACCGAATTGGTCTTGATTTCAATACTCATATCAACCTTACCGTTTTGTTGTTGTGAAACTGTATGCCGATGCGTCTTGCTCAGTAGCGCTTGCCATGCTCTCCGAACCGCCACTTGACCATGTCTTCGTCAATTTTGCGGATCATCTTGGAGTCCATGTGGACGACTTTGTTGTGTTTGCAGAAAATCTCGAAGGCTTCGTGAGGCAGCACGAGCTCAACGAAGAGCTCGGGGTAAGCAATGGCGAAGTCGAATTCCACGAACTTGTCGCCCGGCTCACTGCGCACCCGGATGTATCGGGTCAGCTCGTCAAAGGATTTGGTTTCCCGTTGAGTTGTCATTTTGCCCCCTTTTATGTTTGTGATCGGCTTCTTGAAGTCTACTTAGGCAAAGCAACAGCTGTGCCACTTCGAAAACGACGACCAGAAGAAGGGATATAGAACTCTGTTTTAAAGGTATTTTTTCGTGGAAAATTGACTGCAATAGGAACGAAATACAGCTTAAAAATAACGCCAAACCTCGAAGTGTTTTTTACCACATGATCAAAATAAAAACCGATCTAACCAAATGCTCAAACCACATTTTTATCCACTGGCAACGGCCAATTTTACTATTTGGTTAATTTTTTGCTTTGATTATAGGCACTGCTTTTTCACGAGTGTTGTTGCCAGGGGAAACCGGGGAGGGGTAGGCAAAGAGAAGTAATCGCCGCAACCAACGAAAGCCTAAAACAGGCGGTGGAACAGGGACGTTTCCACTTTGCTTTATGAAATAAGTACATCTCTGATGAATTTTATTATTTCGTGAGATCACGTCTTCTGAAATGGGTTAATCGCCCCAGGCTCCTGTTAATGATCAACTACCTTTTACCTATAAATTAGATAGTTAAAAATATAAAAGTATGCCGGCACAGTTCCTGCTTGGGTTACCCAAGTCGCTTATTCAAACAACAAACACGGTCACCCGACATGAAGATTTCTCTTGCCTGCGCCTCGCGCACCGCTGAAACGCCGGACTGGATAGACAACACGCCACCGAAGAACAGGCAGCCCCCGAATCATTGACCCGCGCATCGTCACGGATCTCTTTGGGCCCGCTTTTCGGGCCCCTTTTTCTTATTCCAGGCAGGTTAGTGTTATGCCAAAATATAAGCCCTTTCCAGATACCACACAGACCAGCGACCAACTCCTGATACTGACCGGTCGCGAAGGGAACATTACTTACGCGAGTTCCGGTTTTTGTCAGCTTTGCGGTTTCACCGAAGCGCAGTTGAAGGATCAGTCCTTCAACAAACTGAAACATCCGAATATGCCCAAGGCGCCATTGAATGATTTATGGAAAACCCTAGGGCGAAACGAATCCTGGATGGGGATGATCCGCAATCAAACCGCCAACGGTCAGGATTTGTGGCTGGATGCGTTTGTCACTCCCATTACCGACAATACCGGGCAAGTGGTGGAATACCAGGCACTCTATAGAATTCCCGATACCCTCACCATTAAACGCACCAATGAGGTGTATCAAGCGAGGAGCCGGAACAAGCAGCCCAGTCGGCTTCGCGTTCCGCAATTGCCTCCGGCCACAATACAAGCTCTGGCAGCCATGGTCGCGTTTCTACCGATGCTTTTAGCCGGGATTTTCCTGTCACCAGCGGCTGTCATAGTGTCGTTTATTACCGGCAGCGCTATTCTTTTTGCAGCGCTTTTCTTTATTAACCGGCCTTTGGTGAAGCTTGCGGCCTACAGCCGAAAACTGGTTCACCACCCGATCAAACAGCTTGTTTATACCGGCAACCCGGGCCTGACGGGGCAGATCGAGCTGGCACTGCGTCTGGCCCAGATTCGTCTCGAGGTAATGATCGCCAGAGTCTCGGATAGTGGCCAGCAAACCGAACACTCCGTCATGCAAGCCAATACCTTGCTACAAAGGGGTACTCAGGCCTCCGAAGAACAACAGATCGCGTTATCCGCGGTTGCCGCATCCGTGGAAGAATTCAGCGCCACCATCAAGGAAGTCTCAGAAAACACCCAACAAGCTGCCACGCTCAGCAATCAGAACCGTGAGGCCGGTGATGAAGCAACCCGTTACGCCAATGCCGCACAACAAAGCATCGAAAAACTGGCACAGGAGCTGGAGCATTCCACCGAGGTCGTTCAGAGCCTGGATCAAAGCAGCCAGTCTATTGGCCGGATTCTCGATGTCATCATTGGCATTGCCGAACAGACCAACCTGCTGGCTCTTAACGCCGCCATAGAAGCGGCCAGAGCCGGGGAAAGCGGCCGGGGATTCGCCGTGGTGGCTGATGAAGTGCGTTCTCTGGCCAGGCGGACACAGAAATCCACAGACGAAATTCGGGAAATGATCACCACGCTTCAGGACGGTTCTCGTGCCGTGGTGCAGTCCATAGAAACCGGAAAGACACAATCGAATGAAAGCGTTGAACAGGTCTTGTCGAGTGTCGAGGCCTTACGCTCCGTGGTGGCCGGTTTGAACGATAACGATGGACTGAACCAGCAGATTGCCGCAGCCACAGAACAACAAAGCCAGACCGTGCAGCAAATCAGTGAAGAAATCAGCGATATTCACCGGCTTGCTACCGACACCTCGCAAACGCTCAGCGCCACGATGAGTGCCGGCGAGTCAGTCGGCTATCACGCCACCCGCCAGAAATACCTGATCAAACATTTGGCTCCGGGCAATCGGATCTGACATTAACCAGCTGTAACTGATTCCTACGCTATCGCTTTCCTTACTCTTGACACCAGCAGTCGAATGGTTTGAAGGCAAGCGACTGTTGTCGGCCCTGCTGATCATTTCAGGCCTCGCACTTTATTCGCACTGTTCCGGCTCCGGGGCTGCGATGCTTTCAACTTTAGTCTGGACTACACAGTTTAAATCACGGATCCGAACATTTAATCATCTGGTGCAACTTAAAACCAAGTTAACCAATTCATAACATTCAGATCGTTACCAACCTTGGGGTTGAAAGCCTGTAAAAAGGTAACTTGATAATTAAAACGTATTTTTTTGGTATTGGAACACGCATTGCTTCAGATATCATAACAACAACAAACAGAGGTAAACCATGAAATATCCAATTGTGACTGGATTGCTTGTTCTGCTTATGTTTTCCAACGGGGCTGGAGCAACTAACGTCTTCAACCTCGAAGGCTTTGGACCTGTGTCACGGGCGCTAGGTGGGGCCGGTGCAGCTCATGACATTGGCGCGGCTGGCATGATGTACAACCCAGCAACGCTTGGCTTAATGGAAGAGGGGCCTGGGCTTTATATCGGGTTGGATCTTATCGGAACCGATATCGATACGGTCAACCAGGCGACAGGAGAGAAGGCCAAGTCCAACAAAAATAGTGAAAGCAACAACCGAGGCCCAATTTATTACGCTCCGCAATTGGCGTACACCAACAATGTTGGCAACCTGACACTCGGAGTAGGCGCCTTCGCCCAAGGTGGCTTGGGTACGGAATTCGGTAAGACCAGCTTTCTGTCCAGGACCTCCACAAACAATGTGGATACAGGCCTTGACAACTCATCTCGTTTATTGAACCTGCGCATTCCCTTTGCAGCCGCCTACGAGGTGAATGATCGCCTGATCGTCGGAGGGTCTGTCGATGCTGTTTGGACTCAACTGAATCTGGAACTCTTACTGGACGTCAACCAGGTTGGTGCACTTGCCGGGGATGGTCGAGTGTCCGGCAGTTTAGTGCCGACCCTGCTGGCAATACCCAATCTGAGTGGCGCCCACTTCAGTCTTACCAAAAACGACATCGTTGGTGGGGGGACCGAGGGCTGGGGTTTGGGTGGCAAATTAGGGTTCACCTATCAAATCACCGATACGACTCGGATTGGGATGGCCTACAATCTGGAAACACATGTTGAAGATCTTTCCGGCAGGGCCGTACTAACAGCCGTGGATAATAACAATAACCAGATTCCTTTAAGTGGAAAAATCAAGATTCGGGATTTCCAGAACCCTGCTCAACTCTCGCTTGGCATGAGTCATAAAATAAATGAACAGTTGACAGTTGTGGCTGACTACAACCGTATTTTCTGGAAAGATGTGATGAAGGATATCGATATTGGTTTTATTCAGGATGGTACGGGCGATAATATCGACATCCTTTTGCCGCAGAATTATAGAGATATTAATCTGTATAGTATTGGTGCGGAATACCAATATACCCAAGACTGGACTTTTCGGGCGGGCTTTAGTCATTCCGATCAGGCGTTACGCAGTAATTTCCTCTTTGCAGTTATTCCGATTCAATTACAGAATCATCTAACCGGCGGATTTAGTTATTTTTGGAGCGAGAACAACACGTTTGATTTCGCACTATCTTATGCCTTTGAGAAATCCGTTAGCAATGAATCATTACCCAATACGGACTCTGCCGTACCGATCAAGTCATCCCATCGGCAGATCAATGCAGTATTCGGTTACAGCTATCGTTTCTAAAGGAGATAATAAATGAGAGCTTCTATTTACTACGGACCTGAAGATATTCGGGCAACAAATATCCAAGATCCCAGATTAAACGATGATCATGCAATGCTGGTTGAGGTCTCAGCCACATCTATCTGTGGATCTGATTTACACGTGTATCGGGGAGCTCTCGATGCAATGATGGAAAAAGGGCGCTCTCAGACTGGCCATGAACTAATCGGGCGAGTCAAAGAAATTGGTAAGGATGTAGGACGCTTCAAGCCGGGCGACCGAGTCTCCATGGCTTATTCGTGCTCCTGTGGTGATTGTTACATGTGTAATGTCGGCCAAACCGCACACTGCGAGACGACGAACAAGGCAGTATACGGCTTTGGTGTCCCTTTTGGTGATCTAAACGGTACGCATGCCGAGGCCTTGATTCTTCCCCATGCCGACGCGCACACCATCAAGGTGCCCGACGCAATTTCAGATCCGGCCGCTTTAATGCTGTCCTGCAACCTACCGTCAGCGATCATTGCCAACAAACTGGCCGATATCGCGCCTGGAGAGAATGTTGCGCTGATTGGTTGTGGACCGACCGGATTAATGTGCCTCGATATTGCGTTACAAAAGTCGGCGGGCACGATTGTGGCAATGGATAAGGTGGCACACCGCTTAAGTGTGGCTGAAAAAAAGGGAGCTGTACCGATCAACCCTTCCGATAGCGACTGGATGGAAAAAGCACTCGCGGAAACGGGCGCGCGGGGTTTTGACAAAGTCATTGAAGTGGTTGGGTATCCCGAAACGCTACAGATGGCATTAGATATCGTTCGGCCCGGTGGTACGATTGCTGCTATTGGAGTTTTCTGCGACCAGGAGTTTAATTTGGTGTTAGCGGATGTATTCCTGCGCGATATTACACTGCATATGAATGGCTTCGCGAACGTACAGCCGTTTATGTGGGAAGGGCTACGTCTGATGGAGCGCGGGGTGCTTTCACCCGAAGAGTATTTCTCTCATGACTTTAAACTTGATGAGATCCACAAAGCCTATTCGACTTTTCACACCAAGGATGATAATGCAATGAAAATGCTAATAAGACCCTGAACATTTAGTTTTAGAAATGGCAATGTGGAAAGCAAAATCCCGCATTGTCAGGATGTTGGATCAATAGATCCTTAAAATAACAGGTGCTGTAGCACCAATTAGGAAAAGCCTAACAGGAGGCCATTATGTCACTGCTAAAACGTGAAGATTGGTACGATCTTACGCGTACTACCAACTGGACGCCTAAATATGTCACTGAAGACGAACTGTTTCCGGATGAAATGAGCGGAGCACGTGGCATTCCTATGGAAGCGTGGGAAAAATACGATGAACCGTACAAGATAACCTATCCGGAATACGTCAGTATTCAGCGAGAAAAAGACTCCGGCGCATATTCAATCAAAGCGGCACTGGAACGTGATGGTTTCGTTGATCGGGCCGATCCAGGCTGGGTTAGTACCATGCAACTTCACTTTGGAGCGATCGCACTTGAAGAATACGCCGCAAGTACTGCTGAAGCCCGCATGGCGCGATTCGCCAAGGCACCGGGAAACCGGAATATGGCGACTTTCGGAATGATGGATGAGAACCGCCATGGGCAAATCCAACTCTACTTTCCGTATGCCAATGTCAAGCGGAGCAGGAAATGGGATTGGGCACACAAAGCCATTCATACGAACGAATGGGCGGCAATCGCTGCGCGGTCTTTCTTTGACGACATGATGATGACCCGCGATTCCGTGGCCGTCTCTATCATGCTGACCTTCGCATTCGAAACAGGCTTCACCAATATGCAGTTTCTCGGTTTGGCCGCTGACGCTGCTGAGGCCGGTGACCATACCTTTGCCAGCCTGATTTCAAGCATACAGACGGACGAATCACGTCACGCACAGCAAGGTGGACCGTCGCTCAAGATCCTGGTGGAGAATGGTAAAAAAGACGAAGCACAACAAATGGTCGATGTCGCAATCTGGCGATCTTGGAAGCTTTTCTCGGTACTCACCGGCCCCATCATGGATTATTACACGCCACTGGAATCGCGTAATCAGTCCTTTAAGGAGTTTATGCTTGAGTGGATTGTGGCTCAATTTGAACGTCAGTTGCTTGATCTAGGGCTCGACAAACCTTGGTATTGGGATCAGTTCATGCAAGACCTCGATGAAACACACCATGGCATGCACCTGGGCGTGTGGTATTGGCGCCCCACAGTCTGGTGGGATCCGGCAGCTGGTGTGTCTCCTGAAGAGCGGGAATGGCTGGAAGAGAAATATCCCGGTTGGAATGATACCTGGGGCCAGTGTTGGGATGTCATTACCGATAACCTAGTGAATGGTAAACCAGAGTTGACTGTTCCGGAAACCCTACCCACGATCTGTAACATGTGCAATCTCCCGATTGCCCATACTCCAGGTAATAAATGGAATGTAAAGGACTACCAGCTCGAATATGAGGGACGCCTTTACCACTTTGGCTCTGAGGCCGACCGCTGGTGTTTCCAGATCGACCCGGAACGTTACAAAAACCATACGAACCTTGTCGACCGATTCCTGAAAGGTGAAATTCAGCCTGCGGATTTAGCGGGTGCCCTAATGTACATGAGTCTTGAGCCGGGCGTTATGGGTGACGACGCTCATGATTATGAGTGGGTCAAGGCCTACCAGAAAAAAACCAATGCGGCTTGATTTGATTTAACAAACAATTTAACAGGAGGTGGGACATGGCGACGTTCCCGATTATGTCTAATTTTGAGCGTGATTTTGTTATCCAGTTGGTGCCCGTTGACACGGAGGATACGATGGATCAGGTAGCAGAAAAATGTGCCTACCACTCCATTAATCGCAGGGTACATCCGCAACCGGAAAAGATTTTACGTGTTCGCCGGCACGAGGATGGGACGCTGTTTCCTCGAGGCATGATCGTATCGGATGCGGGGCTTCGGCCTACCGAAACACTCGATATTATTTTTATGGATAACTGAGGGTCTCTCGCTTTATGGCATTCGAAAAAATTTGCACATTGGATGATGTTTGGGAGTGTGAAATGGAGACCTTCACTACATCGACCGGCGTTGACATATTACTCGTAGGCGTTGAAGGCGGCGATATGAAGGCTTTTCAGGCCATGTGCCCACATCAGGAAATCGAATTGGTTGAAGGTGAATTCGATGGCAAGGTGCTGACTTGCAAGGCACACCTTTGGCAGTTTGATTGCCATAATGGTGAAGGGATTAACCCTTCCGACTGCCGGATCGCTGAATACCCGGTCAAGATCGAGGGTGAAGACGTGTTCGTGGATGTGGAAGGGGTTGAACCGTTCAAGTCCCACAGCTGACATGGACGTCATAAAGCTAGGCTCTCCGAAAAAGGGGGGAACCCTGAATGGAGAGCCTAAGCTTTGGTTCTTATGATGAGTCGTGGGAAGGAGAAACATTTACATAACGGTAATAAGTGACCATATGTTTTCGGTACAAGCAACGCAACAAAGGTTATTCAATCAAACAATATAGAGAAACCAAAATGACAACCAACACAGCTCAAACATTATCCGCATCGGATACTGCGCTTAACAATAACATGGTAGGGCCAGTCCTCAGGTCGGGGGATGTGGCGATTGCGGTAGGGGAGGCCGCGGAAATCGACAATCCTGGCAAAGAAATCAAGGTCGATGACAAACTTGCCTATGTACGTATTGGCGCCGAAGATGAATTAATTCTCAGAAAAGAAACCATTGAAGAATGCCTGGGCCGACCATTTCGCATGCAGGAGTTAGAGATCAATCTAAGCTCTTTCGCTGGAATTATAGACATGGACTCCGATCGGGTCCGTTTCTACTTCAATAAGCACCTTTGAAGCGGCCACACTATAAAGGAGAACTGAACAATGTCAGAACAACAACCTGAAGCATTAAAACCACTGAAAACCTGGTCGCACCTTGCTGGCAATCGGCGACGTCCGAGTGAATATGAGGTTGTATCGACCAATCTTCACTACTTCACGGATAACCCGGAAAGGCCATGGGAGTTAGACTCAAACCTCCCAATGCAAACATGGTATAAAAAATATTGCTTTGGTAGCCCACTCAAACACGATGACTGGAATGCTTTTCGCGATCCGGACCAGCTCGTCTACAGAACTTATAACCTACTTCAAGACGGGCAAGAGTCGTACGTTCAGGGATTATTTGATCAACTCAATGACCGCGGCCACGACCAGATGCTGACTCGTGAATGGGTAGAAACATTAGCCCGTGTTTATACACCAGCAAGGTATCTTTTTCACGCCTTACAAATGGGCTCAGTATATATCCATCAAATTGCACCGGCCAGTACCATCACAAACTGTGCAACTTACGAGACAGCAGACCATTTGCGCTGGTTAACTCACACCGCATACCGTACCAGGGAGCTCGCAAATTGTTATCCTGATGTGGGTTTCGGGGAAACAGAACGAGATGTTTGGGAAAATGATCCTGCTTGGCAGGGCTTCCGGGAATTGATAGAGAAAGCCCTCACCGCCTGGGATTGGGGTGAAGCTTTTACGGTCATTAACCTCGTTACCAAACCGGCTGTAGAAGAAGCTCTATTGCAACAACTGGGTAGTCTTGCCCAATCCGAAGGCGATACTCTGCTCGGTCTCTTGACTCAGGCACAAAAACGCGACGCTGAGCGGCATCGGAGATGGTCTTCTGCATTAGTTAAAATGGCTCTGGAGAAAGAAGGCAACCGTGAAGTGTTGCAAAAATGGGTTGCCAAATGGGAACCATTAGCCGACAAAGCCATAGAGGCATATTGCAGCGCATTACCTGACGGTGAAAACGCCGTCGTCGAAGCGAAAAGCGCGTCGCGCTATGTTCGCCAAATGATGGGGCTGTAATCTTTGTAAGCACTAAAGGAACCGGTGATGGTCGTCGCGCTATGACCGGTTCCTTCATGAGTAGACACAGGCATAAACAATATGAGCAATAAGATAAAAATTGCGGATACAGATGTCGAATTTACCATCGCCGACAGGGATACGATTCTGAGGGCGGCTTTACGTGATGGAATACCAATCTCCTACGAATGCAACTCCGGCGGGTGTGGGTCTTGTAAAATAGACGTTGTTGAAGGACAGGTTGAAACCCTATGGGGGGAAGCGCCCGGTCTAAGCCCAAGGGACAAAAGAAAAAGCAGAAAACTTGCCTGCCAGTGTCTCGCCAGTGGACCTGTCACCATCAAGGCTCAATTGACAGATAATAAACTACCCGAAATACGCCCCTCACGTCGTCAGGTTCAGTATGTAGGCCGACGTGATCTAACGTCCGACATGGCCGAATTTTCTTTTCAGGCCGAGGAGCCCGCGCTTTTTCTTCCGGGACAATATGCCATGCTGACTGTCCCGGGTATTGAAGGAGATAGGGCTTATTCCATGTCCAATGTTTCTAACGATTCCGGACGCTGGCAGTTTATTATAAAGCGAATGCCAGGAGGTAAGGCATCCAACTGGCTTTTCGACGAACTGAAACCGGGGGGCATGATCGAGATTGACGGACCTTTCGGTCTCGCCTACCTTCATCCGGAAATTCAACGTGATGTGGTTTGCATTGCTGGCGGGTCAGGGCTCTCTCCGGTAATGTCCATTGTGCGAGCGATTACAGGGGATCCACGCTTCTCCGAACGCAAGGTCCACCTTTTTTATGGGGGCCGCACTCCACAAGACCTTTGCACGTCGGAATTGCTGTCAGAGATCGAACCTTTAAACACGAAAGCGAAAGTAATATGTAAGACGGCGGTTTCAGATCATCAGTCTGCAGAGAAGGAAAAATGGGAGGGCCCTTGTTGCTACATACATGAACTGGCCGAGCAGACACTGGGCGATCATATGATGGAATTTGAGTACTATTTCTGCGGCCCGCCGCCGCTGACGGAAGCGGTTCAACGCATGCTGATGATCGATCACAAAGTGCCGTTTGATCGGATTCATTTCGATCGTTTTTTCTGAAGAAGAGGTACATTGGCCGCGGTAAGTTACATAGTCAGCCTTGCAAAATAAAAATCTGAACATCAACAGAAAACTTTAATTATCGGGTATTAACAAGTTTTATTTTGTTCTCCGGGGATGGTGGAACGGGGAAATTCGAAGAAAAAACTAACACAGCACAGAGCAATTTTACTATTTGATTAATCTCAGAAGAGTATCTCAGCAAATACTCAGGTGTCCCCCGAACCATCAGTCCATGGATCAATTTTTTACCATTTGATTGATTTTTGACTTCCAGTCAGGTGTTATATAAATCGGCAACATTTGTTGTCGGCACCCTGAGATTTCGCTCCGGGCGGCGCCCCACCCCACACAACAACAAACGGGGTTCTTGACATGGCAATCAGCTATAAGCCACAGCTGCAATACGTGGATTTTCAGGATCTTACGGAGCAGATCCAGTTCCAAAGCACGGAAGGCAAAATCTGGTTAGGCGAGAAACGCATGCTACTGATGCAGCTCTCCGCCCTGGCGGCATTTCGCCGGGAAATGGTCAACACCATCGGTATCGAGCGGGCAAAAGGTTTCTTTCTTCGCCTCGGTTATCAGTCCGGCCTTCGGGACGCTGAACTCGCCCGCAAGCTGCGCCCGCACTGCAGTGAGCTCGATATATTCCTGGCCGGACCACAACTCCACTCCCTGACGGGTATGGTGAAAGTGGTTCCTATCGAGATCGATATCGATCAGGAAACAGGGGGCTTTTACGGTGAGCTGGACTGGATTGATTCGTTCGAGGTGGAGATCTGCCAAACCGAGCTCGGCCAGATGGACGAACCCGTCTGCTGGTCCCTGCTCGGGTATGCCTGCGCCTATACCTCCTCATTCATGGGCCGTCAGATCATCTTCAGAGAAGTCAGCTGTCGCGGCTGCGGCGATGAAAAGTGCCATATCGTCGGCAAACCAGCAGAAGAGTGGGACGACGCCGAAGAATTCACCCAGTACTTCAAAGCAGACCCGATGATCGAAGAGCTCTACGACCTGCAGTCACAGGTGAGTTCGCTGCGCAGCAGTCTTGAGAAACAGCAGGGCCAGTATTACGGGATTGGCCAGTCCGCATCGTATAACAAGGTCTGCAGAATGATCGACAAGGCCGCTCTGGGCAAGGTCTCGGTGCTTCTTCTGGGTGAGACCGGTGTGGGCAAAGAGGTTATTGCCAGAAGCGTTCATTTACGCAGTGAGCGGGCGGAACAACCTTTTATTGCCGTGAATTGCGCGGCTATACCGCCCGATCTCATTGAAGCGGAATTGTTTGGCGTCGAGAAGGGAGCCTACACTGGCGCAAACCAGTCCCGGCCGGGGCGGTTTGAACGCGCCCATGGCGGCACCATATTCCTGGACGAGGTAGTAGAGCTTACGCCCCGAGCCCAGGCAACCTTGCTGAGGGTCCTGCAGGAAGGCGAACTGGAACGGGTGGGTGACAATCGCACGCGCTCAGTCAACGTCCGTGTAATCGCCGCCACCAATGAGAGCCTTGCCGAGGCGGTTGAGAGCGGCAAGTTCCGGGCAGATCTTTACTACCGTCTGAATGTTTTCCCGGTAAAGATTCCACCCCTGCGGGAGCGCCTGGAAGACCTGCCATTATTGGCGGAACATTTCCTCAAGAAGTTTCACGCGGGATACAACAAGCGGACTCTCGGTCTTTCAGACAAGGCGCTCGCTCTGTGCATGAACTACCAGTGGCCGGGCAATATCCGCGAGCTTGAAAACGTGATTGAACGGGGCGTGATCCTGACTGACAACAACGAATCCATTAGTCAGGACTCCCTCTTTGCTGTCTTTCCGACCAATTGCTCCCAAAAGGCCCATGAGTCCGTGGATGTTGAGGGACATCTGGTGCAGGAGTATGCCTCCTCCAGCGCCAGCGGCTGGGCGGATCAAATTCTTGAAAGTGCGATCAGCCTTGATGAAGTAGAAGAGACGCTCATGCGCAGAGCCATGGAGCAGGCCAATCAGAACGTATCCAGAGCAGCCCGCATTCTTGGACTGACACGCCCGGCTCTGGCCTACAGACTGAAGAAAAAAACGGGCATTTTTTTCTGAAGCCTGAAAACCAAAACGGCATTACAGCAACAGGGATGTTTCGCCTTCACCCTCCTGCCTCACGAAATAAGCAAACAGAGTCCAAGTTTGATCATTTGATTAAAACTTAACTGTTGGCCTCATACATCCAGACTCTGACTGCACGAAAAACCTTTTAATCACCTAATTTCAGTAACTTGGATGAAGACACAACCTAGAGACGCCAGCCGGTGAATACCACCGCAAGCTTTCATGGCTCTGGATATCTGCCCCGACAACTCCTTCATTGCACTGACCTTCAACAACCAGATCTGGCACGGCGATGCCCAAGCGAGCCACTGGACACCACATGCGTTGCCCAGCCAGGAACAAATGATGACCGCGGCCTGCCACCAATCGTTTTCATACGAATGCAAACCCTTAATGGGAATAGCCGTATCAGAGCACCGATACGGCTATTTGAAGCCAGTATCATCCTCAAGATGGAGGATCAATCAGCTGACCAATTGTGCCCATAGGTAAGTAGAGAGACTGTAGCTCTCCGAATTGCCTTCCCATTGGCAGGAAACCGTAACGCTTAAAAAAGCGGTCACTTTCCTGGGTAAGCGGATCCGTTACTACCGCTATTCCCATGCCACTGTACTGAACAATCCGGTATGCCTCTTCCAGAGCTTCAAGAAGAATCGTTTCACCGAGTCGGCGCTCTGAGCTGTGTAGCCTGCTATCAACACCTAACCACGCCAGCTTGATCACTGGAATGGGATAGGCAGGATACCGACTACGGGTCTCCTGATCTGGTAGCTCGTCACGCACCACGGTGGCGCTGGTCAGGGTGAAATAACCCACAATCGGAGCCGGCAACACATTGGCGGGCTCATCGTCCACCAACACCCAGGTACGATTAATTTTCTTGTCCATCTGATTGCGTGCTTCGCGCCAAAGGAACTCATTTACCCGTTCCAGTCCACAATCAAACGATTTCCTGTCATGGGACTTCTTATCTAATGGTTCCAACCTCAAGGTCACCGTTTTCTATCCTTTTGTTACGGCGACGTTTCGCGCTCAGCAAAGCCTCGTTCGGCGCTGGAGCTGCCTCGCAGGCTGCTACAAAAGCATCAAACGACTGACTATTCAGCCGATACACTTCGGCTTCCTCGATCACGCGAGCCGACTTCTCTCGGATGGCTTGAATGACAAACTCCGACAGACTGTGACTCCCGGTCAGAGCTGAAGCGCGCGCCGCCAATTCTTTGATCGCTGGATCAATTCTTAAATCCAGCCGCGCGCTTGTCTTTGACATGCGGTATCCCTCTTTCAACGGGCTGGCCAATCGACCAAACCCTCTGTTTTAGTGTTTTCCGTTTTTACTGTTTTACTGGCTGGCAACTTAAAATGTCATACCGTACGGAAAATCACCGTACCTACACTATCGGCTAATCAAAACCGGATGTCAATTGGAAGCTCGACCAAGCTTCACTCAAACCTTATTGCTCAATGACGTTGCAAAAACAGTTGTTTTCGCAACACTCTGAAAAAGCCGGTGAAGTTGCCGGAAATTCACTATCAGATGTTGCGAAACCCTATTGCACAACATATGAAGCAAAAACCATGTGGCTAAAGGTGGAGCAGCCCCAGAGGCTATGCCCGAGTCAGTACAACTGACCAAAATCCAGAACTTCAGGTTGAGGGTCTTGGGTATAGAGCGTTAACAAAAACGGCTTCGCCACTGGGTTACTCCAGAACTTGTTTTGCCCATTTGAGCTTTCCGCTGAACGTCGCCAGTAATTTCGCTTGCCCCTTGGGCGTCAGTTCACTGAAAGCTCTCACAAACGCTTGCTTTTCACGAGCCGCATGGCTCGCTCCCGCGTGCTCAAGCGCAACTCATAATTTTGCGGCGAGCGTTTTTTCATCAATGGACCGCCCCGTACAACTTGGCCGGGTCCTGAATCTTGTTTTGAGCCTTGGTGAAGATCTGCCCAAGCATTCCGGTCTGCCTGCCCAATTCACGCAATAGCTCAACATACAACACTTCGAGCTCAGCCCCCTTCTTACGGGTGAGCGACTGCCAGCTGTACTACTCCGGGACCGCCACATCGCGACTGTAGGGCGGCTTGCTGTACTTATCCGCCATTTTCAGGAAAATCAGGTAGGTAAGTGGCTCCAGGTAGTCCCCCTAGCCCACGCCATCGTCTCGGAGAGTTGTACAGAAGCTCCCTAAAGCTGCCGGTCAAACCAAAACGAAAGTAGCCATCAGGGCTGTAGGTACTCAGGCCAGACCGGGCACTTTCGCTCGGGGAAATGCCAAACATGTCTTCGGTCCAGTCTTCACTGCTGTATGTCAGGCTTGGTCCGAAGGAAGCGGACCATTTCTCACTGAGTTGATCGCGCCATTGCGCCTTGAACGCCAATTGATAACCATTTACGTCGCCGGTAAAGGGTGTCTGTGCGGTGGCGCTGTAGGACCAGGCATTATCAGCGCAGGCAATGCGTAGACCGGCAATGGCGCCGCCATCAACCTTTTCCAGTAATTGAAGATCATTATCATTGTCACGCCCTGCTGTATAGCCAATGAAGGGTGAGACCCGCCAATTGCTTTGGCGAATAGCATTCCAGCCCAGCCCATCGCGAACGTTAAATTAAAATAGAAACGATCGCCATAGCTCAGCCTCAGTATCGGCAAGGCCCGGGTTTCGTAGTCATCACTGCCCAGGTAATCAGGAGCATAGAGCGCACCGGCCCCGAGACTGGTTTCCCATTCTTCGCCTGCCACGCTTGGCGCTGCAACAGCCAGCAAATACAATGCAGCGATCAGTGGGCATGCGCTTCTGCGTTTTACAATATATTCATGCTCTCCTCCCCCGGTAGCCGCACCAGAGCGGCGCGGCTACCCGTGATATCAATTGGCGACATCATTCTCCCGGCTTTACCGGATCCCGGTACCCCGCCATCATCTTCATCATCCAGCCAGGGTACTCCTCGGGCAGGCGGCTGACTCCATCCAGGGCTGCCAGTTCATCGTCGGACAAGCGGATTTGGGCCGCGCGGATATTGTCCCTGAGCTGCTCGGGCCGCTTGGCGCCAACGATGATGCTGGTCACAGGCTTCTGGTGTAGCAGCCATGACAGGGCAATCTGTGCCACATTGACCGGTTCGCCGTCGATCTGCTTGCCATCGGCAATCTCCCGCATAACCTTGATGACTTCGCTGCCCCGCTCGCGGTTGACGGGCGGAAAGTCAAACTTGGCGCGCCGGTTTTCTTCGGAAACGTCCGGCCCCTCGTATTTACCGGACAGGTAACCCCCGGCCAGTGGGCTCCACACCATCAGACCGACGTTCTCAGATTCCAGCATCGGAATAATATCCCGCTCCAGGTCGCGACCTACGAGGGTGTAGTAGGCTTGCATGGATATGATCGGGCACAGGTTGCGGGCCCGGGTGATGCCGATGGCTTTCATCACTTGCCAGGCGGCCCAGTTGGACAGGCCCACGTAACGCACATGGCCTTGCTGCACCAGGGTGTTCAGTGCCTCCAGAGTTTCCTCGATCGGCGTGGCCGGGTCAAAACCGTGGATCTGGTACAGGTCGATATAGTCCGTTTGCAGGCGCACCAGGCTCGCCTTGCATTCACTCATGATATGGCCGCGGGAAGCACCACGGGCATTGGGGCCTGCCCCCATAGGGCCAAGCACCTTGGTGGCCAGTACCACATCGTCGCGGTGAACGCCGAGATTCTTCAGGGACTGGCCGACGATGCGCTCACTGGCGCCGAAACCATAGATGTTGGCGGTATCGATAAAGTTGATCCCCGCCTCCAGGGCGATCTTCACGAGTTCGTCGGCCTGTTCCTGCTGCAACTGGCCGATCAGGCCCCAGATGTCCTCATCGCCGCCGAAGGTCATGGTGCCCAGGCACAGTTCGGATACGAACAGCCCCGAGTTGCCCAGCGACTTGTAGCCTGGACGATTGTCTCCATCGAACAGTGGTAAACTCTCAGTTGCCATGTTGCACCTCATCATGCTTTTCGGTTGGTGTTCCAGAATTCACTGTAAATACTGCCGGTTTCGGTTTTTTTTGCACCCGCTTGTGTTACTGGGCGAAGATTGCCTTGTAGAAACGCATGGTGCCATCCCAGGATCGGCGGGCAGCCTCTTCGTCATAACCAACCGGCATGCCGAACTCCTCGGCGATCTTATCGGCGCCTGGGTTGGTGAATGAGTGCAGTACTCCGGGGAAGCTCACCAGTGTAAGGTCGACTTCGGCATCCTGCATCTCCTTGACCAGGCCCGCGACCTGATCCGAGGGGACCAGCTTGTCGGCACCGCCGGTGTACACCTGGATCCTGGCTTTCACGGACCCGGGTTCAGCCGTGAGGGGGCTGCCGAGCGCGCCGTGGAAGCTGACAACGCCGTCCAGATCGACGCCCATGCGCGCCATGTTGAGAACCACGGCGCCGCCAAAACAGTAACCCTGTGCCGCAATTTGGGACGCATCAACACTTTCGTGGTTCTTCAGGATGTCCATCGCCTTCATGAAGCGCGCCTTGACCTGACTCATGTCCCGGGTGGCTTCCTGCATGAACTTCTGGGCGGTATCGGGATGGTCGGCTTGTTTGCCAGAGCCATACATATCCAGCGCAAACGCCGTATAGCCGGCTGAAGCAAGCCGTTCTGCCTGATTCCGGGCAAATTCATTGTGCCCCCACCATTCATGGACCACCAGAACGCCCGGACGCTTTTGCCCGAATTCATCATCCCAGGCCATGTAGCCGGTGAAGGTCTCGTCGCCGACTTGATACTCGATGGTTCTGGTTTGCGTTTCTGCCAGTACCTGCGTACTTGCAACAGTGAGTGACAGCGTGGCTGCTGCCAGTGCTGTTTTCAGGGTGCTCATCATCTGTTTGCTCCTTTTCGCTCGTTATGAGTCAATTTGCGTAGCGATTATGTACGGGTAGACATCGACCAAAGCTCACAGGAAATGTCGCCGGGTGAGCGAACACGAATTTAATCGCTCGCTCAAAGCGCGATTCCTGTCCCGTCGTTACTGGCAGCGGGCGCGCAGCAGTCGCGTTGCGGCATCAAACACGGCGAGGTCTTCTTCGGTGCGCGCGGCAAGGTGGGCCCCTTCCAGCATCGCCAGGGTCGCCTGCGCTTCATCGGCGGGACCCAGGATGGCCGAGACGGATCCATCCCTTTGTCCCAGTTCAAACGTTGCCGTAATCCACTGCAGAACCATTGCGCGAACGGCGCCGACTCTGGCAATGACGGTGTCGGACAAGCTTTCGCGACAGGTCGAAAAGGCAACGCACAGACACACGGTCTGGCCATCATGCAACGCCCCGCGGTACAGGGCAATGAGTGCCTTGAGGCGCGCGCAGGCGCTGGCATGGGCTGCGTCTATCTCGGTCAGACCCTGCTGCAGACTGGTCTGATAGCGCTCGATCAAGGCTTCGGAGAGCTTCGCCTTGGTGGGGAAATGATAATGGATCGAGGCCTTTCGAATGCCGATGGCCTCGGCCAGATCCGCGTAGCTGAACCCGTCAAAGCCCCGTGACCGGACGGTGTGCTCGGCAAGATCCATCAGGGCTGTTCTGGTATCACGGTTCATGGTTATTCACCTGTCTGCCTGTTCAATCCCGCTATTGCCGGGCTTATACCGTCGGCGCCCCGGCAAATCGCAGGTGCCCCGTTTTCATCCAGATCTTGGCGCCGTCGTCCCCGGCCGTCACGGACAACCTGTGTCCTTCAGGGAGGCGCAGCCAGTCATGCCTGGCCAGCACCTCGCCATCCCTGGTAGCCGAACCTTCGACCACCAGCAGTTCGATTCCGCCGGGCGCCTCAGAGGTCAGTGTCGCCCCCGCATCGAGCTGGCTGTAGGTCACGATCTCACGATCGTCCTCATGCAGCTTTGCGGTGGCAACGCCGCCCACTGGGGCGCCCAGCTCGGCCTCCATATTCTTGCTGAACTGGGTGCGGTCGGCCAGGTCGAACTGCCACAGTTTCACAAATATCGTGCAGCCCGTGTCAGAGCCCGGAATATGTGACGTGGTTGGAGGGTTGCGCACATAACTGCCGGCAGGGAAATCACCGTGCTCATCCTGGAACACACCGTCGAGTACAATGAATTCTTCTCCACCGGTATGGGTATGCGCCGAGAAATGACTGCCCGGCGCATAACGCACGATGGTGGTGGCGCGGGCAACTTCGTCCCCGATCCGGTCCAGAATGCGCCGCTCCACCCCTTTCATGGGCGAGGGCTGCCATTCAATCTGGTCGGAATGCATAACCACCGGTTTGGAGAAATCTGCATTAATCTCCATGATATTCCTCCCCTTTTTGGCCTTCCTGTTTTCAGCGCTTGCATTAAACCCGAGGGTATCGAATCACCCGGCAATTGAAGGACGGGCTGCGACTTTTGCGCGCCAGGCCTGGAGATTGGTCAGGGACTCGGGAATGTCAACCTTCGCGAAATCCGCAAACCCCAGGCCGGCAAAGGCGGTGATGTCTGCGACCGAGAAGCTGTCGCCTGCGAGAAACTCATTGTCCGCCAGAACGCTGTCAAGATAGGCCATGGTTGCGCTGGCAATTTCTTTCTGTTTATTACCCCATTCAGCACACTGCCAAGTTTCCAGATCCGGGCCAAGCCCCGGGGTCGCGTGATGGAAATAGGCACCCACGGCGTTCATCAGACCGTTTTCTGCCCGCAGATTCATCATTGCGATACGGGCACGCTCCGCTGGGGTTGAACCCATGAGGGACGGACCATCAAAGACGCCGTCGATATATTCGGTGATGGCATTGCACTGGGCGATGCAGGTGCCGTCGTCAAGTTCCAGCATGGGCACGGTGGCATCCGGGTTTTTCGTCTTGAACGCCTCGGAACGGTGCTCGCCGCCCATGACATCGACCGGGACGAATTCCACCTGGTTTGTTGCGCCTTTTTCTGCCAGAGCGATGCGAACGCGCAGCGGGTTGGGAAAGCCTTCAGTGTCGTAAATTTTCATTGGTTACCTCTGTTGGTCATTAAGCATACGACGTTTAATTTACCTATCAGTAGATAGGTGCGCAAGAGGCAATTTAATTAGTCTGCTTTGCTTTGAGCCGCTGACCAGACATTCCAGATGGCAAAAACCATTCAGGCCTCCTCGCAGTAACACCAGCCAGGGTTGCTCTGACATAGCCCGCGTTTCCTTCAGGCCCGGATTAAATCCAAGGTTAAACCTTTGATGTTATTATTTTTTATGTCCATGGATTTGAGATTTCAGCTGCTTTAGAAGGTCTTTGGAGCTCTCATAATACAGGGTGTAGAACTGATCCAGATCAGCCAGCTTGGCAAGCGTTTGTTCATTGGTAATGGTTGCCTTGGCTTCGGCGATCACCTCCTTTCTGGCCTCGAGCCGTTTTATCTGCCCTTCCACCAAGGCAGCGTAGGGATGGGGACGAATCGCGAAGAAGTCCTGGCGCTCACCCGGCATTGTTCGACGCTCAACAATGCCGAGTCTTTCAAGAAAGCACGTATTCGTACTGACGCTCGCCTTACTGACACGCAACGTATCCACAAGCTGCGATGAGCTGACGGGACCATCCGACACGATCAGTGTCGCCCAAAGTTGCCCAGCGATGCGGGAAAAGCCTTCAGATTGAGCCTGAAGACCGAGGCGCTCAATAAAACGCCTGTCTGATTCAGTCAGTGTTTTCATAATCAGAAGATTGCAATGAATTCTGCCAACCCCCGCCCAGCGCGCGATACAAATTAACCGTCGACTGCAAGTGATCGCGCCGCGTTTCCACGAGATCAAGTTCGGTTGTAAACAGGCTTCGTTCAGCGTCCAGCACCTCCAGGTAACTGGACGCGCCACCCTCAAAGCGCAATCGCGCAAGTTTAGCCGTGCTTCGCAGTGCTGCTACCTGCCGGGCCTGCGCTTCCAGGCGATCTTCGGTACCACGCACCCCGGCCATCGCGTCGAGCACCTCCCGAAACGCCACCTGAATGGCCTGACGATACGCAATCAGGGCCTGGCGTTGACGCGCCTCCGCCTGATTGACTAGTGCCTCGGAACGCCCGAAGTCCAGCAACGGGCCGACTAACGAGCCGCCCAACTGCCACGTGGATGCCGAACCCTGGAACAAGTCGCCACCGGACGCACTTCGCAGGCCCAGCAGCCCCTCGAATGAAATCCTGGGCAGAAACGCCGCCCGGGCAACACCGATTTCGGCGTTGGCCGCGATCAATTCCTGTTCGGCTGCGGCAATGTCGGGTCGCCGAACCATCAGATCTGCTGGTCGGCCTGCAGGGATACTGGCCGGAACATCCATCTCACCAATGGTATTCGCTACGGAAATATCACTACGTACAATCCGTTGTGGATCTCGCCCCAGAAGCACTGCCAAGGCGTTTCGCTGAAGGGAGCGCTGTTGGCGAAGCCTCGGAAGTTCGGATTCAGCGGCCGCAAGCTCGGATTCTGCCTGCCGCAGGGCCAATTCATTAATCTCGCCTCCTTCAAACCGGGCCCGTTGCAGGGCGACCGATTCGCGGCGGGACGACACGGTGCGTTCCGCGATGTCGATCTGACGATCAAGCGCACGCAAATTGAAGTAACCATTGGCCACCTCACCAATCACGGCCAGTCGCACGGCCTCGCGATTCGCTGCACTGGCCAGAAGCCGTGCCCGGGCTGCTTCGCTGGCATTGGCAAGCCGCCCCCAGAGATCCAGCTCGTACGATAGAACACCGCCAACCTGGATATCATTGAAGGGTTGACCACCAGTACTGTTGACGGACTCCTCACTCGGGCCCTGGCGCACCGCGGAGCCCTCCACCTCCAGAAGTGGGTATCGTTCTGCCTGCTGTCCGGTAAGGAGCGCCCTTGCTTCGGCAACCCGGGCAGCGGCGAGCTGCAGATCGTTGTTGGCATCAAGTGCCTCCTCAACAAGCGTGACAAGTGCCGGATCGCCATAGCCACGCCACCAGTCCAGAGGGAGTTTCTCGTCCGCCGAAAGTCGTGCGGACGTCCAGTTTTCCGGCATCGACGGCTCGGGCTTCTTAACAGTCGGCGCGAGTGAGCAGCCACCAAGTGACAACACCATCAAAGTGGTCAGCAATACCTTAACGGTCATCAGCCACACCTCCATTTGCCCGTCCGGGAGCGGCCGCAGCCGAGTCATCCTGGTCTCTGGAGCCACTCAGAAAATCCGTGATACGGCGGACGACCACATAGAACAGTGGAATAAAGAACGTCGCCAGTATCGTTGCCGAAATCATGCCGCCAAGAACCGCCGTTCCTATCGCAATACGGGTGGTTGCACCGGCACCACTGGCGAAAGCAAGCGGCAACACACCCATGCCGAAAGCAACCGATGTCATCAGAATCGGCCTCAAGCGCACTCGCGCCGCTTCCTTGGTTGCCTCGATCAATTTCATTCCCTGATCCTCTAACGAGCGGGCGAACTCCACCAGAAGTATAGCGTTGCGCGCAGTCACACCAACGGTGGTCAGAATGCCAACCTGGAAGAAGACGTCGTTAGGAAGCCCGCGAACCATCGCTGCAAGTACCGCCCCGAGTACGCCCAAGGGCACCGCCAGCATCACGGAAATGGGTATGGTCCAACTTTCGTAGAGCGCGGCGAGCGCCAGAAACACCACCAGTGCCGACAGCGCGTAAAGCAGGGATGCCTGGGCACCGGCCTGGCGCTCCTGATAGGACAGGCCGCTCCAGGCGCCGGCCACACCGTCCGGGAGTTGAGCGATCAAACGTTCGACCTCCGCCATGGCCTCACCGGTACTGTAGCCCGGTGCCGGCTCACCCTGAATCTGACGGGACGGAACACCGTTGAAACGCTCAAGGCGCGGTGAGCCATACTCCCAGCGTCCGTTCGTCACTTCGCTCAACGGGGTCATCTCTCCGTTAGCGGCTCGCAGATACCACGCCTCAAAATCCTCAGGCAGCATCCGGAAAGGGGCATCACCCTGAACATAGACTCGCTTGACCCGCCCCTCATGGAGAAAATCGTTAACGTATTGCGAGCCCCAGGTCACCGACAGAAGTCGACTGATCTCGGACGGCTCTATGCCAAGGGCCTGCGCCTTTTCGTAATCAATGTCCACTTTGTAGCGGGGATTGTCCGCCAAACCGTTGGGGCGCACACTCGTCAGCACGGGGCTTTCGGCCGCCAACTGCAGCAATTGACCTTGCGCTGCCATGAGCGCTTCATGCCCGATGGCACCCCGATCCTGTAAACGCAATTCAAAGCCCAGGGCCTGCCCCAATTCCGGTATCGGTGGCAAATTGAAAGCAAAAGCCCGCCCATCACGCACCAGCCCGGCAAGCGCCCGGTTCGCCCGCTGAATGATCGCGTCGGCGCTTTGCGTCTCGGGATCGCGCTCACTCCATGGCTTGAGATTGACGAACGCCAGTCCCGCGTTCTGCGCCCGGCCAGCGAAGCTGAAACCAGCGATTGTGAAGAGGCCCTGCACCTCATCCTGGTCCATGAAGTAATCTTCGATAACCTGAATCGTATCGATTGTGCGCTGCTGGGTCGCACCGGCGGGCAACTGATACTGCACCACGGCGAACCCCTGGTCTTCCGCGGGCAGGAACCCGCCGGGCAACCGCACAAAGAGAACGGCCACCAGGCCGACGATGCCCAGGAACGCCAGTGTGTAGAGCCAGGCGTGGCGCGCCGTATGGCCAACCAGGCGGACATAGCCCCGGGTCAGTCGCCCCAGGCCTGCCTCAAACCAGCCGAACAGTTTTTGCAGCAAGGTTCTTTCATGCGTGGGCTTGAGGATCCGACCACACAGCATGGGGCTCAGAATCAGAGCCACCAGCACCGAAAGCACCATGGCACCAGCAATACTCAGGGAAAACTGCCGATAGATTGCCCCGGTGGAGCCCGGAAAGAAGGCCATCGGGATAAACACCGCAGACAACACCACGCCGATGCCAATCAGCGCGCTGGCTATCTGCCCCATGGACTTGCGCGTCGCCTCCATCGGGCTCAGGCCGTCCTCATGCATCACACGCTCGACGTTCTCAACCACCACGATGGCGTCATCCACCAGAAGGCCGATCGCCAATACGAGACCGAAGAGAGTGAGCATGTTGATGGAAAAGCCGAAGGCCGCCATGATCGCAAAGGTGCCCAGCAGCACCACCGGGATTGCGATCGCTGGTATCAGGGTAGCCCGCCAACTCTGGAGAAATACCAGCATGACCAGGACCACCAGGGCGATTGCCTCGATGATGGTTGTGACCACCGCGTCGATGGAGGCCTCCACGAAGGGGGCCGTCTGGTAGGGATACCGAATCTCCACCCCTTCCGGAAAATACGGCTCGAGCTCCTGGAGCCGCGCTTTAACAGCCTCTGTGACCGCAAGCGAGTTGGCACCCGGCGCCAGATTGATGCCAAGGCCGGCTGCCGGCTCGCCATCGTAGAAAGTGTCAATCTGGACTGCACCGCCGCCCAGCTCAACGCGGGCAACATCCCCCAGGCGCACCCGGGACCCGTCGGGCATACTCTTGAGCAGGATGTTGCGGAACTCTTCGGTTGAGGTGAGCAAGGTCTGGGCGGTGACCGTGGCATTGAGCTGCTGACCCTCGACCGCGGGCAGCCCGCCGAGCTGGCCGGCGGTGACCTGGGCGTTTTGCGCCTCGATGGCGGCGCTCACGTCGGCGACGGTCAGGCCGTAATTGGTCAACGCCGAAGGGTCCAGCCAAATCCGCATCGCATATTCAGAGCCGAAAACCTGCACGCTGCCGATACCAGTTACCCGTCCAATGGGTTCGGCTAACTCGGAGCTGATAAAATCGGCGATATCCAGCTTGCTGAGGCGACCGTCGGTAGAGACGAATGCCATTACCATCAGAAAACTGGTGCTGGATTTCTCGACGCTGATCCCCTGCTGGCGCACCACCTCCGGGAGCCGCGGTTCCGCCAGTTTGAGCTTGTTCTGCACCTGGACCTGGGCAATGTCCGGATCGGTGCCCGCCGCAAAGGTGAGAGTAACCGTAGCGTGGCCTGAGGAATCCGCTGTTGACCCCATATAGAGCAAATTGTCGAGGCCGGTCATCTCTTGTTCAATGACCTGAACCACCGTATTGGACACGGTGTCCGCCGAGGCGCCAGGATAATCGGCCTGAATCTCCACCGCCGGCGGCGCCACCGACGGGTATCGCTGGACCGGCAAAACGAAGATCGCCATGATGCCCGCCAACATGGCGACAATGGCCAGAACCCAGGAAAAAACGGGCCTGGAAATGAAGAAATTAATCATTGTGCGGGGCCCTCGTCGTCGGAGGCGCTTTTCTGTGAACTATCCTTGCCACTGGCTTGCTGGTTTTGGGTGGGATGTAATGGAACATCTGCCTCAACCGGCTTCACCTTGGCCCCTGGCCGAACCTTTTGCAGACCGGAGACGATAAGGCGATCCCCCGGCTCTAACCCGTTCTCCACCAGCCAGAAAGCGCCAATGGCCCGCTCTGCCTCTAACTGGCGGGCAACAACTTCTCCCTGCGGGTTGACCAGCAACGCCGTGGCCTCGCCTTGCGGATTACGGCTCACGCCCTGCTGCGGCGCCAGAAGGGCGTTCTCCCGCACCCCCTCGCTCAGGCGAACGCGCACGTACATTCCAGGCAGAAGGTCTTCGTCAGGATTGGGGAAAACCGCCCGCACAGTGACCGAACTGGTGCTTTGGTTGACGGTAACATCCGCAACGTCAACGCGTCCCTTATGCGGATAGAGAGTACCGTCATCGCGCAACAAAACAGTCTCGGCTTCATTTAGGCCGGGCTTAGAAGCCGCGCCCTCATTCAGAGACGACCGAATTCGAGCCAGTTTTTCGACCGGTAGCTGAATATCGACATACATGGGATCAAGCTGAACCACGCGCGCCAGGACCTGGGGCTGATTGGCGGTTACCAGTGCACCCTCCGTGTACAGTGTCGGGCCAATGCGCCCGGCGATGGGAGCCTTGACCTCGGTATACGCCAGCTCGATACCCGCCGTTTCGACCATCGCCTCGGATCGGGAGACATCCGCCCGGGCTGCCTCCAAGGCCGATAGCGCTTCATCACGCTGACGCTTGCTGACCGCATTCTTCTCAAACAAGTCTGACGTACGTGCCCACTCCCGCTGAGCCTGTCGCAATTCGGCCTGTGCGCGCTCCAGTTCTGCCTGGGCCCGTTGATGGGCAGCACGGTATCGGTTGGGGTCGATCTGGTAGAGGACCTCACCTGCTTTGACCTGGGCGCCTTGTTCAAACAAGCGCTCCTGCAAAATGCCCGTGACTTGCGGCCTCACTTCCGAGATACGGTAAGCGGCGGTCCTGCCCGGCAGTTCCATTGAAAGGTTCACACGCTGCGGCTGCATTTCAACAACCCCGACTTCCGGAGGCGGCGGCGCTGACCGTTCAGCCTTTGCCTGACCGGAGGAATTGTCACAACCAGCCAGCAAAAGAACCGCCAACCACATTGGCAACATGCGGACCCCAAATAGCCGCACCATCAAACTCTTCTCTGTCTGCATATAACTAACCTCTGAATGGGCAAAAGACTCAAAAACCGTTCAATTCATGCCTTCACTTATAACCAGGTAGACAGAACGATCGATCCAAACTGATCGACGCCGTCCTTTTCCTCGAATTCTTCGCTGCGCCACAGGTAGGTGTAGGCGATCTGCCAGCGATCCCAGGTCAATGCCGCACCCACCTGAGCATCGCCAACCCACTCACGACTGTCAACGGAGTGGCTGTCCTCGAAACTGTTGCCGTCGAGCAGCAGGTTGTGTGCTGTATAGCGCCCTTCTACGGCAGCGAAGACGTACCAGCTAAAGCCCCGATCCCGCCGAAAAGAAGATTGCCCGCCTTGTGCGGGGGCGACTGACGGAATGCCGAAACTACGATCAAGCCCCTCTCCCAAACGAAACCCAAGGCCGCTGGAAGCGTAGGTATACAGGTTGCCGAGCGCAAACCCGGCAGACGGTCCATATTCCAGGCTTAGCTCAGCGACATCCTGTTGTTTAAGCCAGGCCCGTTCATAACCAAAATTAATCACTGGCTCGTTCTCAAGCTGGTTGTCCCAACCCCTCGGCTTGTCTGCCGCAATAAGATCGTGGAAATTTCGTTGGACTACCTCAGCACCGGAAGCCGGTCCTACGATGCCCACGTCGATATGCAGGCTGTCTGCCAAACGCAAGCCACCGTGCTCCCTTTCGCTCAGTAGCGAAATTCCACCAAACAAAAGGCCGGCATAGGGGCGGTCATCTTTAATAAGCGTTTCGACCTCTATATCTTCGGGCGTATAGATCTGTTGCCCGAGCCGGTACGTTACGCCCGCAAGAGTACTGCCAGACCAGCCCGGAATGACGTCCGCAAGACGGCGGGCCCAATGTCGATCCGGGGGCTCAAAGGCCCAGATCACCTCTACGCCGTTGGTGTATTGACCATCGCCACCGGCGGAAAAGGCATCGTTTTCCACTTTCAGGGACAGCAGGCCGTCGGCGGAAGCTGACGTCACAAGGAAGCCCAGCAACAAACCTGAGCACCAACTCCAATAACACTTTTTGCCACGTCGAGATTTCAATAAAGCGCCCTCTGTCAAGGCGGGTTGAACCGGTTGCAAAAGACCATACTCCCGGATGCTGCCCCACTTTCCCGTGCCAGTTGATTCGGTGTTCCGCCAACAATGATAGGAAGGCTGCTGCAAAACTTGTTCATTTCGTTCAGCATGGACTGAACGTAACACACATAACGACGGACCGCCAGCCGTGATGGAACCGTCCTGTGCCGGCGAAATTTGCGGAACGCTCCAATCCTAATCTTGTCGCTCGCGTCTGAAAAATGTCTCGGGTTCAGTAATATTTGGGGTTGGCGGAATTTTCCATAACCCGTTCAAACACACGCAGAGCGACTTCCAGATCCTGGTCTTCAATGCCTTTCAGCATCTCCTCTCGCAAGAGATTCGCCCGCTCATTCAGTTCGCTCGAAAAGCGCTCACCGGTATTGGTAAGGTACAGCAACCTGACGCGCCGATCATGCTTACAGGGCCGTCGTTCAATCAGCCCCTGCTCTTCAAGGCTGTCAAGCAGACGGACCAATGTCGGATTCTCGATCGTCATCAAATGGGCTAACTCCCGCTGGGTCAATCCTTCACCACCACGCTGCAGGCAGACCATGGTGAACCAACGAGCTTGGGTAACCCCCAGGTCTTTCAGGCGCTCATCCAGTAACTTGCGCCAGCGCCTTGCCACTCGGGCATTGGCGAAGGGAAACTGATCTCGAGGGATTTGCGGGTCCATATCACTGTCCTGATATTGCTGACTCAGTAACAGTAAATCGTAAGCTAATCATTGAGGCAAGTCTGCGTTACGCACTAACCAGGTTTGCGCCAATTCGACCTGCAATTCAAGCAGGTTCTCAGGCCAGCTACTAAGGAACTTCTCCGAAGGGCTCCGTCAATAGCCCGCCAGCGCGTTCGTTTATAGTCAACGAGACACCAGCACAGGGATTGACGCTTGACAGAGTACAGTTCGAGTAGCGCTACCCAGCACCAGTCGGGTGAGCCGCGTATGGCCATAGGCGCCCATCACCAGCATGTCGGCATGGAACGCCCGCGCCTGCTCGAGTAGCACCGGGCCGACCTTACCACCGTCGACTTGTTCCAGTGTTACCTGTACGCCATAACGCGCGAGGTGGCGACACAGGTCCGCGCCGAAATCTTCTCTACACTCCAGCTCGCCATCCGGTTCATCGCAGACACAAACCACCTTCACTGCTTCTGCCTGGGCCAGGAAGGGTAACGCATCGCCGACAGCTCGTGTTGCCTCCCTGCTAGCGTTCCAGCCAACAACGATACGTCGTCCAATCCGTCCGGCCGGCCACTCGTCAGGAATGAGTATAGTCGGGCGTCCAGACCCGAAGATAACATGCTCGGCCATCCTGACCGTCATGGAAGGTTCAGGGGAGCTTTCGAAGGGAGGGACCAACGCCAGCCCTGCATAGCGCGCGTGTAGCATTAATTCCTCCGCCACCTCGCTCTCGGACAAGCGCCACTCTGCGCTAATACCTCTTGCGCGAGCCATTGCCTCAAACCGCTCCCTGACCTGAGTCTCTGCGTCCCGAACACGCACGCGATGCTGTTCGAGCAAGGCGCGCATGGCGGGGCCGGCCACAGCGTACGCATGAGGCATCGCTCTCAGTGGCGTTGCCACAAACACCGCTATCAGGCAGGCATCCCAGCACGCAGCGATGTCAGCGGCGATCGCCAGTCGCCGGTCATAGGGCCGAGCCTCTTCAAGAAAGACAACGATATCCTTAGGTAGCATGCTTCACCTCCTGGTCACGCGCTTTCCATAACCTACTCAAAAACACGCAGGCGGACCAATGTCGGATTCTCGATGACCATCAGGTGGGCTATCTCCCGCTATGTCAGCCCTCCACCATCACGCTGCAGGCAGACCATGGTGAACCAGCGAGCCTGGGTAGCCCCCAGGTCTTTCAGGCGCTCATCCAGCAACTTGCGCCAGCGCCTTGCTAACCGGACACTGGTGAAAGGAAACTGATCCCGAGGGATTTGCGGGTCCATGTCACTGTCCTGATACTTATTAAGCCCTCTCCCCAGTCTAGCGGTTGACCGCTAAGCTGGAAGGCGACCAAACACCACAAGGGAGAAGACTCAATAAACTTTATCGTAGCACCTACCATCATTATTGTGGAATCAATCTGCTGCATGCCTGTACGTCTGTATCATCAACCAGCAGGGGGAGGTGTTGCTACACAAGGAAATCAAAGGACGGCAACTTCCCGCTGGCCTACACCTATCCCAACGAGATGCGGGCCACCCGCGACCTACTGCGACGACGCTTCCGCATCGTCCAGCACGGGGCCATGCTCAAAACCCACGTGGTGAACACCACCAGCCAATACAATCCGCCACCCAATAAGGTAAACCTTAAGAATGTGGGAGTCCGGGAACAGGTTCAGGCGGCCTTTGCCGGACAGAATGTCCAGCACAACATCAATCTCGACCTGGCCATCATCGAGTGCTATCACCGTGAGCTGAGCAAGCTTGAAGAACACCTGGAGCGGCAAGCCAAACAACATAATCCCACTTCTCTGAGTGTGCTGAGGACCATTCCCGGTGTAGGGCGCATCCTAGCGCTGACCATTCTCTACGAAATCGGTGATATCCAGCGCTTTGAGTCAGTTCAGAAGTTCGCTTCCTATGCCAGACTCATCAACTGCAAAGCCGAGTCTGCCGGCAAGGTGGATCCTGGCCACCGCAAGCGACGGGGCCTCGGGCTGTTTGTTCTGTCGGTCAGGATGACACCACTTCGCCAGCATCGCCAGACAGCCGCCAGAACCAGCCGGATCTCATCTTGCCTTTTTGGGGGCCTGACCGGCCCTGGTGGCCGGCCTTGATGAGCGTTTCGTCGATGGCCAGTACCGGCTGCGCGGCACGTTGTCGGTCTGCGCATCCACAATGGGGCGCAGCAGGTCGATGGCTCGCTTGACCAGCTTGGTCAGGGTACTGCGGCTGATGGTGATGCCGGATTGCTGGATGCGCTGGTGCTGACGATACAACGGCAGGGGGACTGAAACTTGTCCACCAGCAGGCTGACATCGGCCAGGCTGTTGTGCAGCACGTTAAATAGAGCCGGTGTTGTCGCAGGCTTCTCGGTGCCCTTTGCGCCGGAACACCGGGCGTTCCACCTTCAGCACCACGTAACTGGAGGCCCGCTGGGCCAGCCGGTAGGAGGTTTTGGTGCCGAGGATGTCGTACTGGTCGGCGTCCGGCCCGATCTGCTCCGATGGCATGTGTTCAATGACTTCCACCGGCACATCGGCACTAAAGCGCAGACCAGTATCGTTCAGGCAGTCGTCATCCCGCTGTTTCTTGCATGAATAGAAACTTTTTCTCTATTGGCCCGGTCGGTTACTACCCATGCTTATAAACTGGGATAAGTGGGAAACTGGGAATTTCTGATCCTTTTCCGATTTACCAACACCTCGCCTCAACCGAAAAAAACCTACTGGCAAGTCTAGCAAGAGCGGCACTCCCGATGCACCACTGCGGATACACCGAAGTTTGTACTGACAGCGCAACACATTGATTTTATTAAATATTATTTTGATTTTCCTCTTGCATATTTGAAACTTCGTGCGAATATTTTAGAAAACGCAGGAGTTCAAAATGACCAAGTTGAAGACCATTTGTTTTGCTGTAACTACAGCCGCGCTCGCGGGTTGCGCTGTCATGCCTCGACACTATGACGACGAATCATCCCGCGCACTGAATCTGGCCCGTGCCGGCGGCGTCTACGATCAGGACCTGCGGGATTCACCAGACGGGACGCGCTCGCATCGAAAGGGTTTGCTGGTAAGCGCCCTCGACCTGGCCAGATTGGCCACCTCATTAGATGCGCCGCTTCGTCATCTTACCGGCACCCAGACGCTGTTCTTCAACGCCACTGACATCATGATGACGCCGGACAACCCTTCGGCGCGACCCAGCCTGATGGGCTGGATGCCGGAATCACTGGCGGCGAACGAGGATGACGCCTATGACCACTATGTTGCCGTTGTAGATGAGGCCATCACCCAGGCCGCCGAGTCGATGGCGATAAATGTAACGAAGCTCACAGACGTGAAGACGCCGGAGATTGATGGGAACCCGCTCATGCTGTGGTCGGTAACAGTCGAGCGATATGGCTGTGCCGATAGCAACTGCATCATCGCCTATAACATCCAACAACCGAATCACTGGAAGACACCAAGCTATGTCATCGGCCGTGAAGCAGCCAGTTACAACATCGCTGCCAACCATCCCGAGAAATATTCCCGACTGGTATTTCGGCAGTCCGGCCATGAACGTACCTTTCCTGTAGATGAATTCTATGGCGCTGTCAGCGCCGGCATGCCTCCCTGGATAGTGATGTACTTTCCACCGAACACCGTGATCCAGGACGGCGAGCCGCTCCCCTATCCGGTGTTGTATGAACAGGGCCAACAGCTGATGTTCAGGGAGCCCGACCATGAGTGACTGGCACGATGAACTTGAGTTGGCACTGCTGCCGCTGGAGGACCTGAGAGTCGATAGCGTCTACATGACTTTTGTGATCAGCAATGCCCTGAGCGAGCGAGGCATTTTCCATCAATGCCGGATCGGATACGCGGAGGACCGACTGAGCCGAATGACCACCGCTCCCCATTGCTGGGTCGAGCTCGAGCAGGACTTGAGGGCGATGACGAACGATGCCTACAGCAAGGTGAAACCGCCGTGGCTGGCCGGGCAAGCCGCAGCGGCCTGACGCCGGGAAAAACTTGCATTTTCTCAGGTTCTGGTAGCTTCGAAGTAAAGAACTATCGGGGACTGAGGCCATGGTAAGAGTGGCAAAAATCGTAACAGTGGGGCTCGCCGGGATCGGCGTTGTGGAGCTCGCCTTTAGGGGTACCGATGCAGCGCTTTACGCATGGTATTTATTGTTCGTGCTCTGGGTGGTCGCACTGTTCATTCGCTTCGCACTGGCCGTAGTCGATGCCTACAAGACGGTTTTCGCCAAGGGACCCGATGGGGAAATGACGTTTCCTGAATTCGAACAAAAGATGGCGTCGTTCAGTCGAGGCAGTGATGAGGAGGCAACCGGCGCGGGCAACAAGGCAACTTCCGGCAATGGGAGCAATGGCGGTACAGAGGGTTTCTTCGATGACGACAGAATCAACCAGATTTATCGAGCGGACGATCCGTTCGGGGAGTTTCTCGACTCTTGAGGTGGTTCCTTATGGGTACAGATCAGGAGAACCAGAGGTTCGAACCCGGTAACGGCCACCAGAACCACCTAAACCAGACCGGCCAGAGAGAACCACTTATAACAGACTGAGGAACCGACGATGTTTATTCGAGCCTACCTTCGGGCATCCACGCAGGAACAGAATGCGGAGCGAGCCCGGGAGTCACTGGTACAGTTCGCAGCCAACCACGGTCAGCGTATTGCCGCTTTCTACGTGGAGAACGTGTCCGGCGCTACTTTGCACCGACCCGAGCTGATGAAGCTGATCACAGATTCCGGTGAGGGTGACATTGTGCTGGTCGAACAGATCGACCGGCTGGCTCGCCTCAAACAGAGTGACTGGGACTCCCTCAAGCAAAAGCTGGCCGCCAAGCGGTTAGCCATCGTCTCCCCGGAATTACCGACCAGTTGGCTCGCCCTGGAAAAGAAGGACGACACCGGTTTCACCGACTCCATTCTACGAGCGGTCAACGCCATGATGCTCGACATGCTGGCTGCCGTGGCCCGCAAAGATTACGAAGACCGTCGGCGCCGGCAGTTCCAGGGCATTCATAAAGCAAAAACGGAGGGCAAGTACCAGGGGCGGCAACCAGACCTGAAGCGCAGACAGCACATCGCCAGCCTACTACGCAGTGGTCACAGCTACAGCGAGATCCAGGAGATGCTGAGTTGCTCGCGGCACTTGATTGCGTCTGTCGCCAAAGAACAAAGACAGGCCGATGCTGTGGCCTGAAACCAACAAAGTGCCCTCAAAGGGCCATCAACCATTGGAGACCTGAATATGCTGAACCTATCTGCCACCCTGATTGCATTCTTGAGCTTTGTCGCAGTCGTACTCTTTATCTGCGTTGTGGCCTACCGAAACGCGGACAGTCTGGAAGCGTTCGTAGAGCGCAAGTTCCGGAGGAAGGCGCACCGTCATAATAGCGATCTGAAATAAATTCGGGGCAAACCGGTGTTCTTGCCCAAAACGGGCAGTTTGAGAGCCGTGCCTACTGCGTCGTCCATGGCAGCATAATCGTGAAGTCGATATGAGGTTATGCACATGACTGTCTGGCGTCAACTATCTTGTCCGGTCCGCGACAACTATGATGGCCGGTTGAGTGGTCTTATTTTTTACTCTTTCCAGCCTGCTTAAGCTGTTGCTGTCGTCGGTAGCTTTCCCCCTCTAATTCGATAATGGTGGCGTGGTGTATCAGCCGGTCTACGGCCGCTACGGTCATCATGCTGTCCGGGAAGATCTGATCCCATTCGCTGAATGGCTGGTTGGCGGTGACGATCAAGCTGCCACTCTCATAGCGGTGGGCGATGAACTCGAACAGCACCTGGGTTTCTGCATCTGTCTTTTTTACATAACCGATGTCATCGATGATGATGACTCGATATTTATCCAGCCGTGTCATGGCGGTCATCAAGTCTAGGTCGCGCTTGGCCTGCTGTAGGTGCTGAACCAGCGCTATGGCCGGGAACAGTTTGCAGCGCACGCCCTGCTCGGTGAGTTGATGGCCCAGGGCATTGGCGATGTGGGTTTTGCCCGTGCCGCTGGGGCCGATCAAGAGCACATTGTCGGCATGGTGTGCCCAGTCACTGTCTTGTTGCAGCTTGGCCAGTGCGGCGTTGCAGGGGCGGCTGAACCCGCTTTGATCCAGCGCCGAGAAGGTTTTATTGGCCGCAAGCTTTGCCTCCCGTAGCCACTTCTGGGTACGGCGCTGGTAGCGGTCAGAGAGTTCGTATTCACACAGTGCCGCCAGATAATCGGTGTGCGACCAGTTCTTTTCAACGGCCGTCTCCCAGAGCGATTGATAGTGACGATGGAAGGCTGGCAGGCGCAGCTCTTTGAGCAGTAAGGCGACAGAGCCTGTCATGCCTGAACCTCCTGACGATTAATGGAGGACAGCAGCTCGTTATAGCTGGCTAAGCTGTGTTGGCTTGAGGCTGCGGCTTTGAGATCTGGGTTGCCGCGAAGGTAGCGTGACTGGATCTCAGTAATTGACGCGAACCGGCCGGCCCGGGCTTCTATCAACAAGTCTTCCCCCAGCGATTGCTCGTCATCGTATTCGAAGGCCAGCCGCAGTGTTGTCACGATCCACTTGCAGGCTTCACGGGGTTCAAGATGCGTATCGGCGAGTTGCCAGAGTTCGCGGTAGTTGTCGTCCGGCAGCAGATCGTCACGCAACTGGGAGTAACGGAAGGCCTGCGGCTTGGAGGCCAGCGAGCAGATCACGTGCCGGTAATTGACGCTGCGGGCGCGATTCTCACCGGGCTTCGGATACACGCGCGGTAAGGTCAGTGCCGGCTGCTGACCGACGAACAATACGAGCTTGTCGTGGTACAGCCGGACTTGTATCGATTCGCCAATCAGGCGCGATGGCACGGTGTAGACAACGCGGCGGACTTCGATGGTCGAACTGCGCGTCACCTTGAGGTGGAGGGTCTGATACTCCGCCACCGTAAACTCCGGCAGAGGCTGCAAGGCGGCCTGCTCTTCAAGCACACGCGACCGGTTGCGTTGGTTGAGTTTGCTGACCACGCGATCGATAAAAGCCTGATAGGCGGCAATACTCTCGAAGTCATTGTGGCCGCGCAGTAACAGCTGTTGTGCCAGGCGTTTCTTGAGCGAGCCATTGGCACACTCCACCACGCCGTTCTCATGGGACTGTCCCAGATTATTCCGGGTGGGGGTCATGCGGTAATGCTGGCACAGCTCGCTGTAAGCGTCAGTCCACACGTTCTGCCGGTTATTGCGTGCCGCACTTAAGCTATCTGTTCGGTGCTCAACGGGGCTCCCTCCAGCCTGCTGTAAGGCCCGCTGCAACCCCGTCGCCAGAGCCGCATAACTCTCACCGCCCTGAACCACAGTGACCGAACGCCAGCCACTGTAGGCCAGGCGAAACTGGTAGAGCAGGTGTGGAAAGGCCTTGGACTGAATCGTAATCGGGTTATCGGGATGGGTAAAATCAGAGAACCCCTGCTGTGCCACCACGGCCTGTTGGCGAAAAATGACCTCTCGCTCCGGCCCATGAAGTGCTCGCCATTGTTTCACCCGGCGTTGCAGTGTGCGCAGGATGGCCTGGTCGTAGTGCTCAGGGTAACGCTCTTGCAGGTAGTCAAGCAGGGTTGTGCCTGTCAGCTTGGGCTCATTTTCAAGCAAAGGGAGCAGCTCTGTATCCCAAACGGCTTCCAGTCCCTGTGGATCTTCTCGGGTGCGCCACTGGCGCTCGGTGTGAACACGGGGGTTTTGGGTTGACGTCTCGATGCGTCGCCCGGATCGAACGGAAATGCCCGCCTTGGCGGCAGCCACTTCCTGGCTTGCGCCATGTTGTCGGTGCTGCATGTACAGCTCCTCTTGTCGGTTGGTTATGTGTTGGCCTGGCACCCTTTGCTCCACCATGGAAAACAAGGGGCCAATTGTTACACCCAACCGGCCAAGATAGTTGTCGCTAACCGGTCATCCTAATTGTCGCCGGTAAGCGCCGCTAAATCGACCCTCTTGCCCTAATCGTATTGAGCCACTTTTTTCAAAGCCGGCAACTCAACGTTCCAGGGCAGCAGTGTTTCCAG
>NZ_JBEPPY010000024.1:0-75195 GCF_040547575.1 Marinobacter sp. MBR-99 | reverse complement strand
AGATGCTCGACGGTGCCGTGCTCGCGCTCACGGATGAGCGCCGCGCCGGTGAGGACGATGGAGAGCATGGTCACGTTATTGATGACCTGCATGATCGCGCCGAACCATGACTTGTTGAGCTGGGGATTGAAGCGCACCCGCAGTGCCAGATCCACCGGCAACTCCGGAACTTCACGATAACGCTGCACAAAGGTGCGTACCTCATCGCTCACAATGGTCTGGATATAGCCGCTGCCGGTAAACGCCTGGCTCATGCGCGTGGCATCGACGTTGAGCTGGACCGTGGGCTGCCGCCCTGCCAGCAGGTCACGCTGGAAGTTGGGCGGGATGTCAAGGGCGAAGGTGTCGAGGCCAGCATCCATGCGGGCGTCCATCTCGGCCTGGTCGATCACCTCGGGGAGAACAAAGTACGGCGGGTAAAAGGCGCTGACGATACGCCATGACAACGGCGAGCGATCCTCGTTCACCACCGCGATCGGCGCCTTGTTGAGGGTCTCCGGCATAGCCGTGGCCGCCGTGTAGACGGAAACGGTAAAGGCGTAGACGATCAGCACCAGCATGATCGGGTCGCGGACAAGGCTGCGCAACTCCTTGACACCGAGATGGCAAATATTGGCAAGGCGCATGGACTATCGCTCCTGCTTCTTGAGCAACGCCGCGGACAGCCCGATCAGGAACGGCACCGACAGCGCCAGCGGGAGAAAGGCGGCATGAAGGTCAGAGAAGTTGAGGGCCTTCGAGAAGGTGCCGCGCGCGATGGTCAGGAAATGCGTGGTCGGGTAGATCTCGCCGATCACCCGCCCCCCCCCTTCCAGGGACGAGACCGGGTCGATCATCCCGGAGAAGTTCGCCGCTGGCAGGATGGTGAGCACCGCCGTGCCGAAGATTGCCGCGATCTGGCTGCGCATAAAAGTAGAGATCAGCAACCCCACAGCCGTGGCGGCACCAACATAGAGCAGCGCAGCCAGCGCCAACGTCAGGAAGCTGCCCTTAAGCGGCACGCCGAAGACAGTCACCGCGAGCAGAGTGAGCAGCAGGAAGCTCAGGAAGGACAGGACCACGTAAGGGAACTGCTTGCCGAGCAGGAATTCGAGCCGCGTGGTGGGCGTGACGTAGAAGTTGGTGATCGAGCCGAGTTCCTTCTCGCGCACCACGCTGAGTGCCGCGAGCATGGCCGGGATCAGCATGAGCAGCAGCGGGATCACCGCCGGCACCATCGCCACCAGGCTCTTGATGTCCGGGTTATAGCGGAACCGGGTCTCGATATTGACGAGCCCCGCCAAAGCCTCGCCGTGGCCGGCCTCGCGCGCCTTTGTCGTCAGCCAGTGGGCGTGAATTCCCTGCACATAGCCGCGGACGGTCTCGCCCCGCGTCGGCATGGCGCCGTCGATCCAGGCGCCGATCTCGACCTGCCGGCCCCGGGCGATGTCGCGCGCGAAGCCCGGCGGGATCTCAATCGCCAGACTGATGTCGCCTTCGCGCATTCGCCGGTCAAGATCGGCATAACCGGTAATCGGCGCTCGCTCGATGAAGTACCGTGAGCCGCTGAGGTTGAGCGTATAGTCGCGGCTGACAGTGGTCTGATCGCGATCCAGCACCGCAAAGGTGAGATCCTCAACATCAAGGCTGATCCCATAGCCCATCACGAACATCAAAATGACGCTGCCGAGCAGCGCCAGCGTCAGCCGGATGGGATCGCGGCGCAGTTCCAACCCTTCGCGCCGGGCGTGGCTGATCATGCGCCGGGGGTCGAACATGCGCCGCCAGCCTTGGGGTTCGCCATGGCCTCCCGACGCGTTAACCGTATCGAGCGACGCCGTTTGCTCCTCTCCGGCTTCGCCCTCCCCTGACGCCTCCTCCAGATGCGCGACGAATGCCTCTTCCAGGGTCTCTGCGCCCCGCTGCTGTACAATATTCGCCGGCGTATCGGTAACCAGCACCCGTCCGGCGTGCATCAGCGAGATGCGGTCGCAGCGCTCAGCCTCGTTCATGAAGTGGGTGGAGATGAAGATGGTCACCCCGTCACGGCGCGACAGCTCGACCAGCCTGCGCCAGAAAGCGTCACGCGCCACCGGATCGACACCTGAGGTGGGCTCATCGAGAATCAGCATCTCTGGCTTGTGGATCATGGCCACCGCCAGCGAAAGGCGCTGCCGGTGACCGAGGGGCAGTCGGCCCGGCAGGCTGTCGATCACAGCCGAAAGATCGAAGCGTTCAACCATTTCGTCCACCCGCCCTGGAATCTCGGCAGCGGGCACGTGGAACAACCTGGCATGCAACTCCAGGTTCTGCCGCACCGTCAGCTCGGTGTAGAGTGAGAAAAACTGCGACATGTAGCCGACGCGGCGACGGGTCGCGAGGTCGTGCGGGTCCACCTCCTGTCCGAACAGCCAGGCCCGGCCTTCGCTTGGCGGCAGGAGGCCAGTCAGCATCTTCATGGTCGTGGTTTTGCCACAGCCGTTGGAGCCGAGAAAACCGAAGATCTCACCCCGTGGGACACGCAGGCTCACATGATCGACCGCAGTGAACTCGCCGAAGCGCATGGTCAGATCCCGGACCTCGATCGCGGTATCGCCATCGTCTTCCGGCCGTGGTGGAATCTCGACCGCCCGATAATCCCGACGCTTGTCTTCCGGCAGCAGCCGGATGAAGGCTGCCTCCAGCGAATCCGCCCCTGTGCTGGCGAGCAGGCCTTCAGGCGTGTCGCTGGCCAGCACCCGCCCATCGTCCATCGCCGCGAGCCAGTCGAACCGTGCTGCCTCCTCCATATAGGCGGTGGCCACCAGCACGCTCATGCCGGGCCGGGAACGACGGATGCCGGCGATCAACTCCCAGAACTGCCTGCGCGAGAGCGGATCGACACCGGTGGTCGGCTCGTCGAGGATGAGCAGGTCCGGATCGTGGATCAGCGCGCAGCAGAGTCCGAGCTTCTGCTTCATCCCGCCGGATAACTTGCCCGCCGCCCGATCGAGAAACGGCCTGAGCCCTGTGGCCCCTGTCAGCGCATCGATGCGGCGCGCCCGTTCGCCGTGGTCATGCCCAAACAGGCGCCCGAAGAAATCGAGGTTCTCGGACACCGTGAGTGTCGGATAGAGGTTCCGCCCGAGGCCCTGCGGCATGTAGGCGATACGCGGCCCCACTCTGCGGCGATGGCGTGCGTCGGCCATATCGCCGCCGACCACCTCGACCCGCCCCGTCTGGACCGCACGGGCACCAGAGATCAGCGCCAACAGACTTGACTTGCCGACCCCATCCGGGCCGATCAGCCCGGCCATGCAGCCCGCCGGGATATCGATGGTGACCTTATTGAGCGCACGCACCTTACCGTAGCGCAAGGTGACATCCTGCAGGCGGGCAACCGGCACGGCAGCCTCCCCGTCACCCTCGGTCTGCATAGGTTCCTCCCGGCTCAATTTGGCAGTCTCGTCTGCAGTTCAGGCGGCCAATCCACCTGCGGGTCGAGCCGCACATAGGCCATGCCCGGCAATCCGGTCTTGACCTGGAGGAGGTGCTCTCTGAGCAGATCCGGGGCGATCCGGGCCTTAATGCGGAACATCAGCTTCTGGCGCTCCTCTTGCGTCTCCACCGTCTTGGGTGTGAACTGTGCAACGTCCGCGACGAAGGAGATTTCGGCCGGGATCACGTATTGCGGCGCGGCGTCGAGCACAAGCCGCGCCTCGGCACCGAGCGCGACCCGCCCGGCCTGTTCTGTCGGTAGGAAGAAAGTCATATACACATCAGTGAGATCGACCATGTTCAGCACCACGCCGCCAGGAGAGAGAACCTCGCCAGGCTGAGCGACCCGGTATTGGACCCGCCCTTCTCGCGGCGATTTCAGCACGCTGTCGTCGATATCCGCCTGAATACGCTGGACAGTGGCCCGCGCCGCCTCCACCGAGGCCTCCGCAGCGATGACATCCGACCTGGCCCGCCCTATGGCGGCTTGCGCGGCCGCCGCCTGAGCGTCCGCGGCACCGACCGCAGCCTTCGCTGCCGCAGCCGCGGCGCGGTCGTCATCGAGCTGCGCCTCGGAGGCGGCATTTTTTGAGGCGAGCTCCCGGGTTCGGACAAGCCGTTTTTGCGCGGCGTCGAGCTCAGCCTTTCTCTGGGCTATAAACGCCTCGGCGGCCTGCCTCTCGGCCTCACGCTGGGTCACCAGGCTTTGCGCGGTCTCGATGCCGATGAGCGCCCGTTGCAACTGTGCCTCGGCCTCCCGGAGCTGAGCCTCCAGAACGGCCGTGTCCATTTTCGCCAAGATCTGGCCGGCGCGGACGAAGTCGCCCTCGTTGACCAGGATCTCCCGAATACGGCCAGCAGTCCTGGCGGCGATATCAATCTCAACCGCCTCGATCCGACCGTTTCCGGAGGCGAATCCGTCGGGCAAGTCCTGCGGTTGAAAATACCACCAGGCCCAAATGCCCAGCCCAATGACAATCGCAGCGGTGACGCCTCGAATACTTGCTTTAATGAACTTTTTCATGTCCTGGATTGCTCCACGCCAGTTGGCTCACTCATTCTTGAGCATTGAATTCAGACTGAGCGATATGTTTGCAGACCCACATCAGAGATTTTACCCTAGCACAAATCCCGGAAGTTAGAATGACCCACATCATTTTTGGTCCGGCGGATTGTTGATGAACTATCACTTTTAGCGGGACAAAGCTCTCTTGAGGCTGATCATCTTTTTGTTTGCATTAATTCCCGGTTTTGCAGGGGCCAGTTCAGGGGCCTTTAGCATTTCCTGGGACAATGACCTTCTGGTCGGCTCGGATAAGGGCTATACCAATGGCGGCCGTTTGTCCTATCTGAGTGCATCGGCAGAGAACAACAACTGCGAGGTGTGTCTGGCCAGAGGCGCCAGGAATGCAATGGATTGGTTGCCCGTTATTGGTCGAACGGGCAACGATCATACCTTGACTTTCAGCTTGAGCCAACTGATGGTCACCCCAGAGAACTTACAGGAGTCTGACCCAATATATAAAGATTTACCTTACGTCGGCTACCTCTCCGCCTCAATCACGCTCTGGAGCCAGAGTTCAGACTCGCTGACCGGCTATGGCATCGGTCTGGGTGTCGTTGGACCGAACTCCGGGGCCGAAGCAACGCAAAAATGGGTCCACAAACTGACCGGCAGCACCAATCCAAAAGGCTGGAATAATCAGCTGGGTACCGATGTGATTGGCGAATTACACGCCTTTCATGCCCAACGCTTGTTTCGCGAAAATATCGGCAGCGGGATACATCAGGAGATGGCCTGGGTAACCGGTGGCACGCTGTCGAATTTTGTCAGCAGTGGCGAGTTGGGTATGTCTTGGCGAATCGGCACCAACTTGCCCGCCAATATCATCCCGGATTATTCAGGAGCCTCTTCTGCCATCGGTCTGCCGGGCTCACTGGATGCCTCCGGCTCGGGCTGGTCCGTGTTTATTGGCGTGGGCATGGAATTCATAGCCTATTCCTATCTGGAAGAACGGTCGGGGCGGTACGATTATGACCAGCGTCCTGTTGTTGGTCAGGGTAGCGTTGGGGTTGGCTGGCATTCGCCAGGAATCCAGATGGCTATCACACTGAGAGCGACGACCAGCCAAAATGAACGTAATAAAGATTCACTTTCTTTTGGGACTGTGTCGGCTGCGTATCGCTTCTGAGTGCCATGACATATTCGGGCAGCGTTTAACCTATGCCTTGCCCTTCTTTACTGATGACACCGTCCATAGCGATCTGCCAGATCAAATCACCAATGGCGTCGAGAGACTGAGCCCCGTTCGGGTCGAACCAGGTTGCAACCCAGTTGAGCGCGCCAAGGCCAATCAGGCGAAGCAATCGGCCGTCAACACTTTTCCGGACCACGCCCTGCACAATCATTGTTTCGAGGATACCAGCCCATAGAGACTCGTACTGGTCACGCAGTTCGATGATTTCCTCGCGAGCCTCCGGGCCCAGTGCCCGCCATTCAAACAACAGCACGTAAACCGCGTCTGAATCTACCAACAGGGCTCGCAGATGTGCGTTGATACAAAGACGCAATCGTTCAAACGGGTCATCCGAGCTTGCGTAAGCCGACTCGACCTCTGCGGTCACCAGGTCGACTCCCCGGCGCATCAGCTCGACAAGCAACGCTTCCTTGCTGCTGTAACGATAATACAGACTTCCGGGCAGCATATTACAGGCCTCGGCAATTTCTTTGAGCGAGGTCCTTTCAAAACCTTTCTCGCGAAAAAGCCTGGCTGCGTTAGACAAAACATCGCCCTGATCGCCCGGTTTGCTTGCAGGAGTCATCTGCCTGTTAGCCATCGTTAAAGTATCTCCTCATAGCCTTGACTTTTAGTTGGTTAACCAACCAAAATCCAGCAACAATACTATTCGGAAGACAATGACATGGCAATGATCGATGCAAATCAGCGGGTTCCCATCACTTCCGCCCCGGTACGAAAGGCTTGCCAGGCTGGGCAGCTCTGATGACCAGGCCAAACAGAGTTCAGCAAAGTGACGCTGTGACAACAGCGTGGCAGTTCACCGAACAGGTTCCCCACGGCAGGGATCTTGGCATGCAGGTTGTCTCGGTAGACCAGGGCCAGGTTTGTATGCGTCTGACGCCACAATCATGGATGTTTGCCCAAGAGGATACGAACGAAATCTGCACCAGCGTACTATACTCGCTGGCAGACTCCGCCGGAGGCCTGGCGGTATTCGCGGGGGCCCTGGAGTTGATGCCCATTGCCACGCTGGATTTGCGCATGGATTATTTGCGCCCTGTCAGCGGCGACCATGCCTTGTTAGCGGTAGCTACCTGTCGGCATTTAACGAACGAGGTTGCGTTTATTCATTGTGACATTCTCAGCGAGGGAAAGCGTGAGTTACTAGCGACGGCAAACGCCACCTTCATGCGTAACACCCCGGGCCAGCAATTCCGGGCAGACAGACTAAAAAAGGAGGGTGCATGAGCACTGTCGTCGATCCGGCACAACAATGCTCGGGTCCTGCCGAAAGCGGGAAAGAATATGCCGACTGGCAGGCCCTGCTGGAGCGCATTCCGTACGCACGGCACCTCGGGCTTGAGGTTCAGCGCGATGATGCCGGTGTATTGGTTCATTTGCCGTGTCGTGAAGCGCTGATTGGCAACTTTATGCTACCCGCGCTCCATGGCGGCGTGCTTGGGGCTCTGATCGAACTTACCGCGCGGGTGGCTGCGCAAAGCCGGGATGCAGAGACACGTTGCCCGCGCATTCTCGACAGCCACATCAATTACCTCCGCTCCGCGCAGGCCCGATCGACGTTCGCCAGGGCCCAAATTGTCCGGCAAGGCAGGCGGACCAGCCTGGTCCAGGTGACCTGCTGGCAAGGCGAGAAGAGCAAACCGATCGTGAGCGGTCAGGTTCAGTTGTTGCTCCCGACAATGGCCACACAACAAGAAGACCGGCATGGACATTAAACACAACAAACCTGAACGCGACGAATTCCGGGCGACGGATGGTGCGGAGATCGCACTGTGGCGCTGGCCGAAGAGCAAAGCGCGCCCCACGCTGCACTGGGCACATGCCACGGGTTTCCATGGCCGCCTGTACCGCCCTCTCCTTGACGAGCTTGCCACGGACGTCAATATCCTGGCCTGGGACATGCGGGGGCATGGGGCCAGCGCCGATGCGGCGAATGTTTCGGCATTCCGGGGCTGGGAAACCTACTATCGAGATATGACGGCTCTGCTGGATAGCCAGGACGAGCCGGTCTGGCTTGCCGGCCATTCCATCGGTGCCACCACCAGCATCATGGCGGCTGCCCGGCGGCCGGACAAAGTGCTGGGCCTGATTCTGGCCGAACCCGTGATCATGGATCCAGCGCAGGGCCTGAAGCTGGGACTGGCCAAACTGATACGCCAGTCACATCGGTTGTCACTGGCCGCCGGAGCGGCACGTCGGCGCAGGGCATTTGATTCGCATGCTGCCGCGCTGGACAACTATCGTGGCCGCGGTGGCTTCAAGACCTGGCCCGACGCATGGCTGGAAGCCTACGTCCAGCACGCCTTCGTGCCGCAGGAAGATCAACTTCAATTGGCGTGCAGCCCGGAGTGGGAGAGCGCTACCTTTGCTCATACCGAACACAACGCGTGGCCGGGTATTCGTCAGTTGCGGTGCCCGGTTATCGCGCTGGCTGCAGAACGCGGATCAACCTTCTCGCCGGCGGCGCGCCAACGCCTGCAGATCCTGCTGCCCTCCGCTGACGTTAGGGTAGTTGAAGGTACGACCCATTTTCTGCCCATGGAGCAGAACGAAACCGTTCGCGATGCCATCCTGCAGTTTGCTTTATCCGGATGCCGCGACAACTGATACTCACACCTGGATTTTTGCCAATCGGGACACCTGCTATGCGCTGTATGCTGACACTGTTTATCTCGCTGCTCATTCTGTCTGGTTGTCAGCAGTCTTCGGAATCACACTCAGAGGCCCGCGCCTCTATCCCCTGGGTAAAAACAGTTGTTCTAAAGGCTGCAGACCCAACAACGCGGAGATTTTCAGGAACCCTGCGAAGCCGCCACGAAGTTCCTCAGGCCTTTCAGATCTCCGGCCGGATTCAACAGCGTTTCATCGACGCGGGTCAGCGCGTGAAAAAAGGCGACTTACTGTTCAAGCTCGACACACGAGACCTTGTGGCAACGGCAGAGGAAGCTGCCGCGGAACTCAAGCGATCACAAACAGCCCTGGCCATTGCCACTAATGAGCTCCGCCGCCAGCAACAACTGGCAGGACGTCAGTTTGTCAGCGAACAAACCCTGCAACGCCTTGAATTAGCAGAGCGTGAGGCACGTAGCCAGGTGGAAACGGCTTCTGCACGCCATCAGCAGGCTCAGAATGCTTTGGGATATGCGGAACTAAAAGCCGCCAATGCGGGCGTGGTCATTGAGGTCATCGTTGAACCTGGCCAGGTTGTGAGTGCCGGTCAAACCCTTGCCATACTGGCCGAAGATCAATCGCTGGAAGTAGAGGTTTTTCTACCTGAGGGCAGTAGCCCGCCCAAGGACGGGTATCTTCCTTTGTCCAATGGCGAACAGCTTGCGATGAATCTGAGAGAGATTGCCGGGGCTGCCGACCCCAGAAGCCGGAGCTGGCGTGCCCGATACCGCCTGGAGGGCCCCTACCCTCCGTCTTTAACGCTTGGTTCGGTGGTGAGCGTCCGATTAACGCCGAAACAAACCACCGCCAGCCATCGTGTACCGCTGGGTGCCCTTGACGAGAGAGGTCAAACGCCGCAGGTTTGGGTGGTCTCCGACGGCACGGTGAACCCCCTTGCAGTCGAGGTTATCGATTTGGGCGAGGAGTTTGCGCAGATCAAAGCCGATATCAGGGCGGAAACGAAAATCGTCGCGTTGGGGACACACCTGCTGATCCCCGGCATGGCGGTGCGGGAGCTGGCACGATGAGCCTGCCGAATCTTTCCGCGCTGGCGGTTCGCGAGCGTTCGGCCACTCTCTTTTTTCTGTTGCTGTCCGTTGTTGCCGGCTTCTATGCGTTCTCGTCCCTTGGTCGTGCGGAAGATCCTGCGTTCACCGTCCGGTCGATGGTGGTCTCTGTGGCCTGGCCAGGAGCAACACCCGAAGTGCTACAGAATCAGGTTGTGGATCGTCTGGAAAAGCGAATCCAGGAGGTGGCGTATTTCGATACTGTTGAAACCACCATTCGCCCCGGGCAGGCCACCATGCTTATCCAGTTCATGGATTATACCCCCAGTGACAAAGTGCCTGACCTCTTTTACCAGGTTCGCAAACGCATGTCCGATGAGAAGCCCAACCTGCCCCGTGGCGTGATCGGACCTATCGTTAATGACGATTTTGCGGATGTGTATTTCTCTCTGCTGGCCCTCACGGCACCCGGAATGCCAATGCGTGAACTGACCCTCAAGGCAGAATCGATACGGGATCGCCTGCAACGGCTGCCCGGCTTGCAAAAAGCACAGATACTGGCGGAACGTCCGGAGCGGGTGTATCTCGAGTTTGATCAGGACCGGCTCAATAACCTGGGTCTGTCGGCAGAAGAAGTGCTGCAGGCGATAGAGGCCAACAATCGTCTTCAGCCTCTTGGCTTTATTGATCTCGCCGGCCCGCGGGTTTATGTCCGCAGCAACATTGACCTGTCTGACATTGAGCGCCTCACCTCAGTACCTCTTCGTATCGGAGACCAGCTTATCACCGTGTCTGATCTGGCCGAGGTGCGTTTGGGCTATGAAGATCCTTTGAGCTACATCGTCCGTTCCAGCGGTGAGGATGCGATTCTCCTGGGCGTCGTCATGGAGGCGGGCGAAAATGGCCTGGAGTTTGGCGAGCGCCTGCGCAAGTTTGTCAGCACTGAACAGGCCAGGCTGCCCTTGGGGATGTCAATACAGACCCTGACCGATCAGGCTGAAGCCATCACTCAGGCGGTTGATCTTTTTCAAATCAAGTTTCTGGTGGCATTGGTGGTCGTGATGGGAGTCAGCATACTGGCGATTGGTCTGCGCGCCGGTTTGGTGGTGGGTATCGCGATTCCCGTGACTCTCGGCCTGACTTTCTTATTGATGAAAATGGCAGGCATAAACCTGGATCGCATCACCCTGGGTGCGTTGATTATTGCACTGGGCCTGTTAGTGGACGATGCGATCATCGCCATTGAAATGATGATTGTGAAGATGGAGAGCGGCTGGGAGCGGGTACGGGCCGCCAGTCATGCCTGGAGCGTAACAGCCGCCCCCATGCTGTTTGGAACGCTGGTGACAGTGGCCGGATTTGTCCCCATCGGATTTGCCCAGTCGGGTGTCGGGGAATACACCGGCAACATCTTCTGGGTGCTGGCTTTTTCGTTGTTAATTTCCTGGGTTGTAGCGGTAACCTTCACGCCTTATCTGGGCGTCAGGTTTTTGCCCGATTACCCCCGGCATGGTGGCCAGGACCTTTACCAAAGCGCTTTTTATCAGCGGTTGCGTGGGGTGATTACCGCGTGTGTGCAATACCGGAAAACCGTCGTTTTTATCACGTTGGGTTTGCTGGTGCTCAGTGCTTTCGGTATGGCAACTCAGGTGCAGAAGCAGTTTTTTCCGAGTTCTGATCGCCCCGAAGTTCTGATCAGTGTGTTTGCTCCGCAGGGGAGCGCCATCGCCACCACCGATGAAAGTGTCAGACGCCTGGAAGCGATGTTGATGGACATGCCGGAGGTGAAAAGCCTTTCTGCCTACATCGGTGCCGGTGCACCCCGGTTCTTCGTATCGGCAAACCCCGAGCAGCCGGACCCGGCATTTGCCAAATTGATTGCCATCGGGCGGGACGTTGAAGGGCGCGATCGCATCATCTCGGCGCTGGAAACCAGAATCGCGGCGGGTGAGTTTCCGGAGGCACGAGTGCGGGTAACGCGTTTGCTGTATGGTCCCCCGGTGGCCTGGCCGGTCAGTTTTCGAGTGTTGGGTCCGAAACCAGATCAACTCAGAGAGATCGGGCACCAGATCCGGACTCTCATGGAGGGGCACACGAATATCGTCATGCCGCATCTAAATTGGGATGAGCGTGTACCCACACTCTATCTTGAGTTGGATCCAGAAAATCTGGGTTGGATGGGCCTGACCCCGGCAGAGGTTGCCCGGCAACTCCAGTTCCAGCTGCGCGGATTGGCCGTCACCGAGCTACGCCGGGGCATAAGGAGCGTTCAACTGGTGGCGCGCAATGCCCGCGACGAAGTGATCATGCCTGAAAATCTTGAAATCAAAACCCGCGACGGCCGCAAACTTTCCGCACAGCAACTGGGCAAGTGGCAGGTTCGTTATGAGGAGCCGGTTATAAAGCGTTACAACCGTGACCCCTTCCTGGCCGTTCAGGCGGATGTAAAAGGCGCCCAGCCACCGGATGTCACCAATGAAATCTGGAGTGCGATGACAGGTCTGCGTGAACAGTTGCCGGAGGGTTATCGTATTGAAATCGGCGGTACGGTGGAGCAATCGGCCAAAGCCAACGCGTCCATTCAGACCTTACAACCGATAATGCTGGCGTTGATGCTGATTTTCATCATGCTTCAGATGCGTTCGTTTATCGGCACCTTGACCGTTCTGGCCACCGCGCCACTGGGGCTGATTGGCGCGGTGCTGGCTTTGCTGCTGTTTAACCAACCCTTTGGCTTTACTGCGTTGTTGGGGCTGATTGGCCTGGGCGGCATCCTGATGCGAAATACCATGATTCTGACCCAGCAGGTGCAGGACAACTTCACAGCAGGGATGGTTGCCCGTGAAGCCGTGGTCGAGGCGGCAGTCCAGCGCGCCCGCCCCGTGGTGCTCACTGCCCTGGCCGCTGTTCTGGCGTTTGTACCGCTGACTTTTGACCTGTTCTGGGGGCCGCTGGCTTATGTCCTGATAGGTGGCGTAGCGGTCGGCACCCTGGTCACTTTATTGTTTGTCCCGGCGCTTTATGCGCTCTGGTTTCGCTTACAGATAGAAGATTGAAGTAGCCACGGATGTTTGCGTGTTGACAGCATAGGCCACTTCTCAAGTTGAGAGGCTGCGCCGCCGGGGCGCAGCACGCTGTGAAGACTGGATCGGTTTCGGCATCAGGATGCGTTAGAGTCTCGGTACCCGGCCATCATTTTCATCATCCAGCCTGGATATTCCTCCGGTATACGGCTCACCTCGTCGAGCGCGTTAAGTTCTTCGCCAGACAATTGGATCTGCGCGGCCCGGATGTTGGCTTTCAGCTGGTCCGGCCGCTTGGCGCCAACGATAATGCTGCTCACGACGTTTTGGTGCAACAGCCACGCCAGAGCGATTTGTGCCACCGTGACCGGCTCGCCATCGATCTGCTTGCCGTCAGCAATCTCCCGCATGACCTTGATGACGTCGCTGCCTCGCTCACGATTGACGGGCGGAAAGTCAAATTTGGCACGCCGGTTTTCCTCAGAGACGTCCGGGCCCTCGTATTTACCGGACAGATACCCACCGGCCAGCGGGCTCCACACCATCAGACCGACCTTCTCAGATTCCAGCATCGGGACGATATCCCGCTCCAGATCACGCCCCACCAGTGTGTAGTAGGCTTGCAAGGAGATGATCGGGCACAGGTTGCGGGCCCGGGTGATGCCGATGGCTTTCATTACCTGCCAGGCGGCCCAGTTGGACAGGCCCACATAACGCACATGGCCTTGTTGCACCAGGGTGTTCAGCGCCTCCAGAGTTTCCTCGATCGGGGTGGCCGGGTCAAAACCGTGGATCTGATACAGGTCGATATAATCCGTTTGCATGCGCGCCAGGCTCGCCTTGCATTCGCTCATGATGTGGCCACGGGAAGCTCCACGGGCATTGGGACCATCGCTCATCGGGCCGAGCACCTTGGTCGCCAGCACCACATCTTCCCGGCGAACGCCCAGGTTTTTCAGGGACTGGCCGACGATGCGTTCGCTGGCACCAAAACCATAGATGTTGGCGGTGTCGATAAAGTTAATGCCGGCTTCCAGGGCGATCTTCATCAGCTCGTCGGCCTGTTCCTGCTGCAAGTTGCCGATCAGACCCCAGATGTCCTTATCGCCGCCGAAGGTCATGGTTCCCAGGCACAGCTTGGAGACGAACAGCCCGGAATTGCCCAACGGGTTATAGCCTGAACTGTTGTCATTAGCGAATAGCGGTAAAGTCTCAGTTGCCATGTTGCACCTCATCATGCTTGTCGGTTGGTGTTTCAGCAATCAGTGTAAATGCTGCCTGTTTCAGTTTTTTTTGCACTCGTTTGTGTTACTCGGCGAAGATTGTCTTGACCTGGTCCATGTCCAACCGTTACTTGCACCGGGCGCTCAGCAGTCGCGTTGCGGTATCAAACACGGCCAGGTCTTGTTCGGTGCGCGCGGCGAGGTGGGCGCCTTCGAGCATCGCCAGGGTTGCCTGTGCTTCATCGGTCGGGGCATGGATGGCCGAGACGGATCCATCCCTGCGCCCCAACTCAAAGGTTTCTGTAAGCCACTGCAGCACCATTGCGCGAACGGCGCCGACTCTGGAGATGACGGTGCCGGGCAGGCTTTCACGGCAGATCGAAAAAGCGACGCACAGGCACACGGTTTGTCCATCATGCAAGGCGCCGCGGTACAGGGCAATGAGCGCCTTGAGGCGCTCGCCTGCGCTGGCATGGGCAGCCGTGATCTCGGCCAGAGCGTGCTGCAGATTGGCCTGATAACGCTCAATCAAGGCTTCAGAGAGCTTCGCCTTGGTGGGAAAATGGTAATGGATGGATGCCGTTCGAATCCCAATGGTCTTGGCCAGATCCGCATAGCTAAACCCGTCAAAGCCCCGTGACCGAACGCTATGCTCGGCAAGGTCCATCAGGGCTGTCCTGGTATCACGATTCATGGTTATTCACCTGTCTGACTTATCAATCCCGCTATTGCCGGCCTTATATCCCTGGCGCCCCGGCAAATCTCAGGTGACCCGTCTTCATCCAGATCTTTGCGCCGTGGTCCCCGGCCGTCAGCGACAACCGGTGTCCATCGGGGAGGCGTAGCCAGTCATGCCTGGCCAGCACCTCGTCATTGCCGGTCACCGAGCCTTCGATTACCAGCAGCTCGATTCCGCCGGGCGCCTCAGAGGTCAGTGTCGCTCCTGCTTCGAGCCGGCTGTAGGTCACGATCTCACGATCGTCCTCATGCAGCTTTGCGGTGGCAACGCCGCCAACCGGGGCGCCCAGCTCGGCCTCCATATTCTTGCTGAACTGGGTGCGGTCGGCCAGGTCGAACTGCCACAGTTTGACAAATATGGTGCAGCCCGCTTCAGAGCCCGGAATGTGTGACGTGGTTGGGGGGTTGCGCACATAGCTACCCGCGGGGAAGTCGCCGTGCTCATCCTGGAACACGCCATCCAGTACGATGAATTCTTCTCCACCGGTATGGGTATGCGCCGAGAAATGACTCCCCGGCGCATAACGCACGATGGTGGTGGCGCGGGCAACCTCCTCCCCGATCCGGTCCAGCATTCGCCGCTCCACCCCTTTCATGGGCGAGGGCTGCCACTCAAGCCGGTCGGAATATATAACAACCGGTTTGGAGAAATCTGCATTAATCTCCATGATAGTCCTCACTTTTATGTCCTGGATGTTAACAGCGCTTGCATGAAACCCGAAGGTTTTGGATCATCCGGCGATTGAAGGGCGGGCGGCGACTTTTGCGCGCCAGGCATGGAGATTGGTCAACGACTCCGGAATCTCCACCTTCGCGAAATCCGCAAACCCCAAGCCGGCAAAGGCGGTGATGTCTGCGACCGAGAAGTTCTCGCCTGCGAGAAACTCGTTGTCCGCCAGTACGCTGTCAAGGTAGGCCATGGTTGCGCCGGCTACTTCTTTCTGTTTATTGCCCCACTCAGCGCATTGCCAGGTTTCCAGATCCGGACCAAGCCCCGGGGTGGCATGATGAAAATAAGCGCCCACGGCGTTCATCAGACCATTTTCTGCCCGCAAATACATCATCGCGATAAGGGCGCGCTCCTTCGGGGTTGTGCCCGTAAGGGACGGACCATCGAAGACACCGTCGATATATTCGGTAATGGCGTTGCACTGGGCGATGCAGGTGCCGTCGTCAAGCTCCAGCACGGGCACGGTGGCATCCGGGTTTTTCATCTTGAACGCGTCGGAACGGTGCTCGCCGCTCATGACATCGACCGGAACGAATTCCACCTTGTTTGTCGCGCCTTTTTCTGCCAAAGCGATGCGAACGCGGAGCGGGTTGGGAAAGCCTTCAATATCGTAAATTTTCATTGCTTACCTCTGTTGGTCATTGAGTGTACGACACTCAATGTATCTAGTAGTAGGTAGGTAATCAAGCAGCAATTTGCATCTCCTGCTTTATCAAGCGGATTCAGAGATATTCAGAATCTGTAGCTCAGAAAAAGACCAGTGTAAGCCTGGGTAGCATCCCCGATATCGCTAACGATCGGGCTATCCTTGGCATCGCCGGTCAATTGTGTAACGCCAGCCATGGCGGTTACTGCCCAGTGGGCAGATAATGAGTAGGTCAGACTGCCTGAGACGCCGAAACGAATGTAATCATCAGGACTGTAGGGAGCCAGGCCGGATCGGGCGCTTTCCGCATCAGAAATACCGAACATATCTTCTGTCCAGTCATCGCTACTGTAGGTCACGTTCGCACCCAGAGAAGCAATCCATTGATCGCTGAGCTGGTTCCGCCATCGCGTTTTGAGCGCCAACTGATAACCATCGACATCGCCGGTGAAGGGCGACTGGATGCCTGCGCTGTAGGACCATGCCCTGTCTGTATAGGCAATACGCAAGCCGGCGGTTGCGCCGCCATCGACTTTGTCCAGGCGCCTGAGATCTCCGTCATTGTCGCGCCCGGGAGTGTAAGCAATAAAGGGGGACAGCCGCCAGTTGCCGTGGCGAATCAGGTTCCAGCCAAGACCATCGCGAATATTAAAATAGAAAAGATCACCATAGCTCACATTGAGCGTCGGCCAGACCCTGGATTCATAATCGTCACTGCCGAGGTAGTCCGGCGCGTATATCACACCGGCTCCCACACTGGCCGCCCAGGGTGTGTTTGCCAGACTCGGAGTTGAAACAGCCAATAGAGTCGTCCAAGCGACCATTAGCCACTGACGTTTAGGTTTCGAAAGCATAGACGGATTCCCCAGTTGAGCGGCTTCGGAATAAAGCTCATCTAGCCGGGAGCTATACGCTCGCCATAGAACAACTGGATTCGTTTGGCCCGTATATTGGCTTTCAGCTACTCCGTATCACGACGAGCAGCTGTAGTGCGACCATCCACCAACCGCAAAAAGCTCCGACGGCTTCAAACGGTAGTATTTGTTCTCTACATCCGTCGACTGTTCAGCGTATGGCTGCGTCATCACTTCTTGTAGCTCTCGGAGCAGCTCGTAATGTCCGTCCTCCGCTTGCTGATAAGCAGGCACAACCAGCCAATCCCGCAAACAGTACTTTGGATTAACAAACTTCATCTGTCTCGAAAGCTCATCCCGGGAGCCAGTTAATGCGAGCGATGTCCACTTTGTGAGCCACGCAGACCAGCGCTTGTCCAGTCCTTCGGTGTCTGCATGCGTCAGGTCTCTGTAGAAGCTTTTCTTGAGTGGCTCTACATCGGTTGGCACTGTAGACAGTTCGCGGAAAAACACTGTGTAATCAACAGGGGTTTGCACCATCAGGGTGGCCAGCTCCCGGAACAGTTCTTCGTCGAACGCCTCCAGCCCAAGTTTGCCGGCCCACATTTGTTCCATTTGTGCTTGCATCACCTGAGGAAAACCGCTTTCGAGTTCGTCCAGTTGCCGTAAATCATCCGGATGCGCCTCTAACAGAGGCCGCAATGCTGTACAAAACGAATGGAAATTGCGCTCTGCCGCTGCGGGTTGGTTGAGGAACGAGAAATGCTGCCCGCCGCCCGTCCAGGGCTGGTAACGGGGTTCGAACAGATCGATGAACCCAAACGGACCATAATCCAGGGTGAATCCGCCGGCTGCGCAGTTGTCGCTGTTGAAGTTACCCTGGCAGTAACCAACACGAATCCAGTTGGCCACCAGCGACGTCAGGCGGCTGCGGAACTCGCCGGCAAGCAACACGACTTTTTCGGCGGTGGATAGTGTCTGTTCGATAAGGCCATCGTACTCACGATCGATCAAGTGCAAGACGATCTGTTCGAGTTCTTCCATTGCCTTCGGATGTTCATTTTTGCGGGCCCTGCGGCCGAATAGCTCAAGCTGCCCTACCCGGATAAACGACGGTGCAACACGGGTAGAGATGGCAACGGGCTCGGACACAAGCACGTCCGGGTCGATCGAGCGTGAATCTTCTGAATACCACGGACGCCTGACTTTCTCGGTTTTCGATACGTACAGGCTCAGAGAGCGTGATGTGGGCACACCCAGCGCGTGCATGTGCTCCTGAGCCAGGAACTCACGGGTGCTGGAGCGCAGAACAGCCCGGCCGTCTCCACCACGGCAGTAGGGTGTGCGCCCTCCCCCTTTGAGCTGCATTTCCCAGTGCTGGCCGTTTACCACGGCCTCAAGCACGGATATGGCGCGACCGTCTCCGTAGCCGTTACCGGTCTGGAACGGGCATTGCTGATAAAACTCAGTGCCGTAGATAGACAGTGCGTAGCCACAGGCCCAACCAACGTTGCGCATAGGCTCCGGAACATGGGTTAAATCGCCGGAGAACATTCGCACAAAGTCATCCGACTGCGCCAGAGTGTCGGCCAAGCTCAATTCGCGAAACAGATTCTTGCCATGCGCCACGTATGCCGGGTTTTCAATGGGCGTGGGGCTGACCGGAACGTAGTGGCCCGAAAATACCTGTCTTGGCGAATGGTCAGCACCGTTCGCTTTTCCCTCGGGATCACAGTTGAGGGTGTCCATGAGCGAATAGTCCGCCAATGCTGCGAGATCGTTTAGCGTCTCTATCCTGAGAGCAGTGCTGCAGGGCATTCGCTTTTGCATAGTGATTCCTCGTGAGTGGTCTTTAACAAAATCATGGTTCACCGGCAAACCAGTCACTGATCTACATTGCTGATAAAACCGATCACCTTCCCGACCACACCGTTATCGTTAATAACCGGTGAGTAACGTGCGCTCAAGTGCACAGGGTTACCATTGAGATGTACTGCTGGATAGCTTCCTGCTTTTACGCGGCCGGCAACCAGTTGCCGCCAGAACTTGATGTAATCTTCGCTTTTGGCGTAGTCACTGCCGCAAAAACAACGATGGTGCTGGCCGATCAGCTGGTTGCGCTCGTAGCCCAGCATATCCAGAAAAAGATCGCTCACTCGCTCGATAATGCCATCCTGGGACATAATGATAATAGCCGCAGCCTGCTCGACAGCCTGAAAGTCCGACTCCAGTTCCCGAACCCGGCTTTTCGCATCTTCAAGTTGTTCGAGAGTTGCTTCCAGCTCGAGTTTTCTTCGATTATAAAAAGCCACTGAAGGTCTCCTGTCTGGACCCGGTTGATGATTACTTCTCATGCCCCAGAGACGTTGGCATTATTTGAGGTATTCCACTAGATCTTACGCAATCCAGTGCCTGGAAGATCCTTTGCTACTGGTCGGGCAGAACTGAAAAGTCGACTTCGTTCATCGATTCACCAAGAAAGTCCAACAGTGCTCTGACCGCAGGCAATAGTCCCCTGCGGGATGGAAATACCGCGTGAAGTATTCCACCCCTTGGCTGCCAACCCGGTAGCACATTGATTAATCGTCCCTCAACCAAGTCCCGACCACCTACAATCAACGGCATACGCACTACTCCCAAGCCCTCCAGGGCCGCCTGTCTGAGTGTAAACACATCGTCAGTGACAAGCCTGGGCGAATGCCGTACCTGCGCCGTGGCGCCACCCGGTCCATCCAGGCACCAGATGTGTTTGCCGTCGGATTGTTCAAAATCCAGGCTCGGCAGATTTGCCAGCTCATCCGGATTCTCAGGTTTGGTGTAATGGTTGAAGAAGTTCTTAGACGCCATCAAACATTGCGGGCTTTTTGACAGCACCTTCATGGTAAGCCCGCTGTCTTCCAACGGAGGAAATCGGACCCGTAGCGCCAGGTCCAATCCCTCTTTCAGGACATCCACCCGGCGGCTGGTGGCGTCAATCTCGACTTTCACCTCCGGGTATTTGGCCATAAAGCGCACTAACAGCTGGCCAACATGAAAATAGATCAAGCCAGGCGGGCAGCTCATCCGGATTACCCCCCTGGGCTCCGCCCGCGATCGATCTATCACCTCCTGAGCCGCCTCGGCCTCCACCAACATGGCAACACAGTGACGGTAATACTCCTGCCCAAGCTCTGTGATGGTAAAGCGTCGTGTAGAGCGATTGATCAACCGGGTGCCCAGGCGGTCCTCCAGCATCGCGATACGACGGCTCAGTTTGGATTTGGGCACGCCAAGCGTCCTTCCCGCCGGTGCGAAACCGCCGTGGTCCACCACCTTGACGAAGTAAAAGAGGTCGTTGAGATCCTGCATATCGGTCATCGTCCTGAATTTGGAACGGTGAGTATAGATTTACAACCTACTCAGACCAAAGGGCCCGGACTATTCTGGCACCTCACGACAACATTGGCATAGACCCCAAGGTATCCGGGGCAACCGATGTTTATGTGCCGAAAACTAAAACAGGAGAATGGATATGGCGTTTAAATACAATCGTTTGAACAAGGATGATGTGGCTCTGCTGATGGTAGACCACCAGTCAGGCCTGTTATCGCTGGTTCGGGATTTCTCGCCAGACGACTTCAAGAACAATGTGTTGGCGCTGGCGGACATTGCCAAGTTCTTTGATATCCCGACCATCCTGACCACCAGTTTCGAGAATGGACCCAATGGCCCGCTGGTGCCGGAATTGAAGGAAATGTTCCCGGATGCGCCGTATTTAGCGCGGCCCGGTCAGATCAATGCCTGGGATAATGAAGACTTCGTGAAGGCGGTGAAGGCCACGGGCAAGAAACAGTTGTTGATTGCCGGCGTGGTGACCGATGTGTGTGTTGCTTTCCCCACACTCTCAGCCCTGGAAGAAGGCTACGAGGTGTTTGTGGTAACCGACGCCTCCGGCACCTTTAACCAGACCACCCGTGATGCTTCATGGAGCCGAATGGAACAGGCCGGCGCACAACTGATGAACTGGTTCAGCGTTGGCTGCGAACTGCACCGCGACTGGCGCAATGACATCGAAGGCTTTGGCGGCATCCTGGCCAAGCACCTGCCCCATTATGCCAACCTGATGCAAAGCTACGGCGCCCAGCAGGGATAATGCGGTCAAACCTCGCAGCCAAAGCGCTTGGGTGCGGGGTTCTTCAGTTGACAGAGCCTACACCTGGAACCAATCTTCTTACATAAACCTGCCTCTCCGTCAGATCTGGAGCCCAAATGAGCAATCTCTCATCACAAACCGAATTCGACTGCCCGATCACCAAAGAATGCGGCGCTGTGGTTCAACTCCTGCAACCTCGTGAACGAGACCTCGGTGGCTTTTCAGTGCGGCGGGTACTTCCGGTGGTGGGGCAAAAGATGATTGGGCCCTGGATTTTCTTTGATCACATGGGCCCTGCGCACTTTCCTGCCGGCGACGGCATCAATGTGCGCCCTCACCCGCATATTGGCATTGCTACCGTCACTTACCTGTTTGAAGGCGAAATACTGCATCGCGATTCCCTCGGGAGCCTGCAACCCATCCGCCCGGGCGATATCAATCTGATGGTGGCCGGGCACGGTATTGTGCATTCAGAACGGGAACGCCCGGAGATCACGGCAACTGATCACACACTCCATGGCTTGCAGCTATGGCTTGCGTTGCCTGAGGCGGAAGAAGAAACAGATCCCGCCTTTTACCACTACCCGGAGAGCACCGTGCCCTCCGTGTCGGTAGGTGATGTGCCAGTTCGCGTGATGATGGGGACTGCCTATGGTGAAACCTCACCGGTGAAGGTGTTTGCCGACACCCTTTATATAGAGGCCTGGCTGAAGCCTGGCCAAAAGCTTACCTTGCCGGACGCCCAGGAACGCGGTCTCTATGTGGCGAAGGGACGACTTCTGGCAGGCGAAACAGAGATTCCCGAGTTCTCCATGGCCGTTCTGTCAGAGCAGCAAGGCGTCATCGTTGAAGCCTTGGAAGAAACGCGGCTCGCACTGATTGGTGGCGAGCCCCTTGGTAAACGGTTTATCGAGTGGAACTTCGTTTCCAGTCGCAAGGAGAGAATTGAAGAGGCCAAGCGTGATTGGGAAAACGGCCGATTTCCCTCCGTTCCTGGCGATGAGGATGAGTATATCCCTCTTCCGGGCTAACAGGAGGCTCTTACAACCAGCGCCGAACCCTCTCCGCGTACTGATTGAACTGGTCTCCGAACAGGTCCCGCATATGACGCTCTTCAGGCTTGATCTGGAACCGGTTCATATACAGCACGTAGAGCGGAAGCAATAACGCAGCGAATACGCTGCCGAGATATAACCACCAGGCTGCCAGAATCATCAGGAACCCCACATACATGGGGTTTCTGGTATGGCGATACACGCCACCGACCACCAGGCTGTTGGTCTGGTGTGGCGTGCGTGGGTCTACCGTCGTGCCTGCACGCCTGAAAGCGAGAACGCCCATTAGTGCGATGACCGCACCGGCAACCAAAACAACGGCAAACAGCAGAAACCTCCCTGGAAACGCGAAGTACCCGGAAGGCAGTACCCGGGAAACTGCCCACATGGCAGCCCCAAAGAGTAGCGTCAGGATAACCGGTGGAACCTTTAGCTCGAGCGCTTTCACTTGTCGTTCCCTTCCACGCTTTTAACCGGACAGTTTTGAGATAATGCCAAGTGAATTGTTGGCAGCATCCCGTACTTCCCGATACCGTTCCGGGTTGTTGATCAGCGTGTCCAGATTATCCTCTGGAAACATGGCTTTCAGTTTCGTTTTGGCGTCATCGCCATCAGCGATGGCGGGCATTAACTGCTGAAGCGCCCGCAGCATCACTTCCGGTGACACGGAAGCGCCCGGGGATGCCCCAAGAATGGTGCCATAGGTTTTGTCGGAAGACACAATAATCTCCGTGCCCATCTGCAAATCGCCATCCTTGATAATCTGAACCCGCTGCCCCGCTTCTACCGGCTTCCAGTCAAACTTTTTGCTCAGACCGGGTGCAAACTTATCCAGGGCCGCCAACATGCTTCTATCGCCTTTGAAGGTTTCGGATATCAGATACTTAACCAGCGGGAAATGCTCAAGGGCGACATTCAGTAGCCCTGGAATGTCATGCAGTCGCATGGCCCGGACGTAATCGACAAAGCCCCTGCCTTTTTCCAGTACTGGTTTAAACGAGGCAAACGGGCCGAACAAAAGGTAGTGCTGGCCGTCGGCCACCCGTAAATCCAGATGCGGTACCGACATCGGCGGGGCCCCAACCTCGGCTTTGCCATAGGTTTTGGCCCGGTATTGATCCGCCTGTTCCGGAGTGATCCTGGCTTGCAGAAATCGTCCGCCGACGGGAAACCCGGTAAACCGGCGAGCGAACGGTAGATGGCTCTTCTTCAGAATCGGAAAGGCTCCCCCGCCGGCACCCACAAACAGAACGTCCGCCCGGTGTTGCACTGGCGCGCCCCGGGTTTGGGTTTCAACCAGCCAGCTCCCTGCCGGGCTGCGATGCACTCGCTTAACATGCACACCATATTCAATCTTTACACCTAACTGATTGGCGTAGTCAGCCATGAGCTCGGTCAAGGCGCCAAAGTTGACGTCTGTGCCGGTTTCGATAACGGTAGCGGCCATTTTCTCATGGCGTGCGCGGCCCTCCATGGTGAAGGGAATCCAGCTTTTGATTTCATCGAAGTCTTCGGAGTACCGCATGTGCTCGAAGAAATGATGGGCCGACATTTCTTTGAATCGCAGTTTCAACTCCTCAATGGAGGGTTCGGAAACGATGGTGCAATGCTTGGTCTGGTTGATGAAGCTGGTCGGCTCTTTGATGGCTCCCTTGTTGACCAGGTACGCCCAGAACTGTTTGGCAACGTTGAACTGGGCGTGAATTTTGAGGGCCTTCTCAACGGAAATAACCTCTTCATCCACCGGTGTGTAGTTAAGCTCGCAATTGGCTTCGTGACCGGTACCGGCATTATTGAATGCCCAGGAGTTACCCGCACCCGCACGGTCCAGGCGCTCCAAAATGGTTACATCCAGTTCCGGGGCCAGTTCCTTTGCCAGGATGGCAAATGTCGCCCCCATAATGCCTGCGCCGATGATGGTTACTTTCATACAGTTTGCCGCCAGTGTCCGTTCGGGTGTGTTTGACTGAAATTTCCTGTTCTGAACCTAACACAATTCCAGCGGCCTCGATAACGGCGTCAAAATACGCTACTATTGACCTGTATATTTATACAGTCATCCATAAACAGCGAGGAATCTTCTTAATGGCTGTTCAATCTTTGTTCTACTCAGACCGCGACGGACTCGAAATGGCACTCAAGAATCCCGACTCGATGCTTTTCACCACCAAGGCTGATGCTGATGCCCGCGATAAGATGCTGGAGCTCTCGGAGAATATCCAGCTCTGGTTTGAAAAGAAGATCCCGGATATGCCGGAAGAACTTGCTGAACAATGTGCGCTGCTGATTGCCGAGAACAAGGATCTGTTCCAGAAGGCACTGAAGAAGCCGGAGATCCTGGCCGAAGCCGAGACTCCGGCTGACTAGAAACGAACGTTAAGGCCGCCCTCAGTCGGGAAATCCCTAATTCTACTGGGGGTATTTGTTCGTACACTGGTCTGAAAATCAATGGTAACGTAACAACACCCGTAACCCGGAATACCATTTAGCAAGGAGTCTCTAATGGCCAACACCCGCGCATACGCTGCCACAAGCCCTACTTCCGGCCTGGCGCCCTACTCCTTTGACCGGCGCGAGCTGAGACCAGACGACGTCGCCATTGAAATTGATTACTGCGGCGTTTGCCACAGTGACCTGCATACCGTCGAGAACGACTGGGGCGGATCCCAGTATCCCGTTGTTCCTGGTCACGAGATCATTGGCCGTGTCACTGCCGTAGGCCGGGATGTTACCCGTTACCAGCCCGGCGATCTGGTGGGCGTAGGCTGTATGGTTGATAGCTGTCGTACATGTTCCGCCTGCGATTCCGGGCTGGAACAATACTGTATAGAAGGCTCCACCATGACGTATGGAAGCCTGGATCGCCACGATGGCACCGTCACCCATGGCGGTTATTCCGAGAACATCGTGGTAAGCGATCGTTTCGTGGTACGCGTGCCGGAAAACCTGGACCCCGCCAGCGCTGCACCGCTCCTGTGTGCCGGTATCACCACTTACTCCCCGCTTAAGCACTTCAAAGTCGGCAAGGGCCACAAAGTGGGCGTTCTTGGTATGGGAGGCCTGGGCCACATGGGTGTGAAGCTGGCCAAGGCCATGGGGGCGGAAGTCACTATCTTCACCCGTTCAGAAAGCAAAGTGGCGGAGGCGAAGAAGCAGGGTGCTGACCACGTCATCATTTCCACAGACAAGGCGCAGATGAAGGCCGCTGCGGATTCCTTCGACTTCCTGCTCGACACCATTCCCGTGGCCCACGATCTCAACCCTTACCTGAAGTGCCTGAAATACGATGGCACCCATATTCTGGTAGGGCTGCTGACGCCTGTGGAGCCCGCACTCCAGGCGGGGCTATTGGTAACCAAGCGGCGGGTGGTTGCCGGTTCGCTGATCGGCGGTATGCCGGAAACCCAGGAGATGCTTGATTTCTGCGCGGAGCACAACATTACCTGTGACGTGGAAATGCTGGACATCCGCAACATCAATGACGCCTACGAGCGACTGAAAAAGAGCGACGTGAAGTATCGCTTCGTGATCGATATGAACACGCTCAAGCATGCTTGATTGTTGCCCGTTCAAGACCCCGGGCTGGCCTTGTGTCGCCCGGGTGGTCTTTGACAATCCGCTAATAACCAATCCGGTTGCAAAGGGTTAGCATGGGTCTATTGTTATCGTAATTGACCTTGGATACAGCGCATGACCTTTGCACGCATTGCCGGAACCGGCTCCTACCTGCCGGACAACATCGTTACCAATCGCGACCTGGAGCAGAAGGTGGACACCTCTGACCAATGGATTCGCGAGCGCACCGGCATTGAACAACGTCACATTGCCCTGCCCGGCCAGTCCACTGTGGATCTGGCAGAGCAAGCCGCACTGCGGGCCATCGAAGCCGCCGGCATTGAGGTAACGGATATTGACCTTATTGTTTTTGCTACCACCACCCCGGATAAGGTTTTTCCGAGCTGTGCCTGTATTCTCCAGGCCAGGCTTGGTATTCAGGGTTGCCCGGCCTTTGATATCCAGGCGGTATGCAGCGGCTTTGTCTATGCCCTGGCAACGGCCGAAAAGTTCATCAAGACCGGAGCCAGTAAAAAAGCCCTGGTTATTGGCGCTGAAGTATTCTCCCGCATTCTTAATTGGGAAGACCGTGGCACCTGCATTCTGTTTGGTGACGGGGCCGGCGCGGTTGTTCTGGAAGCCAACGAAGAAACCGGAATTTTGTCTACGCATCTACATGCCGACGGGCGCTACGAAGACCTGTTACACGTTCCTTGTGGTGCGTTTGTGGAAATGAAAGGCAACGAGGTGTTCAAGGTTGCCGTAAACACCCTTGGGCAGATTGTGGATGAAACCCTGCAGGCCAATCAGATGCGAAAATCCGACATCGACTGGCTGGTACCACATCAGGCAAACCTGCGTATCATTGCCGCCACGGCCCGAAAACTGGATATGTCCATGGACCAGGTTGTGGTGACTGTTAATCGCCATGGCAACACCTCCGCAGCGTCCATTCCCCTGGCGTTGGATGAGGCCGTTCGGGATGGACGTATCAAACGGGGTGAAACCGTTCTGCTGGAGGCCTTCGGCGGAGGGTTTACCTGGGGCTCCGCATTGCTGAAATACTGATCAGGCACGGCGTCCTCATACCCAAAAGCGCTATTATTATTTTCTTTTAGTATTTTTGGCTCTTAAAAAACTTTGTTAGATTGCTTCTCAGATTCACTATTTCCGGTTCTGAGGAGCATCTGATGAAACAACTGCTTAAAGGATTTGCACTGGGCGCCGCCCTGCTTTCCGCCCAGCCTGCTCTGGCCGCTGATAGTGAGCTTCTCAACACCTCCTACGATATCGCCCGGGAACTGTTCGCGGCCTACAACGTGGAGTTCCAGAAGCACTGGCAGGAAAAAACCGGTGAAACGGTCAACATTCGTCAGTCCCACGCTGGCTCCTCCCGCCAGGCGCAAGCCATCATTCAGGGCCTCAAGGCAGACGTAGCCACCTTTAACCAGGTTACCGATATCGACATCCTGCACGAACGCGGTCAACTGATCCCGGAAAACTGGGCAGAGCGTTTGCCAAACAACAGCTCCCCCTACTACTCCACCATGGCGTTCCTGGTGCGCAAGGACAACCCGAAGAATATCCAGAACTGGGATGACCTGGTTCGCGAAGATGTTGCCCTGGTCATGCCTAATCCGAAAACATCCGGTAATGGTCGTTATACCTATCTGGCTGCTCTTGGTTATGCCCAGGATGCCTATGGTGACGATGAGGCAAAAATCGACCAGTTCATGGCCAGTATGCTTGGCCAGGTTAGAGTCTTCGACAGCGGCGGCCGTGGCGCCACCACCACCTTTGTTGAACGCGGCATTGGCGATGTGCTGCTGACCTTTGAATCCGAGGTCCTGAACATCGCCGATCGTTTCGAGGACGGGGAATATGAAGTAGTCACCCCCAAGGTCAGTTTCCTTGCCGAGTTTCCTGTGACCTGGATTGATGATTACACCCGCCAGAACGGGACTGAAAAACTGGCAAAAGAGTACCTGAGCCATCTGTATTCTGAAGATTCCCAGCGCTTGCTGGCCGGGTTCAACTACCGGGTCCATAACCAAAAGGTTATCGAGGAAAACGCAGACCGTTTCCGTGAGCTGAAGTTGAAATCCATCGATGAGATTGCTGGCGGCTGGGAAAACGCCATGAGCAAGCATTTCAGCAGCGGTGGCAAACTCGACCAGTTACAACGGCGTCGGTAAGAGGCTGAGATGTCTGCTCCCGCTCAAGTGAGCGCCGCCCCAGCGCGGCGCTTTTCAGGTCGTAGCAAACGGGTATTGCCGGGGTTCGGTTTGAGCCTCGGCATTTCGCTGTTTTTCGTCAGCCTGGTTTTATTGCTCCCGTTATCTGGCCTGGTGGTGGAAACATCCGGCATGACCTGGGATCAGTTCTGGTTCACGATCACCGATCCCCGGGTGGTTGAATCCTACAAGGTGACGTTATGGACGGCCCTGGCCGCATCGCTGTTTAACGGTGTCTTTGGCTTGTTATTGGCCTGGGTTCTGGTGCGTTATGACTTCCCGGGCAAGCGCGTACTGGATGCCTTTGTCGACCTACCATTTGCGCTGCCTACCGCGGTTGCAGGTATTACCCTCGCTACCCTGTTTGCCCAAAACGGCTGGTACGGCCAGTGGCTGGCCAAGCTGGGCATTGAAGTGGCGTTCACCCCTTTGGGCATTGTGGTTGCCATGGCTTTCACCAGCATTCCCTTTGTGGTGCGCACTGTCCAGCCTGTGCTGGAGGAATTGTCACCGGCGGATGAGGAAGCCGCGGTCAGCCTCGGTGCTTCCGACGGCCGGGTGTTCCGCAAGGTCATCTTTCCGTCGTTGTGGCCTGCGCTGGTCACTGGCATTGCGCTCTCCTTCACCCGCAGCCTGGGTGAATTTGGCGCCATCATATTCATTGCCGGCAATACCCCCTACGTCAGCGAAGTCACCAGCCTGATGGTATTTATCCGGTTGCAGGAATACGACTACGCTGCGGCCAGCGCCATTGCCTCGGTTGTTCTGTTGGCCTCACTGGTACTGCTATTTGCCATTAACCTCTGGCAGGGCCGATACCTGCGTCGTCTGGAGGGCCGATAGATGGCGGCTGAACATCATCGCGTTGGCGATCAACCCTGGGTGCGCCGCCTGCTCATTGGTACTGCGGTTCTGGTGTCGCTTGTTCTACTGGTGATTCCGGTGGTAGTCATTTTCTTCCAGGCCCTGAGTGCCGGCTGGAGCACCTTTACCGGTAACGTGCTGGACCAGTTCACCCTGCACGCCATCGGCCTGACCCTGCTGGTTGCAGCACTGACGGTACCACTCAATCTCATCTTTGGTACTGCCCTCGCCTGGGCCGTTACCCGGTTCCGGTTTCCGGGCCGGAAACTGCTGGTGACCCTGATCGACATTCCCTTTGCCGTATCACCGGTAATCGCCGGCTTGCTGTATCTGTTGCTTTACGGCCGGAACGGTTGGCTCGGCAGCTGGCTGGCCACCCACGATGTCCAGTTGATGTTTGCCTGGCCGGGCATCGTCATGGTCACCGTCTTTGTGACCTGCCCGTTCGTTGCCCGCGAGTTGATCCCGCTGATGCAACAGCAAGGCAGTGAGGAAGAAGAAGCCGGCGTGGTTCTGGGTGCGTCTGGCTGGCGTATTTTCCGGAAGATTACCCTGCCTAACATCAAGTGGGCGCTGATCTACGGCGTAGTACTGACCAATGCCCGCGCCGTGGGTGAATTCGGTGCCGTGTCTGTTGTTTCAGGTAACATTCGCGGTGAAACCAATACCTTACCGCTGCATGTTGAACTGCTTTATCAAGATTATAATGTGGTAGGTGCCTTCGCCAGTGCCGCCCTGCTGGCAACCATAGCCATCCTGACCCTAATTGTTAAGGCTTTTGTAGAGTGGCGCCAATCCCGCCCAACGATCCTGACGCCCGAGAAAGGAGGTGTCTGATATGAGCATCACTATCGACCAGATTTCCAAAACCTTCGGCCGTTTCCAGGCGCTGAAAGACGTTTCTCTGGAGATTCCTGAAGGCAAACTGACCGCGCTTCTGGGGCCGTCCGGCTCGGGCAAAACCACGCTGCTGCGGATTATCGCCGGGCTTGAATCTTCGGACTCTGGCCGAATCCTGTTTGGCGGCGATGACGTCAGCAACCTGCACGTTCGGGATCGTAATATTGGCTTCGTGTTTCAGCACTACGCCCTGTTCCGTCATCTTACTGTGGCAGAGAATATTGCATTCGGCCTGGAGTCCCTGCCCCGCAAACAGCGGCCGACAAAATCCGAGATACGCCAGCGGGTGGCCAAACTGCTGGAGATGATCCAGTTGCCGCAACTGGCCGACCGATATCCGGCGCAATTGTCCGGTGGCCAGAAGCAACGGGTGGCCCTGGCCAGGGCCCTGGCAACTCAGCCCCGTATACTGCTGCTGGACGAGCCATTTGGCGCCCTGGATGCGAAAGTGCGCAAAGACCTGCGTCGCTGGTTACGGGCGCTGCATGACGAGTTTCATTTCACCAGCATCTTTGTCACCCACGACCAGGAAGAAGCCCTGGAGCTGTCCGATCAGGTGGTGGTCATGAGCCAGGGACAGGTGGAACAGGTCAACGAACCTACCGATCTGTACGCACGGCCCGAAAGCCGGTTTGTGTTCGACTTCCTGGGCCATGTCAACGTGATCTCCGGCGTCGTGAAACATCATAAGCTGGTTCAGGGGGATGCCTGGGTGTCTCTGCCCGGGCAGAAGTCTGATCAGGAGGCGCAGCTGTACTTGCGCCCCCACGAGGTCCACCTTGCCCGGGCGCCAGCAATTCACGCCCGTTTACCGCTGCGTATCGAGGCCATCAGTCTGATTGGCTCGGAAGTGCGGATAGAGCTCGTGCCGGTGGGCTGGAACAGTGACGAGATCTGGGAAGTTGGCATGAGCCACAACGAATTCGCCCGCCACAACCCAAGCAGGGGTGAACTGTGGTACGCGGTGCCAGACATCGGCCACCTGTTCGTTGCCGATAGTGCCCAGCCACGATCCGTCGACTGGGCTTATACCACAGCGGCTAACGCCAGTAATATGTAATCCTCAGGCCGCCACCCAGCGGCCTTCGGAATACTGCTGCAGGCCGCTGTCATCCATCCGCCATAGCCAGAGCCACCGGTTTTCAACCAGGGCTCTGACGTCGTCCTGAGCCTGCAGTACTTGCTCAATTCGCTCTGCTGGCGCGTCGATCACCACGGTCAACCGTATGGGTTCATGGCGCAAACGTTCACCATCGTGAACGGATTGCCAGGGTAATCCGATGCGAAGATCGGTGCCGTTGCCCTCAACAACACCAATGTTGCCTCCCACGACCGAATGCAGCAGTTTGTTGCCCGCGCCGTAGAGTGACGGCTGGGTAACCGATCCGAAATACTGCAGGTTGATCCAGTTTGCCACCACCATCGGAGCCGACATCAGCGCAGACAACACCGAACCTGTGTCGTCCAGCTCTGGCCTGTACTCGTGAAGGAAACACCGGCCGGCAAGATTGATTGAACGGCTGCGGTGCCGGGGCGCAATAATCATGGCTGCGTTGTTTGCCAGCCCCCATTCAGGCCTGACCTCCGCCCAGTTATGGGTGCGCTTGTTGAGTTCTTTCAGGAGGCCCTCATCGGAGTGACCATTCAAACCGAGCGTTCCTGCCCGCTCACGGCGTGTGGCCACCGAAGCGCTTTCAAAGCACTGCAATAGTTCACTGGCAATCCTTTGATGGCTGGCGGGTATGGCCGTTCCCCCCAGAAGGCGTACCTGATCCGTCACCGTGCAGTGCTCCGCAGCCACAACCAGAGTGCTTTCCGGCAAGACAATGCCCCGCTCCGCCAGCCCGGCGCGCACACTGCGGTCATTAAGCAACTGTGCGGCAATGCTGGCATTAACGTCGCCGTTTTTACCGCCGCAGGCTCCGCAGGCAAGCCCGGCCTGGTTCGGATTGTTATCGGTATGAGCTCCATGGCCAACCAGCACCAGCAATGGTGCAAAATTGCCGGTCAACGACATGGATCTCAGCAGCCCCTCAGCCAGGTTAACCCGCTCTGGATCCGATAAGGGATCTCCGCCATAGCGGTGGAACAGGCGGCCTTCCGGCGCCGTCTCCCTGGTTTTTCGGTTCTTATGCAAGCCGTCCCGAACCAACTTCCATGCCCATGCCAGTCCGGTGGTTTCCACCAACGTAAAGGTTGAGAGGCTACCGTATTTCGCATGTCGAACCGTTTCCCGTACCTGTTCCCGCCCGTCCAGCCGCCTGTTGCGTTCCAGGTCTGCCGAAAGACTGCCAAGGGTATCAACATAACGATAAGCGGGTGCCAGCAAACCCGGCAACCGGGCTTCATCGTCTGACGGGCCAAGTTTTTGATGCATCACGGGCAGCCCAAAGAACCCGGCAACACCAAGGGTGTCTATCTTTGCCGAAGCGCTTTCCAGGTGCCGCCTCAGCACCTCTGAACGGACATCAATGCAGAACGCCGCCTGGACTTCAGGGATTCTGCTTGCCGTTTCTTCAGGTTGTTCCGCCGGGCGCCGTAACCAGTCCCTGAACTGGCGCTGCCATGCCATTTCATAGGCGCGATGCCAAACCCACATCAGTGCATCATCACCGTGAGTGTGCCTCGCCAGCTGCCCACCAGAGACCGCCTGCTGCCATTTAGCCCGCTCATCGGCCGGTAGCGCAGACGCAGCCATCCACTCGCAAGCCAGTAACACCGTAGCTAACTGGTGGCAGAGGTGGGATGGCTGGCCGTCGAGGGACGCTCGCCAATCTTCGCCGCGGCACCATGACGCCCAGCCCGGCAGATGCAGCAGCAATGAATGTCCCGCCGCCGTGAACTGATCTGGAGTATAGGGCAAAGCTTGAGCAAGAAAATCTGCAGCACTCTGCCAATCATCCGGAAGTTGCGCTGCCAGCGCTTTTGAAGCCAGGCCCCGGGGTCCGGCCATGGATAACCAGTAGCGATAAAGGTCGGTTCCCTTGGTATTCGTCAGCCATTGTCCCTGCCGATGATCAAAATACCGACCACAGAGCAGCCCGAGAAACTGCATAGTCTGTGATAGCACATCACCATCACCCGATGGCTTAACGTGTGACAGCGCCAGCCCCGGTTTCACATCACGCGGTCGTAACCGGGACAACTGTTCAAGCAATAATTGCGTCGGCCTGTCTACCCCCTGCGCCCTGGCTGCAGCTATCAGGTCGCCCTCTCGGATACGGCCCCCGTGCCAGGCCTCCAGATAGAATTCCGGCGCCATTAACATGCCCTGCCCCCTGCGGGAAACCAGTTCGATGGCGGCTTCCTCGATACCCTGATGCCTGTGGCCCCACCAGGGATTCACCGCTATCCACCGATCCAGAGGCCAGCTAGGGGCAATCCGTTCACAGGCCATAGCGACCTGATCAACAGCCTGGTTCTGATCAACATCCGGCACGCGTAAGGTGGAATTCATGAAGATTCTCCCGATGACAGAAGGTAACGGGCTTTTTTCGTCTTTTCCGTGCCCCCCTGGAGCCATTGCCTGGCCCACCGTCGGGTAACCCGTTCGAACGGTTGATCAAGATACAGGCCCTGGCTGAGCGGCAGGTTCAACCGCTGCAACCAGTCCCAATCCGGCCGGAAAAGCACAAGTAGTGACATCCCGGCCAGAAGACCCAGCATTACCCAGGCCACCGCAGTGGCCGCCGGCCAAAGCACAAAAGTATCTGCGCCCGCAACCGAAGGCCCCAGTACCAGGTGGAGAAGACCATATAGCGGTACCAGACTGATCGCCATGGCGACAACCAATACCCGGGCACGGGCCGTGCTACCCGATGGAAGTCCGAGAACAGACGCGGCAACTGCCAGCACCAGTAAGGCCGCCAGTATCGCTTTGCCCTCCACAAGATCGGGAAGCATCCACAGAATGGCTGCCGCCAAACCTGATGCCACGCCGGCGAGCAACAGCTGCGATGCCCCCGGGCGACCGGAGAAGTAGACCGCCGTGGCCTTTACCGCCCGGCCAGACGCCAGCAATGAGTGCGCTTTGTACAGTGAGTGGGCAAGCAAATGCAGTAATGCCAGGGTGTAAGCGCCCAGCGCAATCTCAAAAAGCATAAAACCCATCTGAGCGTTGGTGGACCAGACCAGAGCGTGTTTTACCGAGCTCTGAGTCATCATGGCAAACACTGCCACGATGGCGGTCACGCCGCCAGCGACAAGCAACAGGAAGTGGCCCGCTGTAAACCCTTCAAACACCGGGAACAGCCGCAGCCAGAGGAACCCGCCGAGGTTGATTACTCCAGCATGAAGCAGTGCCGATACCGGCGTAGGCGCTTCCATCACCCGGATCAACCACCCGTGAAATGGAATCTGTGCGCATTTGAGCACGGCGGCAACGGCAAGCAGTACTGACGCGGTCGTCAGCTTGGGGGACGAGCCACCTATTTCCCCGGCCAATGCGTAGATTTCGGGAATATGAAAACTGCCGTAGTGGCGCCAGATAAACACCACAGCACCAATAATCGCCAGATCACCCAGGCGACTGGTAATGAACTTCTGTGCTGCCGCCAACCGGGCTTGCGACCGTTCCGGGTAGAGCGTCAGCAATTGGTGCAAGGCCAGGCTGACACCAATCCAGGCGAATGCCAGAACCAGCAGATGATTGGTGAATACCAACACCAGCACACTGGCCACTGTGGTGAGGAACCAGGGCAAGAACACCGGGAAGGCGGCATCGCCACGCAGATAATCCCGGGAGTATCGCAGAATCACCCAGGAGACAAAACTGACCATCAGCGCCATCCATACCGACAGGCCATCGGGATACAGCCCGAGCGGTGCCCCCAGTTCCGGCAACCGCGTATCCAGCCCGGCCGACTTCAGCAACAAAAGAAAGCCCACCACACCGGTGACCACAATCAGCGTTTGCAGCAAAAACTCCGCCAAGCGCCAGCAATGGTCAATCTTGGTTTTCGATCGAGTCCAGTTGGCGAAGCCGGCCAGTGCCAGGAGCAGGATCGGCAAGGCCAGCCAGGTAGCCAGGGCGGAGGTGGAAAATACGCTGGTGATTGTCGGCATAACGAACTCCTTTTGCGAACAGAGCTACTTTGCCGATTATGAATTCATAGATAAAATGGTTTATAACGATTAAATTGTTCACCAAAAGAGAACAAAGGTAAAACCGGGGAATATCCATGCGCCTGAACTATCATCATTTATACTATTTCTGGAAAGTAGCCAGCACAGGCCATTTGACCCGCGCAGCGGATGCGTTGCATATCTCCCAGTCTGCGCTGTCCGGTCAGATCCGGAAACTCGAGGACAGTCTTGGCCATGAACTGTTCATCCGGGAGGGGCGACGGCTAAAACTATCCGAAGCCGGCCGCGTCGCCTTCACCTATGCGGAAGATATTTTTCGCCAGGGCGCGGAGCTGGAAGCCCTTTTCCGAACCGGGCGCCAGACCAATCGGGAGGTGCTCAAGGTTGGCGCGGTAGCGACTCTGTCAAGGAACTTCCAGGAAGGCTTCCTTCGGCCACTGCTCGGCCGCCAGGATCTGGGCCTCAAGCTCCAGAGCGGAAGCCTGGAAGATCTGCTACGAAGACTATCGGCCCACCGTTTGGATCTTATTCTGTCCAATCAACCCGTTCACGGTGACGATGAAACCCCTTGGCTATCACGGCGTATTGCAAGGCAACCTGTCAGCATTATCGGGCCGGCGGCCGCCGAATCCCGGGTCGGCTTTCCTGACATGCTGCGTGACCAACCACTGATAGTGCCGGGCCAGGACAGCAATATCCGGCAGGCTTTTGACCAGCTGTGTGAGTACCACCAGATTCACCCGATTATTCTGGCTGAGGTGGACGACATGGCGATGATGCGCCTGCTGACTCGAGACAGCGGGCATTTCGCCATCCTGCCCCCGGTGGTTGTGCGTGACGAATTGCGCAAAGGCGAACTCAGGGATTACGGTGCATTGCCGGGCGTGTTCGAAGAATTCTATGCCATTCGTATTCGCCGGCAATTTGAGTCTCCGGCCCTGCAGGAGTTAATGGCTCAACCTCCGGAACGACTATTGACCTTTCCGGACAATGATTCTGGTTGAACTGGTCTTTTGATGCGGCGCCGGGGCCGTTATAGTCATAGGGAGTAAAAATACAACAAGATCAGGAAGTAGCCATGACATCGCGCGCCCCTCAAAAACCTTCTGTCATCATAATCGGCACCGGATTTGGCGGGCTCGGCATGGCCATTCAGCTAAAAAAAGCCGGCTATGGGCAAATCACATTGCTGGAAAAAGAAGGCGCCGTTGGCGGAACCTGGCGAGACAACACCTACCCCGGCGCGGCCTGCGACGTGCAATCGCACCTTTACTCCTACTCCTTTGAGCCCAAACACGACTGGAGCCGGAAGTTTGGCCTCCAGGCCGAAATACTCGGGTACATGGAGCATTGTGTTAAGAAGTACGACCTGGCGCGCCATATCGAGTTCGACCGTGCCGTAGCCACGGCCAGCTTTGACAGCCAGTCGAATGAGTGGGTAGTGGGTACAGAATCGGGCCATGAATATCGCGCTGATGTGCTGATCACGGCCACCGGGCAGTTGAACCGCCCTGCCATACCCGCCATTCCCGGCATTGACCGTTTTAAGGGCACCTGCTTCCATTCTGCGCGCTGGAACCACGATTATGATGTGACCGGCAAGCGGGTTGCGGTGATCGGCACCGGCGCCAGCGCCATCCAGTTTGTTCCGGAAATTACGCCAAAAGTTGCAGCGCTGGACCTGTATCAACGCTCCGCTGCCTGGGTATTGCCGAAAGCCGACCGCCCATTTACCGCGCTTGAGCAATCACTGTTCCGGAAACTGCCGGCCTGGGACAGGCTCTACCGGGCCATGATCTACTGGAAGAACGAGTCACGCGGGCTTGCCTTTACCCGGTTCAACCGGCTACTGGATATCTTTGCCCGACAGGCCAGGAAGGAAGCACAGACATGGGTGACCGACCCCCACAAACTGAAGCACATCATTCCGGACTATCGTATCGGCTGTAAACGGATTTTGATCTCCAACGACTGGTACCCGGCCATTAACCAGCCGCATCTGAATCTGATCACTGAGGGGATTTCTGAAATCGATGAAACCGGCGTTGTAACCTCCACTGGAGAACACCGCCCCGTCGACGCCATTATTTTCGGAACCGGCTTCAAGGCGACGGAGTTTTTGTCACCCATCAAGATCACTGGTCGTCAGGGCGTTGCCCTGAACGACGCCTGGGCAGACGGCAGCAAAGCGTTCAAAGGCATTACCGTGAATGGCTTTCCGAATCTGTTCATGCTGTATGGGCCCAACACCAATCTGGCCCACAATTCGATTCTGTTTATGCTGGAATCCCAGTTCCGCTATGTCATCAGCTCACTTGATTCCCTGGCCAGATACCCCGGGGCTGCCATGGAAGTGCGGGAAGATCGGCAATCCCGCTATTGCCAGGTGGTCCAGCACAGCCTTGAGAACAGCGTCTGGGATTCCGGATGTACCTCCTGGTATCTGGATGAACATGGCCGTAACACCATCAACTGGCCCGGGTTCACGTTCAGTTATCGCTTCTCTACCAGCGCTGCAGACACCGCTGATTACCAGTTTCTGGAGCCTGAAGCAGGCCGTTAGTCCTCTGCTGTAACCAATCGGTTGCAGTTCAACGTTTAACATAGGATGATTGGTTCATCATTTGTCTGGGTGATCGGAAATGTTAAAGCCAATCAAAAAAGGCTCCCTGGTGGAGACAGCCATCGAAAGCCTTAGGGAAGCCATCGAAAGCGACCAGTGGCCTGTCGGAAGCCGGCTTCCGGTTGAAGCCGAGCTGTCTGAGGCTCTGGGGATCAGCCGCAACACCATCCGTGAAGCCGTTCGGGTGCTCGTACATGTGGGCATGCTGGAAACCCGCCAGGGCGATGGTACCTACGTACGTGCCAATCGCGACGCTGGAGAAACGCTGCGGCGTATTGCCCGCAGCCAGTTGGCGGAACAACTCGAGGTGCGGCTGATGCTGGAAACGGAGGCCGCGAGGCTGGCGGCCACTCGGCGCACAGACAGCGATCTGAAAGCGATGAGCGACGCGCTGGATGCGCGAGCCAGCGCCGGGGACAACCTCAACGAAAGAATCCACCATGATGAGTGGTTCCACCATGCGCTTGTGCGCGCTTCCCACAATTCCGCTCTGATCGAGCTCTATGATTATTTTTCACACGCCGTCAGCCAGACAATCGAACGTACGGAGCGCGATGACGACCTGCCAGAACCCAGCCAGGAAGACCACGAACTTCTGCTGGCCGCCATCCGCCGAAAGGATCCAGCCAAGGCAGAAATGCTTTCGCGCGCCCTGCTCTCCCCCAGTCTTGACGTGATTAACCGGCAGAATCAGCCATGAAATTTCGTCTCGATACGTTCACCCTTCTATTGCTCGGCGCCATCGTCCTGGCGTCGTTCCTGCCGGTTACCGGGCAGGCGGCGGACCTGCTTGCCACCACCGGCACCATTGCCGTGGCCCTGTTGTTCTTTTTTCACGGGGCAGCATTATCCCGGCAGCAAATTATCGACGGTGCCACCCATTGGCGTCTGCACATCCTGATTACCGCCCTGACCTTCGTGTTCTTTCCCCTGGCAGTATTGCCCATTAATGGTCTCAGCAACCTGGTGCCGGAATGGATGCCGAGGGATCTGGGGTTGGGGTTTCTCTATCTGGGCGTACTTCCGTCAGCGGTGTCGTCGTCCATTGCCTACACCGCCATGGCCAGAGGCAATGTGCCTGCCGCCATATGCAGCGCTGCAGCGTCTAATGTGTTCGGAATGATGCTCACTCCGTTCCTGTTGCTTTTGCTGGTTTCTACTTCCGGAACCGGGGAGTTTGCCGTGGCTGAGGCGTTGAAAGACATCGTTCTGCAACTGTTGCTGCCCTTTGCGGTGGGGCATGCCTTCAGGCCAATGCTGGGTGGTTTCCTTTCACGCAATGAATCATTGATGGCCCGTTACGACCAGTGTGTCATCTGGATTATCGTTTATTCGGCATTCTCACACTCGGTAGTGAGTGGGCTTTGGCAGAGCCTTCCACTTCAGGCCGTGGTACTGACGATCCTGCTATGCTTTGGTCTGCTTGGCTTGTTCATGCTGGTGGCGATGATGATGGTCAGAAAGCTCGGCTTCAGCCTGGAAGACGAAGCCGCGGTGGTGTTCTGTGGTTCGAAGAAAAGCCTGGCATCCGGTTTGCCAATGGCCAAAGTGCTGTTCTCTGGCCATCCGGGCTTCGGCATGATTGTGTTGCCGATCATGTGCTACAACCAGATTCAGGTCATCGTCGGGGCCATCCTGGCCCAGAAGTATCGAGCGAAAATCGATCGGGCGTCAGCCGCCCATGCCTCCGAATAGGGTTGCCAGGATAACCAGACCGACGATCCACCCAATAACGGCAGGCCAGAAATTCACCATCTGCGGTGGCTGATCTGCCTGATCGGCACTGGCCTGCTCCCTGGACACCTCTTCATCCGGGTAATTTCGTGGGTCTGGCTCATGGCTTGCTTCCCGCACGCTGAACCAGTCAAACCAGTCGCCCAGAAACTGCGCCACCGGGCGGGGAAAACTGCCGTTCTCTGCCATCGGGCGGATCTGGGGCTCAAGGCTTTTGGCGATTTCCCTGCGCAGCGGTAACTGATCTGCAGGCGGTTCGCACAAGATGGCCTTCCAGATACCAGCATCCTGCTGGCGTTGGTTGTCGTTCATCAGGGCTTTAATCTGAATCACCACTTCACGGACAACCTGGGCTTCGTGGGCGTCCAGCGCCCGCTCTGCGTTGCTCTCAACCCCGGATTCCTCAGTCTGCTCTCGACGGACTTCTCGGGCGACTGGCTCAGGTCGGGCGGCGACGCTGGCGGCCGGCATGCCACCGGTTGCCTCCCTGAACGCCTGCTCCAGCGCCTGGGCCTCGTTGTCCGAGGCAAATTTCATCTGACGCTCGTAGGCCTGCCGAATGCGTTCGTGATCTCCGGTTGGCTCAATGCCAAGGATGTCCCAGCAATTCATAAAACAGTCACTCCGGATCTGTAAAATCTGTAATCTTTATAGAGACAAATCAATCGTTCTCCCCTAGGATTCACGGAGAATCACAATAAATCAGTCCGCTCGGCAAATTATAGAACGACACCCATGCGCATTACGAATTACCTGTCAGAAAATCGCGCTAACCGACTCCGCATGCGCAGAACCCTCGGCCATTCCCTGCTTGCCTCAGCCATTTTAGCCCTCTCGACCGGCAATGCCGGCGCGGATACCGGTTTTCCGGCGTTCAGCAATGGCTTGGTGGCTTTCGGCGATGACATTCCGGAGGTGCTAACCACCACCCGGCTGCGCCAGCCCAAAACCCGGGTTCCCGGAAGTACAACCGTGATCACCGGCGATATGATTCGGGACCTTGGCATCCAGAACCTGTACGAGGTTTTCCGCCTGGTTCCGGGCATGGTGGTCAATTTCGTTGGTAGCCACCAACCGGTTACCACTTACCATGGCACCGTGCATTATGAACAACGCCGAATGCAGGTGCTGGTAGATGGTCGTACTGCCCACAAGGCCACCCTTTCCGATATGGATTGGGAAACCATGCCAGTACCACTGGACATGATTGAACGCATTGAAGTCGCTCGGGGGCCCAACTCAGCCGCCTATGGTATCAATGCCTTCCTGGGCACCATCAACATCATCACCCGGGACCCGGCCGATACCGCCGGAGTGGAAGCACGAGTGGTTCGGGGCTCTCGGGGGCACCTACGTACCTTTGGTTCCGTGGGCAACGCCGACCCGGATATGGATTGGCGATTAACCTATGAAAAGCGCAAGTTCGATGGCTTCGACTACCAGGTAGACGGCGGCGAGCGCTTTCCATTCCATGACGGCCACGACATCAACTCCTTTACCTATGATTCCCGCGTCAAGATCAACGACCGCACCGATGTTGAGCTGCGGGGCGGTGTTGTAGATGGCATGAATTACCAGGACAAGGACAAAAGCGGCGAGCTGAACCCGTTCGAGAATCCGGATATTGATGTGCGGGACTACTACCTGCAATCCAAACTGAACGTGATTGCTTCCGAGCGCCATTTTTTCCACGTAATGGCCAGTGTCCAGAACTTTGACCGACGCCAACAGTACGTTGTTGGTTTCCCGGATAGTACCGTTCAGTGCCTCAGAGACAACACACCGCTGTATCAGTACACCTATTTCCCGGATGGCAGTCGAGAACGGCTCTGTTTTGTGGACGGAGGTGGCGCACCCGCCATTGCCCAGGTAGACACGGATTCAGAGGATACCCGCCTGGAACTGGAGTTTCAGGATACCATTCTGCTCAGCGACGACCTGAGAATCGTCTCTGGCGCGGGATTCCGGAAAGATACCTTCCGCTCTGAAACCTATTTCAACGGCCGGGGTAACAATTACCAGTCCCGCTTCTTCGGCAACGTGGAATATACGCCGATAAACTGGCTGACACTTAACGCAGGCGGTAACTGGGAGCGCACAAGCACAACAGACGATCACTACTTCTCGCCCCGGTTGGCTGCGAATTTCACGCTCAATAGCCGGCACGCCCTCCGCTTTGTCTATTCCCAGGCGGTCAGAACCCCGGACGGTTTCGAGCAGAATCCGGACTGGGGATACACCCTTCGCAATGTCCGCCCTGCGATTTATTCCGATCTTGAGGGCCGCAGGGTAACAACTGCGGATGCGTACGAAGACCTGGGGTGGCTTACGCTCGGCAAAGACCTGAGGGAAGAACGAATCATTTCCCGGGAAGTCAGCTACTTCGGCCAGTTCCCGCTAGAGCGGGCCATGCTGTCTCTGGAAGTGCGGGGCTTCAAGGATGAAATGCGGGACATGATCAGCGGTGTTATTCAGCTCAAGGACTGGAGCATCGACAACAACGTTGCCGTGGATCAGCAAGGCTTTGAAGTGGAAGCAATGATTGAATACCCCGGCACAACCTTCCGTGCCAGCTACGGCTACCTGGATCAGGATACCTGGTACACCGGTCAGCCAATCATCAACCAGGACGGTGATCTGGATACTGGAAAACAGGACCAGGCGGTCAGTCTGCTGACCCGGCTTTCTGTGCGACATTCCGGCAGTCTGGCACTGATTCAGGACCTGCCGTGGGGGCTCAAGGCCTCATCCGCCTTCTACTGGGCAGACGAATTTGGGCGTAGTCAATTCGAGCGCATTGATGCGAGAGTTGCCAAGCGCTTCTATCAGCCGCGGTATACCGCTGAAGTGGCCTTTACCATGCAACACTATCTGAACCGGGAAGCAGAACTGAGCTCCGATAACAACATCGAAGACCACAACCAGTTCTTTGTGGAGGCAGGAGTCCGGTTCTGACACTATGCTGAAAGGATTGACCAACGGGATAGCACACCAATCGGGACGGTATGATCTCATCCAGATTTTCTGACACTAAACTGCCACGAGTCCTGCAAGGGATCAGCCGAGCCGCGATGGTGGTGGCGCTGATGCTTCTGCTGCCATGGTCCCCTTTTGTCTCCGGTCAGAACGGTGAGCCAACACTGCCGACTATCTACATTGCAGGCTCAGGCAACACATCTTTGGACCAACATGTTACCCGCCTACTACGTGAACAGATCGGAGATACGGCAGAACTGGTGTTCATCCATGATGATCAAAGCCTGCGTACATCAGGCAGCCCCGTCATCACCATTGGCCCAGCCGCATTTACCCGTATTCGTCAGATCAACAGGAACACACCGATACTGGCGTTGCTGGTAGAGCGCAAGTTTATCCAAGGGTACGTTAACCGCACTCCGGGACAGGTGTCTGCCGTCTTCTATGACGTTCCGTTATTGCGGCAGGCACTGGCCGGTAAGGCGATACTGCCTCAGTCCAATCGCATTGCATTGCTGGCTTCCACGGAGTCTGTCGAGATCTATGAAGATTTGATTGACCAGCTGGCGGAGTACAGTCTCGAAGCACGCGTATTCGTCACGGATAGCGACGACCAGTTGATTCCTACCCTTATCAGGGCCCTGAACTACGGTGATTTTCTGCTCGCCGGCTCTGACGACGCCATCTACAACCCCAGAAATATCAAGCACATCCTGCTGACAGCCTATCGGCGTAACCGGATTGTCATTGGTCCCAGCCAGGCTTATGTCAAGGCGGGCGTACTGGCCTCCGGCTATGCCCCATTTCCTGCGATGGCTGCCAAGGCTGGCGAATTGCTCCAGGCATACTTTGAAACCGGGATTCTTCCTGAACCCGCGTATCCGAACGAGTTTCGTGTTGAGGTCAACGAGCAAGTGGCCCGATCACTCAACATTCCGCTCCCGAGCCGTGAATGGATATCGCAGTATCTGGACGACCTGATGCTATCCAGCCAGGAGGATTTGGAATGAACAGGCAGAATGCATCCCTGTCCAGAAAACTTCTGTTGCTTGGGGCCTTGCCAGCCGTTGTCATGTTTGTTGCGTTAATGGCATTTTTTACCTCGGCCCGGCTGGAGGACGCGCGTACCGACCTGGCTGAAAGCAGCCAGATGCTGGCGGACAGCCTGGCCCCGGCACTCGAGTACGCGGTGGTTTCCGGCAATATTGCAGCCCTGGAGCAGACACTGAATCAGTCGCTACGGCGTAGCAAAGCCGAGTGGATACGCGTAACCGATGTGATCGGAAAAGAGCTCGGCTTTGTCAGCAATAGTCTTGACAGCTCCTCACAGCGACACCACAACTTCGATATTTACTCTGCGGAAATCCTTCAGGAACCCCTGGAACTTGGAGCAGGCACTGACTGGTTTAACCCCGGCTATGGGTTCAGTTCTGGTTCCTTGCGGGTTGGTGCAGTTGAAGTCGGTGTTGAACCGCGCGTGCTGGCTGATCGCCAGCAGAGTATTCTGTGGTCATCTAGCGCAGTTGGTGTCGCCATGCTGCTGTTCACCATCGTTCTGGTTAACCATTTCCTCAATAATATCCTGCAGCCCATTCGCAGGGTGGCAAGCCGGGTTGATCAACTGATTACCGGTGATTATGACGCCCAGCCCGTGACCACCAAGGGAAACTCCAAAGAGATCGTCGCCATACAGAAACAACTGAACGAGCTGGGGCACCATCTGGAGAAGCTCAGAACCACCCGCGACCAGACCCTGGCGGTGTCGGAAGAGGCCCGGGAAAAGGCCGAACTGGCAAGCCATGCCAAATCTGAATTCCTTGCAACCATGAGCCACGAGCTCAGAACTCCGCTCAATGGGGTACTGGGAATGGTTGAGTTGATCCAGGAGGAACCGTTAACCAAGCGACAGCGGGATTACCTTGGCACTGCCCGGCAGGCAACAGAGGACCTGCTTACCGTCATCTCCGATATTCTCGATTATGCCCGTATGGACAGCGGCACTCTGGAGCTGGAACACCAGGAGTTTGATCTAAGGTCCATTCTGGCCAACTGTGCGGCTTCCTATCGCCATGCAGCAGAGCAGCAAGGCCTGGCACTGGACATCAATTTTCTGGGGGACTGGCCAGACAAACCGGTGGTGGTTGGCGACGCACCTCGAGTCCGACAGATTCTGGCAGGGCTACTGGATAATTCGATTAAATATACCACGAACGGTTTTGTCAGTGTTCGCGCAAGTTGGCTGTCGCTTGAAAGCGGTTGCGTACTGTTCGGCTGTTCCGTCAGTGATTCCGGAGCGGGTATTCCCAGTGACCGCCTTCACAATATTTTCCACACATTCGAACAAGTTGACTCAGGCAACACCCGCGCCCATGACGGCGCAGGACTTGGGCTCTCCCTGATTCAGCGGTTGGTGGAGCTGATGGGTGGGCATATTCAGGTGGAATCGGACCTCGGCGAGGGATCATCGTTCCGCTTTGAACTGCCATTTGAGCTGTCGGATGCCCCGGCCCAGGTTCAAACGGAGCTCCCGGATATCCCGCGGGAGCAGTTGGGACGAAAGTCCTGGGCCCTGGTGGTCGAGGATAATGAGGTAAACCAGAAGGTCTCCACCACGCTACTGAACAAGCTCGGTTTTGAAACCGATACCGCGAATAACGGCCAGGAGGCGGTCGACAAAGTAAAAAACAAACACGAAGGCTACGATGTCATCCTGATGGATTGCCAGATGCCAGTGATGGACGGCTATCAGGCAACCCGAATGATTCGCGAATGGGAACAGGGGAATGGGCAATGCGGTACGCCGATCATCGCCCTGACGGCTGATGTCTCAACAGAAACCGAGGCCACCTGCCGGGCCAGCGGCATGAATGATTACATACCCAAACCGGTACGCCGCGAGACCCTCAGGGAAGTACTAAGCCGCTGGATTCGATTGTAAAGAACCGGAAAGCTTACGCTACCGGTTCACGCATGGTGACAAATTCTTCCGCTGAGGTCGGATGAATACCCATGGTTGAGTCAAACTGCGCCTTAGTGGCGCCGGCCTTGATGGCAACGGCCAGCCCCTGAATAATCTCGCCGGCGTCTGGCCCGACCATATGAGCGCCGAGCACCTTGTCGGTCTCATCGTCCACCACCAGTTTCATCAGGCATCTCTCGTCCCGTCCGCTCAATGTGTACTTCATCGGCCGGAACTCTGAACGGTAAATGCGCAGCCTGTGACCCGATTCCCTGGCCTCTTCCTCAGTCAGACCAACGGTACCGATATTCGGCTGGCAAAACACAGCGGTCGGAATAGCGCTGTAATCCATATCGCCCTGACCGTCACCAAACAGCCGACGCGACAGCACCATGGCCTGGGCCAGTGCCACTGGAGTGAGCTGCGGTGTGCCGATAACATCGCCCAGCGCGGTGATTGAGGGTACCGAGGTCTGGAAATGGTCGTCCACAACGATGTGGCCCGAAGCGTTGAGTTCAATACCCAGCTCCGTCAGGCCAAGGCCGTCAACCAGGGCTCTCCGTCCGGTTGCTGCCATGACAAGACCGGTCTCCAGGCGTTCTCCGTCAGACAACATGACCTGATAGTGGGCGCCTTGAGTCTCAATGGATTCGATGGTGGCGTTGAAACGCAAGTCGACGCCCTTTTTGCGCATCTCCTGCTCGGTGAACCGGCGCACATCGTTATCAAAGCCCCGCAGGAACAAATCACCCCGGTACAACAAGGTGGTTTCCACACCAAGCCCGGCCAGTATGCCGGCGAACTCTACCGCGATATACCCGCCACCCCAAACCACCGCATGACGGGGTAATTGCGGAAGGTAGAACATTTCATTGGAGGTAAGGATGCATTCTTTACCGGGAACATCCGGCACTACCGGCCAGCTTCCCGTCGCGACTGTGATGTGTTTTGCGCTATAGCTCCGCTCGCCTACCGTAACGGTATTGGCATCGCTGATGGTTGCCGTGCCATTGATGATCTCAACTCCGGCATTCTCGAGCAGGCGACCATAGATGCCATTCAGGCGCTCAATCTCAGCGTTTTTGTTTGCCACCAGAGTGGGCCAGTCGAAGCTGACCTGATCGAGCGGAACTCGCCAGCCATAGCCTGCTGCATCTTCCAGTTCGTCATGAACATGGGCGCCGTACACAAACAGTTTTTTCGGAACACAGCCAACGTTGACACAGGTGCCGCCCAGGTACCGGGACTCAACCACCGCAACCTTCGCGCCCCGCTGAGCTGACATTCTCGCCAGGCGGACACCACCGGAACCGGCACCAATTACGATCAAATCAAAATCATGGCTGTCGGACACATTCACTCCTGATGACAAATACTGTGTTAATGCGGCGTTGCCTCGTTCCGGGCGTCATTAGCTTCAGACCCAATTTCCCGGAACAGGACATGATCTTCAAAATCACCCAGGCGTATCTTGCCCAGGCTGCGGAAGCCCTCGGATTCGTAAAACGGCAGGTATCGGCTGTTACCGGTATCCAGTACCAGCCCCTTGCCCCGGGGATTTTCCTCACAAAGCTTCTCGACCGCTTTGAGCAAAACCCGACCATACCCCTGATTCTGGTATTTTGGGTTGACCCCCATCAAAGGCAACTGATGAGCCTGTGGGTGCGGCAACAGGTCGCGGATTTTCTGATGGTAATCCAGGTATCGGCGAGTCGAGGCAAACCCCGCGGTCAACACCATGCGAATTCGCCATGTAAGCTGCTCGGCGAGGTTCATCCGGAGTTCCGGGTCGCCGATGAAGGCCACGGCAATCAGGGTATCCCCTTTCATCACACCAACGGCATCCTGATTGAGCTCAAGGTACAGGTCAATCAGTTCCCTGACTGTCGCTCTTACTCGCTGGTCGTAACCCGCCCGGCGATGATCAAACAGGTATTGGAACGTTGGATCTTCCCGGTACGCATGGCAAAGAATCGACTGGGCCTCGTTGCGGGCAGTCTCATCAAGACGAACCACGACAGCATCAGAATTATTATTGTTTTCCTGCTTATCACGCATTTACTCGCGCTCCTCCGGAATGACCGGTCAGCTTGGGGCGTGCCCCTTTCAAATCGTCAGTGTCAGCCGCACGGATACCCGCCCCGGCTCATTTCCCCTGTCCATGGCAGCCTGATCCACAATCACCCCATGCCGGGCATCAAGTTGCTCCAGCCAGGCCGCTACCTCGGCAAACGGTGCGGCTTCAAGCCATACCCGAATGGCAGACTCGCCGCTTGGCTCAAATCGCTGTAGCGAAAGCCCCGCTTCACCTGCGGAGCGGGTAACCAGGGCCATCAGTGCCCGACCGTCTTCAGGCTTGTCAACGGCGGCCCCGGCCGACGAACCGGAACCCGCACCACCAAGGCGACGAATGGTTGCCTGGTTTGCCTGCATCCAGGCCAGAAGTTGCTCGGCATTTTCACGACTGGCTTCCGCCTGGTTGCTGAAATCAGCCACAGGCCGCCAGATGCCAAAATAGAGAATGGCCAACAGCAAGGCAATGCCCAGCACCACCAGCGCCTGTCTATCCCGCACCGGCAGTTGATCGTATCTCGCGATAAGCTTACCGACCGCCGGCTGGTCTTTGATTCGTGCCCACATGGCGTTAGCCTCCCGAAACCGTCAACCGGCCACGGGAGCCGGAGCTTTCATTAACCACAGACCCAATCTGCGCACGCAATCCCTGATTGGCCAGGCCATTTCTCAGATTACTCATCCGTTCATAACTGTCGGCCCGGACGTCTACCACCAGCTCTCCCCTGTTCCGGCTGTAGTTAATGGAATTAAAGGTAACCGCCTGGGCATTCGCAACCCGGCTGTACTGATCTCCGGTGTATTTCATCAGCGTGATGAAATCCATTTCTTCCCGGCCAGCGCCTGCCACCCTCAACTGGCCCTCAATCACCCGGCGCACATTGCCCGCGTGGGTACGGCGGTCAGCCGGAAAAGCGTCACGGTAGATGGCCATGGCCTGGCTTTGCAGCTCCTCGGCCTCCTGGTTGTGATACACACCCATACCAATCTCAAGCCCCAGCTGAATCACAAACCAGACGGACGCAACCGCAATCAGTGGCTTCCAGGGCTTCAACGGGCTGCTGCCGCTCGTTTTAACGGAGAAGGCGCCCTGGAAGAGATTGATCGGGTGACACATATGATGATGGTAAGACCACGCCAGCAGCTCCAGCGCCGTAAATTCCAGGGGCTTCTGCGCCAGATGTACCCGGCCATCGGCACCGCTCAGTTCCAACAATGCCGGCTGCCAGAGTTCCAGCTCGGGCTCGGTTCCATAAACCGTGACCGGTATCTCCGCGACCACCTCTTCAGTGGCTGGCGCTGCGAGGGTAACCCCCAACATGCCCAGGTTGGCGGTCTGCAGTCGCAGCCACTCGCCTCGATGACTTACCAGCATGGCCCACTCGCCGTCGAGGCAGGCGGTCCAGCCGTTATCGGTTGTCGGCAACAGGGAGGCGTCCGGGTAAATGGCATCCAGGCGCACGTGCTCCCAGCCTGTAAACAGCTCTAACCACTGCCCCATTTGGGATTGATCTATTGCCGCAACATGGTATCCATCCGAGGTATGACGGCCAAGCGCCAGGTGGACGCTCTCGATATCCTGGGCAATCTGTTCTTCCACCGCGTATGGCAACGCCTGGTGTACGAACCGGCTCTGCTTGGCGGGAATGTCAGCCAGGCAAAACAGGGCTTCGTCACCCGGAATAAGGCCGATCAGCAGCACTTTTTCCAATGCATTCTGGCCGAGTGTCTGCTCAATCGCATCCCGGGTATCTGCCGCACCACTGGCCTGGGTATCGCCACTGGCATCCTGTAAAAGCCAGCTGAACAGCTGTGATTCCGGGTTCTGGTCCAGGTCTGCGAAGGGCGGGACCGGCCGAACAAAAAGGCGGTAAGACATGGCTATCCTTCTGAGAATGTATAAGGCTCTTTGGTGATGCGATTCTTCTGCCCGGAATCCCTGTGAACCGTCCGGACTTCACCCTCCGGACTCCTGAATACCGTGCTGACCATATTAACGACACGATTATCGTAGGTAATCCGTGAAACAACTTCAAAAAAACGGGTTTGCAAGGTCAACCCGGTGGTTTTCAGCCCCATGCCGGAAAACTCGGGCAAAGCGAGGAAATCCTGTAAATTCTCAAACCGCTCTTCTTCTCTCTTGGCCAGAACTGACTCTGCCTGAGCTTCCGTCATGTCATCGTGCAACGACATCAACACCGCGCCAGTGGCGGTATTCACATTGATCCCGATACCACTGACCGGCAGCGTACTGACATGAGGCCGGAGCGCCACATAGATTTCCTCGGTCATCCCATCGATCAGGCGTAATTCGGTGATTGACACAAACGGCTGATTGGCCGCCCGATACGCCGGCTCCGCTATCAGGTACTGGCCATCTTCGGCGCCATAGGCACTGATGGTCTGGTCATCTGCATCAATCCAGTCAATCAGTGCGTCGACTGAAACAGCGGTAATGCCGAGAGCCCGGAACAGCCGCACCAGTCTGTCGCGGGTCAAAGGGTCTACCTGGCCGTTTGGGGTAACCAGATCATTGAGATTGATGCGCCCTGAAAGGTCATCTATCTGAACCTCCGCCACGCCGTTGTCGTCCAGTGGCAGGATGGCAGCATATTGAGCCCAGAATTCATCGGGGCTGTCCACCATCACGCCGTCCTCCCGGTCCTGCTCAAAATCGCGTACCAGAATCCGGCGGGCGAACTCTTCGGCGCCCAGTGCAATGCTGTGCCCCTGCTGCTGCGCCAGGTAATGCCCGGCCTTGAACACCTGAACACTTTGTTGCCTGCTCATGCCCGTGGCCAGCATCACCACCAGAGCCATGGCCAGCAGTACCATGATCAGCGCTACGCCCTGCTGTCCCGACGGCTTACTCTTGACCGGTTGCCGTGTCATGTGCCGGCACCTTGCTGGGTATCCTGAACTTCTTGAGATTCTTCTTCATCGGTATCCGAGTTGCCCGTTGCCTCCTGCTGCTGGTTAACCACGGCCTGTGCCTGGGCAAGGTCAAAGTCAGCCAGGGCAAAGGTTCTGACCAGTTCTCCGAATAGTTCATGCTCCAGAGTAATTTCAATGCCCCTCGGCATGGGCAGGACTGGCCTTGCACCGGGCGACAGGCTGGCGAGGTCCTGATCTGACGGCCAGTCGTCCTGCCAGTTGAGTTGACTGTTCAGAAAGCGAATTTCGAGCGACACCACGTTGTCCAGTAACAGCAGATCCTGGCTGTTATCTTCCTGCCCCTGGTCAACCGTCGGCCAGTAGCGGCGCCGGAGCTCGGTCCCGGTGTATTCCCAGGCAACCCGTTGCAGCCCACTGCGCCTCAGGCCAAGGGGGTTGCGCCAACCCTGGCGGGTTAATACCAGTTCAAAAGCGTCCTCACGACTGCTGAGTGCGGGCCGGAAGTCGCCGTAGACATCCCGAATCGGCCGGTTAACCAATTGGTTCAGGTCCCTCTCCAGCAGTAACATGGTTTTCTGGAGGTTTTCGAACTCGCCAGACACCTCATTTACCCGGTCCCGCGCAGTCACCACGCCATTGATCACCTGCCATACGCCGAGGCCGATAACAGCGGTGATGGTCACCGCAATCAACACTTCCATCAAGGTAAAACCGGAACTGGTGTGAAGACCTGAATAGCCTGAACGGGAGTGCATCACTTCTCCCCAAGAAATGCTGACAGGGTATGCACCGGAACCGGGTCGCCCCCACTGTCAGTGTAGCGGGCAACGGTTACTTCCACTCGACGCATGCTCGGCTCGGCGGTACCTTGAACAACCGTGGTGACCCGCCACCGGTACTGACCGAAATCCTGATCATCGGAGTTTTCTGAAATGCCCGGCAACGCCTCTTGCAAACGGAGTTCATTAATCCGGTTATCGGCCACCCAGCCGGCCAGGGTTTTATCGCGAACCCGTTCGTAGCTTGCGATGTACTGGCTACCCACCTCCGCTGCGGCGGTGGCGATCAACCCGAACACCAGCAAGGCAACCAGCACTTCAAGCAGCGTGAAACCTCTGACTGTGTTTACCATGCCTCATCCTCACTGCCCGGCTTTCGCCACTGAAGCGGGGATACACCGTCAGATTCGATTACGTGCATGTCGTCGGTGTTGTTGCCGATGGTGAACTCAATAATAAAGGGTGTGGTTTCGCCACTGGAGAAAAACACCACATCCGGGCGCAGACGATCTTCTGCCGAGGTAAGGCGGGGCGCGTCGTTCTCAATGTAATCAGTGAGGGTTAGCCATTCAGGCAAGGGCCTGGCACGGAACAGCCGCTCCCCGGACAACTTCCATTCACCGGTGTCATCCTGATACGACACGAATCGGTAGTTGTCGTCCTCAATTAACAGCCCAAGCTCCAGATTGTTCAGGATCGCCTGTTCCGATGCGGTTTGCATCAGCAGGAACAGATCCTGAACGGTATTCTCCAACTCTCGCTTCTGGGAACTTCCGGCCATGTTGAACACCGCCAACGCGGCCAGAAGCCCGACAATAATCAGGACAACCAGAATTTCAATCAGCGTAAAACCGATTTGGTTCGCCCTGCGTTTCACAATCGATCAGTTCCCGGTATTCCAGACACTGATATCGGCAGCATCACCCTCGCCACCCTCCTGGCCGTCAGAGCCGAAGGAGTACAGATCGTAGGGACCCTCCGTTCCGGGGCTCACGTACTGGTAATCGTTACCCCAGGGGTCTTCCGGGACGCTTTTCAGGTAGCCGTCTGCGTTCCAGTTACGGGGTTCCGGCGATCCGCTGGGCCGGCGCACCAACGCTTCCAGACCTTGCTGTGTAGACGGGTAATGACTGTTATCCAGGCGGTAGAGATCCAGGGCGTTAGCGATATTGCTGAGCTGGGTTTCGGCTACCGTCACCTTCGCCTGGTCGCTACGGCCCATAATGTTGGGCGCCACAATCGCTACCAACAAGCCAAGAATGACCATCACCACCATGATTTCAATCAGCGTGAAGCCTTTGTTACGGGCCGGGTTCGGGTTCGGGTTCTGTTTCATACTCATTGTTCTACTCATCATTGACCTGTGTCTTGGGTTAATCCGTTTTCATGGCAGGCGTTAGCCCACGAGATTGCTCATGTTCAAAATGGGCAGCATGATCGCCAGTACGATGATCAGCACCACGACGCCCATCACCAGCAGCATCAACGGCTCAAACAGGCCGACAATGGCTGCAATCTTCGACTGCAGGGTGTTTTCCTGCATCCGGGCAGTGCGCTCCAACATGCCGTCCAGCTCACCACTGGCCTCGCCACTGGCAATCATGTGCAACATCATTGGCGGAAAGTAGCCAGTCTGATCCAGCGACCGATGCAACGAGCCGCCCTCGCTGACTTTACGTGCTGCATCTTTCAGTTCTTTTCGAAGGTAGTCGTTAGACAGTACCTCACCGGCGATTTTCATGGCCTCCACCAGTGGCACACCACTGGTGGTCAGGATGCTCAGGGTGCTTGCATAGCGCGCGGTGTTCACACCCCGAACCATGCCCGAGAACAACGGAAGATGTAACAACTGCTTGTGGAATTTCATCCGGAACCCGGGTTTGTTCAGGGCAACGCGGAAACCAACCAGCGCCAACATCAACAGGATAAAGAGATAGACACCATAAGTGCCGAGAAATTCCGACACCGATAACATGGCCATGGTCAGCCCGGGCAAGTCCTGCCCTTGCCGGACAAACACCTCGATGATATCCGGCACCACGTAGGTCAGCAGGAAAACGACAATGGCGATTGCAACCACACTGAGAATGATCGGGTAGATCGCGGCCAACTGGATTTTTTGCCGGGCTTCCTGGCGGTTTTCGGTGTAGTCCGCCAGCCGGTTCAGTACCAGGTCCAGGTGCCCGGCGTGTTCACCGGCAGCAACGGTGGAGCGATAAAGCCGGGGAAACGCCCTTGGAAACTCACCAAAACTGTCCGCCAGCGTGTAGCCTTCCATCACTTTGGCCCGAATGGCAATCAACATGCTACGGATGCGGGGCTTGGTGGACTGCTGCGCGGCTGCACTGAGTGCCTGTTCGATGGGAATGCCTGACTGAATCAGGGTGGCCAGTTGGCGGGTTACCAGGGCAAGGTCCGCAGCACTCAGGGAGCCTCGATTACTGAACGGGTTGGAACGAGCCTGTTGTTTGTCAACGGCCGGTTCAACGGTCAGCGGGGTTAACCCTCTCTCCCGCAATTGCTGGCGCACGGCACGAGCAGCGTCTGCCTCCAGAACACCCTGCTTTTGCTTTCCCCGTTGGTCCAGCGCTTTGTAAACGTAGGCTGGCATGAATTACTGGCTCCGGTGGGTAACGCGCAGAACTTCTTCCACGGTGGTCGTGCCTTCCAGGATTTTTTTGACCCCGTCCGCATGAATGCTCGGGCTACGAAGGCGAGCGGCTTTCTCCAGGTCCATCTCCCCTGCCCGTTTGTGAATCAGCGTGCTGATTTCTTCGGTAATTTCCACCACCTCATAGATACCAATACGCCCACGGTATCCCAGCTGGTTACAGTGTTCACAGCCCTTGGCCCGATAGATGGTGGGCGGATTGGCCGGGTCCTGCTGCAGGAACTCACAGTGTTCTTCGGTCGGCGTATAGGGTTCGCGACAATGGGTACACAGCACCCGCACCAGACGCTGGGCAACAATACCCACCAGGCTTGAGGAAATCAGGAAGGGTTCAATGCCCATATCCATCAAGCGGGTAATGGCACCCACTGCAGTATTGGTATGCAGGGTTGAGAGCACAAGGTGACCGGTCAAACTGGCCTGAACGGCAATCTCCGCCGTTTCCAGATCCCGGATTTCACCAATCATGACCACATCCGGGTCCTGGCGCAGGATAGCCCGAAGCCCCCGGGCGAAGGTCATATCCACCTTGGTGTTGACCTGGGTCTGGCCGATACCAGGCAGGTTGTATTCGATGGGGTCTTCGACGGTCAGAATATTGCGGCTTCGGTCGTTGATCTCCTGCAATGACGCGTACAGGGTTGTCGACTTACCGGAACCAGTCGGGCCAGTAACCAGAAGAATCCCGTAAGGGCGGTAGATGAGTTTGCGCAGGATCTTGAGGTCATTTCCCGCCATGCCCAGGGATTCCAGCCGAATGGTACCCGCCTGTTTATCCAGCAAACGCAGCACCACCCGCTCGCCACTGGACGACGGCATGGTGGACACCCGGATATCCACTTCCCGGCCAGCAACCCGGAGCGCAATACGGCCATCCTGGGGTACCCGCTTTTCAGCGATATCCAGTTTTGCCATAACCTTGATACGGGAAACCAGCAGCGGTGCCAGCGCCCTTTTGGGTTGAACCACCTCGCGCAGCACACCATCAACGCGGAAGCGCACCACCAGTTGCTTTTCATAGGTTTCGATATGCACGTCCGAAGCGTTGGTCTTCACCGCCTCAGTGAGAATGGCGTTGATCAGGCGAATGATAGGGGCGTCGTCTTCCTGTTCCAGAAGATCTTCGGTCTCCGGCACGGAATCCGCCAGCGATGCCAGGTCCATGTCATCGCCAATACCCTCTACCATCTGCATGGCTTCAGCAGAGTCATTCTGATAGGCCGCATTCAGGGCCTGGTCGAAACGATTGGTTTCAATCGTCGTGAACCGGGCACGACCACCACTGATCCGGTTTGCCTCCGCAAGCGCCGAGTGGGAAGCCCCCGGCCGCACCAGGATAACCGCTTCACCGTCTTCATTGCGGGTAAGGATGACACCATTGCGTTTGGCAAAGGTGAACGGGAGACGGCCCAGCGGCGCATCCTGCGGCTGCATTTCAGTTTCGGTGGTCAAGGTCTTCCTCGTTGTTTCCGTCAGATCGTTCATTATTCTTCTTGGACTTTCCGGCGCCCGAAAAATCCTTTAATTCTTTAGCCATACACGAGCACTGAAAAAAGGCTACCACAGGAATGGGAACCACTGAACAACTCTATACACTATACTGCCACTAATTCATTGCAGTCTGATAACCTGTGGGCTTTTTATGCCTACGATCATTCACTCAGGAAACCCGATGCTTGCTCTTGATCAAAGGATACCGTCGCTGCTTGCCCTGACGGCGGTTGTTGCCATGTTGGGGCTGACCGGCTGGCAGGCCTACCAGTTCTGGCAAACCGAGTCGCAGCGCAGCCTGCCCCTGGTGCAGGCTGCGGGTAACGGTGCCGACACACAAAGGCAGAATGTTCCTGAGGTGCGGTTGGCCAACCTGACCCTGTTCGGCACAGCCTCGGATACCGGTGGCGCGGTTGAGCTGGATACCGAAAATCTGCCGGAAACCAACCTCAGGCTCTCACTTCGAGGCGTGCTGGCAGCCGACGGCGAGTTTCCCGGCAGCGCGCTGATTGAAGACGACAAGGGCAAGACCGAAGCCTACCTTGTGGGCAGCGAGCTCCCGGGCAACGCCAAACTGCGTACCGTTTTTCCCAATCGGGTTATTATCGAGCGCGCAGGAAAGCTGGAAAACCTCTATTTCCCTGAGCTTGATGACCGCTCAGGCGTTTCTCTGGCAAGCAGCAATGCAGAATCGGTCGACCAGCAAATTGAGCAAAGGCGAACACCACAACCTGCACAGCGTGCATCATCCACTGGCACGGCCACGCCAGCGGGCGAACAACAACGGCGAGAGGAGATCAGACAGCGACTGGAGCAGTTACGCCAACGGCTACAGAACAGTAACTGAGGCCTGTTATGGCAACGGCAACCTGGTCTGCTCGTCGCCATTCGATCCTACTGCCACTCGTATTCGCCATTTCCCTGGCTGGCGCTATAGAGCTCAGCGACCGGCTGATGACCTACGTGCTCGACGAATTCGGCCAGGAAGCCCATCAAAGACTTCAAGACTGGCAGCGCCTGCACCGATTGGCCCGCAATGCGCCTATCGACCGTCAGCTTCGCCTGGTCAATTCGTTTTTTAACCGGGTCCCGTTTGTCAGCGACATCCAGCACTGGGGTGAGGAAGATTACTGGGCCACGCCCGTCGAATTACTTACCACCCATGGCGGAGATTGCGAAGACTTCTCCATTGCCAAATACCTGACCCTTCGGGCCATGGGCGTGCCCGATGAAGAACTGCGGATTGTCTACGTCAAAGCATTGGAGCTGAACCAGGCCCATATGGTCCTGGCCTGGTACAAGACGCCCGATGCCGATCCACTGATCCTCGATAACCTGACAAATGACATTAAACCTGCCTCTCAACGCACTGATCTGGAACCTGTTTACAGCTTTAATGGTGAGGGTCTATGGCTCAACCGTTCCTCCGGGGAACGGTCAAGAATTGGCGATGCCCAAAGGCTTGAGCACTGGCAGGATCTGAATCGTCGGTTAACCGAGTCTTTGCGGCGCTGATGCTCTGTCTGGCGTTAAATGACAAAGCCGGTGTCGCACTCTGCCACTGGGTTTTGGCGCCAACGCTATAGAATGCCGACACTTTTCATGAAATCGGGAGTTGTGGTCGATGCGACGCTGGAACGGATGGGGTGATGATCAGTTTAACCTGGAGCTGCCTGCGCAAGGGCAAGCGTTTCTTGAGCAACGAATTGGCTCGGCCAATCCGTTGCAGGACGCCACTCTGGAACAGGTGTGCCAGAAGGTACCCGCCACACGCCTGCCGGCTGACCCCAAGGTTGATGACCTGATCGATACCAGCGCGGAAGTGCGCGTACGCCACGCCCGAGGCCAAAGCCTGGTGGACTGGCTGGCCCTTCGCAGCGGCGAGATCGGCACGTTTCCCGACGGGGTTGCATTTCCGAACTCCAATTCGGATGTTCGAGCCTTGCTGCGCTATGCCGAAGACCACGACTTGCACCTGATTCCTTACGGTGGCGGTACCAGCGTGGCTGGCCATATCAACCCCGTCGACCAGGGCAAACCAGTGCTGACCATCAGCCTTGCCAAAATGAACCGCCTTCTGGACCTGGACCGGGAAAGTCAGCTGGCCACGTTTGGCGCAGGCACTCCAGGCCCCCTGGTTGAGGCGCAGTTACGTGCCCACGGCTATACCCTGGGTCACTTTCCCCAGTCCTTTGAACTCTCCACCATTGGCGGCTGGGTGGCCTCCCGCTCCAGTGGACAACAGTCCCTTCGCTACGGCCGAATTGAGCAGTTGTTTGCCGGAGGCCGAATCGAAACCCTGCAGGGCACGCTGGACCTGCCCACCCTGCCCGCTTCCAGCGCGGGGCCGGATATCCGGGAGATGATTCTGGGCTCCGAAGGTCGGCTGGGGCTGATCACTGAAGTTAAAGCCCGTGTCAGCCACCTGGCGGACCAGGAAGCCTTCTATGTCGTGTTCTTCCCAGGCTGGGAACAGGCAAAAACGGCTTGCCGAAAACTGGTTCAGAACCGGATTCCCCTGTCCATGTTGCGGTTAAGCAACGCCATAGAAACCGAAACCCAACTCGCCTTGGCCGGCCACCCGCAACTCATCGGCGTGCTTGAGAAATTCCTGTCGTTCCGAGGGGTACGCGAAGGTATGTGCATGATGACCTTCGGCATTACAGGCAGCAAAGCCCAATGTCGTTCTACCCTGGCTCAAGCCAGGAAAGTGTGCAGTGCCCATGGTGGCGTTTATACAGGCACCAAACTTGGCGCCAAGTGGGCTGAAAAGCGCTTCACCATGCCCTACTTCCGGGAGGCACTCTGGCAAATGGGCTATGCGGTAGACACCCTGGAAACGGCGACAGACTGGGATAACGTCGATAACCTGCTCAATCGCATTGAGAGCAACCTGCGGGAAGGTCTCAGTAAGGACGGAGAAAGAACCCACGTGTTCACCCACCTGTCCCATTTTTACGGACAGGGTTGTTCCATCTACACAACCTATGTGTTCCGCGTTGCCGATACCTATCCGGAAACCGTTGCCCGATGGCAGCACCTGAAAAACACCACCTCGGAACTGATCGTCCGCAACCGGGGAACCATCAGCCACCAGCACGGGGTTGGCAAGGACCATGCCCCCTTCCTGCCGGTGGAAAAAGGTGAACTGGGCATGCGCGCCATCCGTGCGCTGACCGATAGCTTTGACCCAGACGCCCGCCTCAATCCCAAAACCCTTCTGGACTGAGGTCGGTATGACACGACAGCAGATTCTCGCAGAACTGAAAAGCGGTGATGCCCGATTTGATGTGGTGATTGTCGGTGGCGGCATCACCGGCGCAGGTGCTGCCAGAGAAGCAGCCGGGAGCGGCCTGAGAACCCTTCTGGTGGAACAGAAAGACTTTTCCTGGGGCACATCCAGCCGATCGTCAAAGATGGTTCATGGCGGATTACGCTACCTGGGCAGTGGCCATATTGGCCTGGCCCGGGATGCCGTCAGGGAGCGCCAGCGCATGATGGAGGAGGCCCCGGGGCTGGTTGACCCACTCCGGTTTGTCATGCCCCATTTCCGGGGCCAGTTCCCCGGCCCCCGACTGTTCCAGGCTTTTTTATCGGTATACGATCGGCTTGCCGGTGTGAGCAGCCGGCAACGCCTGACCCCCTCACAAAGCCGGCAGTGGGCGCCCGGTCTGAGCCAGGCCGGCCTTCTGGGTGCCAGCCTGTTTACCGACGCCATCACCGACGACGCCCGGCTTGTGCAAAGGCTGATCGCAGAGGCGAGCCGGGACGGCGCCCTCTGCCTCAACTATGTATCCGCCAACCGGATCACCCGGGATGAGGCTGGCAGGGTTAATGGTGTTGTTCTGGTTCCGGAGGGGGAACCACTGGAAGCTGGCGTTTCCGTATCATCCAACATGGTTATCAATGCCACCGGTGCCTGGGCAGACAAACTGCAACAGCAGGGCCCGTCAGAACAACCACTGAGCATTCGCCCGCTCAGAGGCAGCCACCTTGTCGTGCCCTGGCAACGGCTACCGGTAACCTGTGCTGTGTCTTTGTTCCATCCCGAGGACAAACGCCCGGTGTTTGCCTTTCCGTGGGCCGGCACAACGGTACTCGGCACCACCGACCTGGACCATCCGGGTAGCCTGGACCAGGAACCGGTTATTAACGACCAGGAGGTTCGCTACCTGTTGCAGGTGGCTGAACACCTGTTCCCCAGCGCCAGCCTGACCGCCCAGGATGTGATCTCCACCTGGGCTGGTGTCAGGCCGGTGGTCACGGATGGTCAGGGCAAAGCCCCCTCCCGTGAGAACCGTGAACACGCCCTGCGCCGGGATAAAGGCCTGATCAGTGTCGCCGGCGGCAAACTCACGACCTTTCGCCAGATTGCCCGGGAGGCTCTGGAAGCCGCACTCGGGCCAGATGGCAGCCACAGGCTCCGGGCCGATGACCAGCCAGTGTTCACTCCACCGGACGACCTTCCGCGGCCCACTCAGGTTCGCCACCTGAGCTGGCACCGTCTCAAGGGCTACTACGGACCGGCCCTGGGCGAACTGTGCCGCGATGCGGATTTCACTGAAATCGCCGATTCCGGCGTGCTCTGGGCTGAACTGGAATGGGCCTGCCAGCATGAGCAGGTACAGCACCTGGATGACCTGTTACTGCGCAGAACCCGCCTGGGGCTTATCTGCCCCGCCGGCGCCAGAGCCCTGCTGCCAGACATCCAGAAGCGATGCCAACGCCTGCTGGACTGGACTGACGATCGTTGGCAGCGGGAAGTGGACCGTTATCTGTCGCTGTATCAGCAGGCTTATGCCCTGCCATCCGGGGGCAGGTAAACAGTATGGCCAACACACCGCTTATTCTGGCGATCGACAATGGCACCCAGAGCGTCCGGGCGCTGCTGTTTGACCAACAGGGCAATCTGCACGGCAAGGGCAAGCAGGAAATCGAACCCTACTTCTCAGAACACCCGGGCTGGGCCGAGCAACATCCGGACTACTTCTGGGCCAATCTCGGGCTGGCCTGCCAGGCGCTCTGGCAGAGTACCGATGCGACACCGGACCAGGTCGCCGGCGTCACCGTCACGACCCAACGGGGCACGGTGATCAACCTGGACAAACACGGGCAACCGTTGCGCCCGGCCATTATCTGGCTGGATCAACGCCATGCCCGGGTGGATGGCCCGGTAAAGGGCCCATGGGGACTTCTGTTCAAGCTGGCCCGGCTTGAAGACACCATTGAGCGATTCCGGGAGAAAACCCAGGCCAACTGGATTGCCCAGAACCAACCGGATCTTTGGGCACAAACCCACAAATTTTTGCTGCTCTCCGGTTACCTCAATTACCGGCTGACTGGCCAGTACAAAGACTCCACCGGCAGCCAGGTGGGCTACCTGCCTTTTGACTACAAAAAACAGCAGTGGGCCGGTAACCGGGATTTCAAATGGCAGGCCATGCCCATCACCCGTGACATGCTGCCAAACCTGGTACGACCGGGTGAAACCATCGGCCAACTGATTCCCGAAGCGGCCCACCACCTGGGCCTGCCCGCGGGCCTGCCGGTTATTGCGGCGGCATCCGACAAGGCCTGCGAGATACTTGGCTCCGGTGGGCTCAGCCCGGACATCGGCTGCATGAGCTATGGCACCACCGCGACGATCAATACCACCAATCATCGTTACGTTGAGCCAACACGGTTTATGCCGCCTTATCCGTCCGCCCTGCCCGGTCATTACTCAACGGAAGTAATGATTTACCGGGGCTTCTGGATGGTCAGTTGGTTCAAGAAAGAATTTGGTCTGCGGGAACAGAAGCTGGCCGAGCAAAGGGGTATAGAACCAGAAGCCCTGTTCGATGAACTGGTCAATTCGGTACCGCCTGGTTCCATGGGCCTGATGCTGCAACCCTACTGGAGCCCGGGCGTGCGCCAGCCGGGCCCCGAAGCCAAGGGCTCGATCATTGGCTTCGGCGATGTACATACCCGCGCCCACCTGTATCGTGCCATTCTGGAAGGCCTTGCCTACGCACTCCGGGAAGGCAAGGAGCGGATCGAGAAACGCAGCGGTCAGAAAATCCGCCGGCTCAGGGTGGCAGGGGGCGGCTCCCAGAGCGATGCCGCCATGCAGTTGACCGCCGATATTTTTGGACTGCCTGCCGAGCGACCGCACACCTATGAAACCTCCGGCCTGGGCGCGGCAATAGACGCCGCCGTGGGCCTGGGCCTGCACCCGGATTTTGACACCGCAGTGCGGGAAATGACCCGTGTCGGCCACGTGTTCACACCATCCGCGCAAGCAACTGAGCTTTACCAGCGCCTGTATTCCGAGGTGTATCTGGACATGTACCCAAGGTTACAACCGCTGTATCGGAAAATAAGGAGTATCACCGGCTACCCCAAGTAATGATTGACGAGCACCGAATGATGCATTTTCGCCATACAGGTATATAATGATGAAAAATGCACAAAGGAGCCCTAGCCATGAACGAGCCGGCTACCCTGGCCCCCCAAATTAGCGATAAAGCCCTGCTGGCCAAGGCCTTGCTGAATTCCGCCAAGGCTTTTGGCCTTTCCCAGGCCGAAGCCGCCGCCATTGTTGGCCGAAATCGCAGCGGGTTGACCAGAGACGGCATTGATCCAGACAGCAAGTCCGGAGAACTGGCGCTGCTGTTCGTGCGCCTGTATCGAAGCGTTTATGCCCTGACCGGTGGCGACAACCAGGCCATGGCCCATTGGCTCAACACGCCGAACCACTACTTTGAAGGCACCCCCAGAGACATGATTCAGTCAACGGAGGGGCTGGTTCGGGTGATTCACTATCTGGATGCCATGCGGGGACGGATTTGAACTACAAGGAACGTATCAAAAGCACCCTCGGCAGCCTGCAGGGGCAGCTCTTCCGGGTAGTAGAGAGTCAGGAAGACATCGCCACCACCCGAATCGTTGATAACATGCAGGAACAGGCTCGCCTGGAGCAACTGCTGGATGCCAGCAAACCAACCATCCCCAATCAGGCCAAAAACCTGCATTACCTGCTGGCGACGCCATTTCGATATCCACCACTCAAATACGGCTCCCGTTTTGGCCGCAGCTTCGAACCCAGCCTGTTCTATGGCGCCATGAGCATTCCGACAGCGTTGGCAGAGACCGCTTTCTATCGCTTTGTGTTCACCAGCCACGTGGCAGAACCGTTCAAGCGCCCTTTGACCACGCTGCACACGGTCTTTACCGCCCGCTTCCGTTCAAGTCGGGGTGTTCGGCTTCAGGCCACAGAGTGGCAGGACCTTCAGGAAATCCTCACCGACCCGGTCAGCTACCGGGAGTCCCAGGCGCTGGGCAGCGACCTGCGCCAATGCGGCACGGAAGCGTTTCAGTTTCTCTCGGCCCGGGCTCTTCAGGCCGGCTTGTACCAGCTACCCTGGCAAACCGGGAGCGGAATGGACGGGCTCAACGTGGCGCTGTTCAGCCCCCGGGCACTCCGGGACACGGCGCCAAGGTCGTACCAAAAGCTCATTGTTGCCACCTCAGAACAGCAAGTATCCATGAGCCTGACGCTGGCGGATGGCAGCAAGCAGGTTCACAACTTCAGCCGGGAAGCCTTTCTGGTAGAGGGCGTTATTCCTCAACCGGCCCTGTAGCCACCACCTCGTCATCCCGCTGCCAACCTCCGCCAAGAGCTTTGTAGAGGTCAACGGCGGTAGTCAGACGGTTCAGACGCATCTGGCTCAGCTGCTGGCGGGCGTCGAACACACTGCGCTGGCTCTCCAGCAAGGTCAGCAGATCATCCGCGCCCTCCCGATAACGAACTTCGGTCAGCCTGAGGGTTTCTTCCGCCCGCATCAGGATCTCTTGCAGGCGCTGCTCCTGAAGCTCAAACAGCGAATCCCGGTCCAGCGCATCACCCACTTCAAGGAACGCCGTCAACAGGCTACCGCGATAGCTTTCCAGCAGGGCCATCCGCCGGGATTCTGAAATCGCCAGGGCGTTTCGCCGCTGGCCGCCGTCAAACAACGACTGACTCAAACCCAACAGACCATTCACGCTTCGAGTCGGATCAGCCAGGCTGAGAAAACTGTCAGTGGATAACCGCACCGCTGCATTCAGGGAAACCGACGGCAACAGCGCCGCCCTGGCCTGTTCGATATCGGCACTGGCAGCCACCAGCCGAGCCTCCTGGGCTGCCAGATCAGGCCGACGGGTGACCAGGCTGGCCGGCGCCAGGGGGCTGATCACCGGTATGCTGACGGCCGCGATATCTGCCTCTGGCGTGTCGCCCTCAAATGGTAATTCTCCGGTCAGCACCCGTAGTGCTGCCAGCCGTTGCCGGGCCTGATATTCCAGTGGTGGCACCGCGTTGCGCAAACTCAAAACCGAGGTTTGTTGGCGTGCCAGTTCAGCCCGACTGGCAGCCCCATTGCGGAAGCGGGCCTCCACCAAGGCCAGAGTGCGCTCACCAATCGCCAGGTTGTTACGGGCAACCTCTGCCCTCTGCTGCAACTCCAGCCATTCAAACCAGGTACTGGCGACCGAAGCAACCAGAGTGATTCTGGCCGTGTCGTAATCGAATCGGGTGGCCTGGAAGGTCGCCAGGGCGCCGCCTTCAACGGCAGACAATCGACCCCAAAGATCCAGTTCATAGTCCACGGATAATCCGGCACTGGTTGAACCACCGGTGTTGGTATCACCACCGGAGACTCGGGAAGCCTGCCGCCCGGTATTGGCCGACGCCCCCAACGATGGCAGCAGGCCAGCACCGGCGGACTGCAGCTGCAAATCGGCCTGAATGACGGACTGGGCAGTGGCCGCCAAGTCTGGGTTTGCCGCCAGGGCCTTGTCAATCAGCCGATTCAAGTGGTCATCATTGAAAGCCTGCCACCAACTGGCATCGATGCCCTGCCCCTCATTGGATTGGACGGACCATTGCTCTGGAGGGGTGACCGGCAAAGGCACCGGCTCCGGCGTGAACGTGGCGCACCCGGCAACCAGGAACGCCGGCAAGAGAACCAGTAATCGAGTGGTTATAGTCATAGCCTTATTCCGAAGCCAGGGCGTGGACCGGGTCCAGGTGAGCGGCTTTGCGAGCCGGGAGAAAACCGAAGATAAGCCCGGTAGCAAAGGCACAGGAAAACGCCAGCACCATCGGCAAAACCGTCATATGAACCGGCGTGCCAAAAGAGCCGATCAATTGTGTGGCGGTGATGCCCAGGGCAACGCCAATCAGCCCGCCAATGGCAGAGACCAGCCAGGCCTCGGTCAGAAACTGTTGCAGAATATTCCAGGCTCGTGCCCCGGTGGCCATGCGGATACCGATTTCGCGCGTACGTTCAGTCACGCTGACCAACATGATGTTCATCACACCGATTCCACCAACCAGCAGTGAAATGGCGGCAATGGAGCCAAGCAGCCAGGTCAGGGTATTTTGGGTTTCAGAAATGGTCTCAATCAGCGAAGCCATGTTACGGATGGTGAAATCCTCAACCCCGCCGTGCCGTGCCAACAGGGTTTCATGGATGATCGCTTCGATGTCACTCATTCTGCCAAGGTCAGCGACGGCCACCGTGATGTTGCGCAGATGAGTCTGGCCAAAAATACGCAAGCTGCCCGTTGTGTAGGGCACAAGGACCACATCGTCCTGGTCCTGACCCATGGGCAATGCGCCTTTCTCCCCCATCACGCCAATCACCTGGAACAGCACATTGTTCACCATCAGGTGTTTGCCGAGCGGGCTTTCCCCGGGGAACAGTGTGTCGGCAGTCGTTTTGCCCAACACGGCTACCGCCGCATAGTTGAGCTCATCCTGTTCAGAAAAGAAGGTGCCTTCAATCACCGGCCACTGTCTGGCCACCGGAAACTGGTACGAGGTAGCGTTAATCTCCGCCCGGTGATCCAGGTTGAAGTACCGCAATGTTTGCGAGCCGGTAAGTTCAGGTATTGCTGCAAGAACCCCATCTACTTCATTGATTGCACGATAGTCTTCAGGAGTTAACGTGGTCACTGACCAGCGGCCTCCCCGCTGGTCCGGGCCACCCGGGCGGATCAGCAACAAGTCACTGCCCATGGTACTGATACGATCAACCACGTCTTTCCTGGCCCCTTCCCCGATGGCCAGCATGGTGATCACAGACGCCACACCAATCACGATGCCGAGCAACGTCAGTACGGTTCTGAACAGATTGCTATGCAAGGAGCGCACGGCACTTTTCAGGGCCTCCTGCCAGTCACTCAGCACCACGCCATGGTGACCGGCTTCGATGGCCGGTGAAGAGGCTGCAGCGCTGTCATCCTGACCGGTATCTCGAACCACTTCGCCATCGGCAATGTGAATCTGACGGCGGGCAACATCCGCCACATCCTGGTCGTGGGTGATCAGAATAACGGTATGCCCCTTACCAGACAGCTCCGTCAGTAGCCGGATAACCTCTTTACTGCTTTTGCTGTCAAGGGCGCCGGTCGGCTCATCGGCGAAGATCACCTGGCCGCCATTCATTAATGCCCGGGCAATTGAGACGCGCTGCTGCTGCCCACCAGACAGCTGGCCCGGGCGATGGGTAAGCCGCTCTCCCAGCCCCAGTTCGGTTAACAGCTTCTCCGCCCGCTCCCGGCGCTGGGCGGGTGCCATTCCGGCGTAGATAGCCGGTATTTCCACGTTTTCCCTGGCAGTCATGCCCGGCAATAGATTGTAGCTCTGGAAAACAAAGCCGAAAGCCTCCCGGCGCAATAACGCCAGGTCATCCCGACTGAGCGCGGAAACGTCACAGCTGTCATACCAGTATTCCCCGGAGCTTGGCTGGTCAAGGCAACCGAGGATATTCATCAAGGTGGATTTTCCGGACCCGGAGGGGCCCATAATGGCAACGAACTCCCCCGGATAAATTTTAAGGTCAATGCCTTTGAGTACCGGTACCGCCAACTCCCCCTCCCCGAAAGAACGGGTAATGCCGCGCAACTCGATCAGAGGCCGGCTTGCGGTCATCGCAGCGTACCCCGGAAATTGCTGGTGTTATTGGAACCAGAACGCGGATCCCGGGAAACCAGCACGACCTTTTCGCCTTCCCTTACGCCGGAAACCACTTCCGTATGCACCCGGTTACTGACGCCGGACACGATGTCCCGCCATTCAACCTGGCCCGCCTGGGTCAGGACCTGCACGCGGCCCCGTTGAACCGAGGACACCGGCACACGCAGAACATCCAGGGCTTCGCTCTGAATAAAGAACACCTGGGCTGTCATGTTCGGTAGCAGTTTGCCATCGTCGTTATTGGCATCGAACAGGGCGTTGTACAATACAACGTTGTTGGTCACTTCCGGAGTTGGCTCTATGTAGAGCAACTCGCCGTAAAGCTTCCTATCCGCGTCGCCCAGCGTGGTGAAATAGACACGCATCCCAGGCTCGAGTTTGCCCACATCGGCTTCTGATACCTGGGCCCGCACTCGCATGGTAGCCAGGTCGGCAATACGCATTAGAACTGGTGCTTGCTGAGTGGCATTCAACGTCTGGCCCTGGCGAGCTTCAATCGACACAACGGTGCCGTCCATGGGAGCGTATATTCGCGCAAATCCGAGGTTGGCTTCTTCTGCTCGCAAGCTGGATGAGGTTTGTTCAATCTGAGCTTCCAGCATGGCCAACTGAGCTTTCGCGGATGCTAGAGAAGCCTCAGCGGTTTGCATCGATTCCCTTGTCGTGGCTTCTTCTTTATAGAGGTTAGTCTGGCGTTGGAACTGGATTTCTGCCAGCCGCAACTGCGCTCTTCGATCATCCAGTTGTGCTCGCTGATTCTTGAGTTGGGCCCGGGTAGCGTCGACCTTGGCGACATAAACGGTCGGATCAATCTCCGCCAGCAATTGCCCCTGAGACACCTTTTGTCCCACTCGCACATGGATGGTTTCGAGCTGGCCAGACACCTGAGCACCTACATCCACATAATTACTGGGCTCCAACACGCCGGTAGCGCTGACCAGTTGCTGGATATCGCCGCGGGTGACTTCGATGGTATTCAGTGGCGGCTGTTTGTTCCCGCCGTTCTGGAAATACCACCAGCCTCCGGCGGCAAGAATCACCATACCTGTGAAAACACCAACCCAGGTTGGCCAACGCCGGCGGTTGCGGGGAGCAAGTGCCATTCAGAAGTTCTCCATACGCTCTGATCAGCGGCAACCATAGAGAACGTCGGGGAGAAAAAAAAGAGTATGCTCAGGGTTTTGCCAAACCTTTACATAGCCCCGGTTCAGCTACCAACTGCGGTAACCGCAACCGTTTGCCAGCGGAAATTCGCGGCCCAGTCATAAGCCTGCTGGTAAGGCATCGGCCTCGCATAGTAGAACCCCTGCCCTAGATCGCACCCGAGTTCGATCAGACGAGCGTGATGCTCAGCGTTTTCAATGCCCTCAGCCACCACCCGTCGGCCGAAGCTGCGGGCCAGGCCCAGTATCGCGGTGACCACCATATCGCTCTCCGGATCGTCCAGCATGTCATTAACAAACGAACGATCAATCTTGATCTCGTGGGCAGGAAGCTTACGGAAGTAGTCGAGAGAGGAATAGCCGGTACCAAAATCGTCCAGCGACAACTCCACCCCCAAGTCCCGACACTGCCGAAGCGTGTCAATTACCAGGCTGGCATCATCCATGACGGTGGTTTCAAGTAGCTCCAGAATCAGACGGTGGCGGAGCCCGCGGGGCAAACGCTCGACTGCCTGGGCCAGGTCTTCCGGGAAGGTTTTGCCCAGAAAGTGCGACGGGCTGAGGTTCACGCTCAGGGAATAGGCCAAACCCTGACTATTGAACAGCAACAGTTTGTCGATGGCTTCATTGATCACCAGGTTGCCAACGGTGCGAGCGTATTCGGTGTATTCAATATGTTCCAGAAAGTGCCCCGGGGCCAGCAAGCCATCATCGGGATGATTCCAGCGAATAAGGGCCTCAAAGCCTTCGATGGTCTGGCGCTTATAATCAATCTTGGGCTGGTAATACAGCTTCAATTCCGCACGGCTGATAGCCTGGCCGATCTGCTCCAGAACCCTTACTCGCTCTTTCCGGGTAAAATGGGACTGCAAATCAAAGATTTTGTAGGCGTTCTTGCCGGATTCTTTGGCTGCATACATCGCCTGGTCTGCGTGGCGAAGCAGTAAATCGGTATCTGCGTCGTCATCCGGATACACTGTCACGCCCATGCTGCCAGACAGGTGTAAAACAAAGTGCCGGTAACTTATGGGCTGGCGGATGGCTTCCAGAATGCGAGAATACACTCGCTCATCGTCTACATCCCTCAGTATCGCCACAAATTCATCACCGCCAAGACGGGCAATCAAATCGTGGCCCCGCACGGTATTCTTCAGCCGCTCTGCAATCGACTTGAGAACTGCGTCGCCAACGGAGTGACCATGCTCATCATTGATCTCCTTGAAACCATCGAGGTCAATAAAACAAACCGCCACGGTGCCTTTGCGCTGCTTGGCTTCAAACAGCTCCTGTTCAAACAGTTCCGTTAACCGTCTGCGGTTGGGCAGCCCGGTCAGGGCATCAAAATTAGCGGCCTGTTCCAGGCTCAGTTGGTGCTCTCGTTTTTCCTGATAAAGACGTTTCCGTTCAATCAGGGTGCCAACGGTCTGCAGCAGCGGGGCAAGGTCATCGGCAATGCTTTCTTTATAACCTCCCACCCGATTAGCCAGGCCCACCAACCCGATCAGATCCCCGCCACTGTATACCGGCAACCCTATGTAGCTGGCGATTGGGGGGTGGCCAGGTGGCAGCCCCCCTCGGCGGGCGTCACTTGCATAGTTGTTGGTAAGCACCACTCCGCCTGATAACAACCCTGCTCCCAATAGGTTATCCAGTCTCTCAAACAGCATTCCCCTGCGCTCGACCTGCTGGAACAGGGCCTGGGTTTCCGGACTCCAGGCGATATTGGTGATGGCGCCTACCTTGAGGTATGGCTTACCGTCGTGGTGATACAACACCTCGCCAATAAATCCGAACTGGCTGCCGGTAAGAGATAGCAAGTCCGCCAGCATCAACTCAAATGCCGCCCGCTCGTTGTCATTGGTTAGAAAGACATTCTGGGCCCTCTGGATGGCCCGGCTGAGATGCGACACCGCGACGTCACCCTCGTCTCCTCCGGTGAGATAAGCACATTCCAATTCGTCCTCAATGAGACTCGCCAATGTACGAAGCACATCCAGATCCACTTCCTGAATCTGACGTGGCTTGTCGTCAATAATGCACAGCGAACCGAGTTTGAAACCACTGGGTTCACGGACCGGTATGCCGGCATAAAAACGGATGTGGGGGTCACCGGTGACCAGAGGGTTGGATTTAAAGCGTGGGTCCTGGGCGGCATCTTCAACAATAAACGCCCGGTCCTGGCGGATAGCATGATCGCAGAATGCTACCGAACGTGGCGTTTCACTAGCATCTATGCCGTCTTTGGATTTAAACCACTGGCGCTTATCGTCCAGAACCGTGAACAAGGCCGTTTTAACATGATAAAACTGGCGAGCGATTCGAACCAGCCTGTCAAACCGCTCTTCTGGTGGCGTATCCAGAATCCCCAACTTCTCAAGCGCAACGAGGCGCCTTTTCTCCATAGGGTCCAGGGACATACAGGTTTTGCTCCGCGTCAGGAAACACCAACCAGGCCTTTTGGGCTAATCAGCTTTCTGAGAAGGTATATCAACCAACCCTTCTTTCTCTATGACATCAGTGTAGATCAAGAGGATGACTAGAGTTACCGGATTTTAGTAATCAGACACCAGGGTGTGAAGCATAAGTTCGCTGTGTTTCACCAGAATAAATGCCCCCTGTGGGTTAATGCCTATAAAAAATAGCTTTCTATTCTGGCCGGGCAGGAGTACAGTGACCGTCGTTGGAAAGATTTAGCAAAGCATTCATCAATAAGACGCATCTCTGTTGTAAGTTGTAACAAGTAGCTTTCGTCCTGTTTTTGATCACGCCAGTTTTTTGTTTCCGCACACCGCTGACCAAGCCTCACGATGAAGTTTGGCGGCACATAAAATGATTGAATTCAGGATTTAAAAATATGTCTACTGTTACCGGTACTGTTAAGTTTTTCAACGAATCAAAAGGTTTTGGCTTTATCACTCGTGAAGGCGGCCCGGACGTATTCGTTCACTACAGCTCCATTCAGGGCGGCGGCTTCAAGACTCTGGCAGAAGGCCAGCAGGTTGAATTTACCGTTTCTCAGGGCCAGAAAGGTCCTCAGGCGGATAACGTAGTAGGTCTGTAATTCATACAGCCCTGATACGATAGAAAAAGGCAGCTTCGGCTGCCTTTTTTCGTTTCTGGTTATTGGCGAGCCTTTTGCCCAAGTTTTTTATCCATCAGCTTGAACAATGGTTGAGTGTAACGAGTAACCGGCCCTGGTAACGCCGCAAGAGCAATGCTGCCCGCAGTTCCCATCAGGCTACCAACCCTTGCCGGCCCCTCATCCACGGCTTTGACAATCCAGCCTGCGGCCTTATCCGGGGTCATCATCGGCATGTGCTTGTAAATACTGGTTTGCGAAGACATGGGCGTACGCACCATCGGGTAGTAAACCACGGTAACGTCTATCCCCTGATCACCCATTTCCGCCAACAGCGAACGCGAAAAAGACTCCAGGGCCGTCTTGCTGGCCAGGTAAGCGGAAAACAGGGGTATCGGCACCTGGGAAGACAAAGTGGAAATATTCACCACCTGCCCCTGGCCCTGCGCCAACATCCTTGGAAGCAACTTCAGCGTTAACCCCACTGCAGCGATGTAGTTGATATTCATGGTTCGCTGATAGTCGTGCAACCGGTCCAGAGCGTCGGTGATGGGGCGCCGGATGGAGCGGGCAGCATTATTGACCAGCACATCTACCCGTTCGTGTTCTGCCAATATCCGGTCAGCAACCGACTGCAAGCCGGCCTCATCGGTCAGGTCTGCCGGGTATACCCAGGCTTTGCCGCCCTCGGCGGTAATAGCCTGCTGCACCCTCTTCAACTCGTCTTCTCGACGGGCGACGAGGCAAAGACGGGCCCCTTTACGGGCCAATTGATAGGCTGCCTGTTCCCCGATACCACTGGACGAGCCAGTCAGAACAATGGTCTTGCCACTGACACTCATGAATACACCTCGTTTTCTTATCTTGTTTTTATAACGCCACCTTGATACACCTTGGCGACAATCCGACGCCGAAAGGCCTCAAGTATAACAACGTGATAAACGCCATGAGCATAGACTACAGTAAACTCGGCTCACCGGAGACCCGGTCGTTCTGGCTCAATCGTTTTGGCCCGTACTCCCCTAACCCGCCGCTGCACGAAAACCATCAGACCGATATTGTGATCATTGGTGGCGGGTTCACCGGATTGTCCTGCGCGGCTCATTTGAAAGAACTGGACCCATCGGTGGACGTCACCGTATTGGAGGGCAGCGCTGTGGGCTTTGGAGCCTCGGGGCGCAATGGCGGGTTTTCCATGACCCTGTTCGGCTTTGAGCCCGAAATAACCTGCCTGCTTCATGGCAAGGAAAAAGCCCGCGTCGCACAGCAGTATATGGAAGATGCCGTCGACTATGTGCGCGACTGTGTGAGCCGGTACGACTTCGACAGCGATTACGAACACAATGGCTTTCTGCGCATTGCGCTGACCAACAAACATCGTGAGCGCCTGCAAAAACAGCAGGCTCTCTATCATGAGCTCGGGTTCTCAAACTCCTTTGAATGGTGGGGAGAGGAACAACTGTTGCACCAGCTTCAGACCCCGCTGGCTAAAGCCGGCCTGTTTGAGCAGCGGTGCGGCATATTGAATCCCGCGAAACACGTCCGGCACTGGAAAACCATCTGTGAGCAACTCGGCGTTCATATCTATGAGAACACCGTATGCCAGTCTATCAACTACCCGCCAGGTAAGGTTTCCGTCGAGACCTCAAATGGCACCGTGACCGCCGGCAAAGTTATACTGGCAACCAACGCATATAGCCACCTGTTGCCGGAAATGGGGGCATTTCGCCGCAACCAGACCCCAATCTGGACTCACCAGATCGTCACCCAGCCGCTCACGGCGGAACAGTCGCGGGCGGTCGGCTGGGCCGGGCGCTACGGAATAGAAACCAACCGGCACCTGGTGCACTACCTCAGACCAACGGCAGACGGGCGCATTACCTTTGGCGGCGCCAACGTTGTAACCACAACGGGCCAAAACATGAGCCTCGACCACCATAAACCGACGTGGCGGATACTGGAAAAGCACTTGAAAACCCTGTTCCCGCCACTGGCAGGGATTGGCATTGATTACCAGTGGGGCGGCCCGGTGTCGGTCACCTTGGACATGGCCCCCAATCTTGGCTTCTACAAAGACGATCGCACCCTGTACCTGTGCGGATGCACTGGCCATGGTGTCTCCCTGACACAATACAGCGGGAAGACCCTGGCCGAACTGGCCCTGGGCCGGGAGAGCAAACGCACCCAGGCGTGGTTTGTTAATCGAAAACCGGTGCGCTGGCCAGTAGAGCCATTCAGACGCCTAGGCATAGCGGTGGTTAAAGGGGCACTTAAAGCTGAGGATTGTTGGTGGGAGCGGAAGCTTTGGTAGAGGCCTCACGCATTCGATGGCGGCATTTCATCCGTTGCTGAGGAGAAACCATTAAGGGCGAGCTCAACTCGACGCTAAATTCGCTGACAGACACGAACAAACACTCAAAGCATGTTCGCTGAACCTTCGCAGCAACGACGCCAGTGATTTTCCGTAATCGTAATGAACTGATAAAAAGAATAAAAATGGAGGCGCGGGTCGGAATCGAACCGGCGTACACGGAGTTGCAGTTCTATTTTTTTAAGAGCCATAAAGACATAGTAAACAACATGTTATGCGCTTTAATTAATGCTGTATATTAGCTTAATGTCGGCCTTAAGCAGCTAATAGAATCAATTACTTAGCAATGCATTGTCGCGGCGAAAAAAGCACTTTTTGGACACTTTCCTGACAAAATTTTTAGCAAGCCCTGCAGGATTTCGAGGCCCTCCGGTCAGAGGACCGAAAGGAAGGTTTTGATATGATCAGCAATCCAGCAACCTGACGCTGATACAACCAGAGCGACTCCAAGTTTCCCTCTCATTATCGTTGCCACAATGGCAAATACAGGTTCAAAAGAAGTCCATGCGCCGGCCTCAATATTCTGCGACCCAGGTATAAATGTAAAAAGAATGGCGATGATGGTTCCCCATAATGCTGCCCTAAATAAGACCGGGGTTTTGTACTTTTTCTTTATTTTTAAAAGGACGTTGTTAAACATTGCTTCAGTCTCCTCGGTGATATTCCAGATATCATCGCATAATCTGAAAAACACCCAAGCGCTGAAGAAATCAGTGAAATCTAAAGTTAAACCGTAAATTCAGACATATTAAAAACTATAATAGTAAATTAGCAAAAACACTGACAAATGTATCGCCGGGACAGTTTAAATAATTAAAAATAAAAGATTTTATCTTGATAAGGATTTAAGATTAAGTTCAGGATACGGACTTGCCGAACTTTACCAATTTAAAAACCACTCGAAACACAACAAACAAAGCATAGACCTTAACCGCGAACAATATTTCGTTCTGAATGTTTGTCGAATATGAAATAAAATGAATAATCTGCAGAGCCAACCAGCACAACAAAACCGGTGTCAATAAACGAATCAATCTATCCCAGGACACCGCGTTGGTACCGAGAACCAGAAACCCGATAGGCCTGAGGTATCGCATTGTGTATCTACACAAGGTGAGAAGGTGCCGGCTCATGCAGAAACCAATGCTCGAATGTTGACCAAATTTTTCATTCGCCATCGTCTTAAGCTTCGCAAGGAAACACCTCCAGCACTACCGGAGCATTGGCAGGCGCATAGAGTTCATTACAGGTGCTGGCGTTGAACAGCTGGGTTTGTCCCCGGCGGTATTCACCATAGCCCTCATGTATATGACCAAACACGTGGGCCTTGACGGAAAGCCGGTGAAGACGTTCAAGCAAATGCTCACAGCCAACATTCTGACTCTGCAATCCAAGCATCACCTCATCGCCAATCCCTTGAGGCGGCCCATGAGTGATCAGCACATCGGTATTTTCGGGGATGAGCTGCCACTTGTTGTACAAAGGCTCCCCTCTGCCTAACATAAACGCCCAATTCATAAAGATAGGCGTCCAGGGGGACCCCCAGAATCGTACTCCCTCGATCTCTACACCACTGTCTTCCAAATAGATGGCGGAAGTTAATGCCTGCCGGGCCAGTTCTGGCGTTTCCTGGAAAGCCCAATCGTGGTTTCCGGCAATAACTATCTTGTGTCTGTGGGGCAAACTCCCAAGCCAATCGTTAAAGTCTTCGATGTTCTCTAACGTCCCCTGCCCCAAGCAGTCTCCTGCATGGATCAGCACATCACCGTCCGGAATACTTGGCAGACGTCGGTGAAGGCTGTGGGTATCGGAAATGCAGACCAATTTCATGATGTTCCATCTATCCGCAATGAGCTGGCGATGTCGCCCCTTTCTATATAGGGCAACATCCAGCGGTTAGCCCAGACGACTCTTAATCTCGAGTTATGATATTTTGGTTACCGGTGTCGAGAATAGCATCTGGATCACACCAAGGAGGATCCGAGTTGATGAACGGCTCTGAAATTCGCAAACAGCTCACGGCTGATTTGAATCGGGATTATTTGGCATACCTGAGGTCTATGCCGTCAGCTCACGACATCAACCAAAAGCCAGGTTCCGAGCGTGCTCCGCAGCATGGCAGTGAGCCGTTAAAATCCAAAGAAAAAGATATCCTCGCCGCAGGAGGCGCCCGGTTCGGAGATATTCATAGCGGTCATGCGGTCGCTATCGCCAGTAACCAACGCCAACGCCTCATGAGGGAAATTAGCGACATGATTCAAGAATCTTTGATTCTTGAGGAAGTTTCAAAACGGCTATCAGTTTCGATAGAGACGGTTCAAGCGCTAATAGCTAAAGAGGCCCCAGAGCTCTTTGCATTTGAAGCCCCCCATCAGATCCTTTTGTTTCCAAGATGGCAATTCACAGATCAAGGTACCCTACCTCACTTGACCGAACTTCTGAAACAGATAGGGAAAGAGGTAGCACCGTTTACAATTAATCGATTTATGATCAGCAAAAACACCGACCTGCCGCTTGGCAAAGCCTGCCTCTCCCCAAGAGATTGGCTTGCCTCAGGGCGAGATCCTGAGGAGGTCTTGATGCTCGCCTCGGACCTCTAGGGCAAGGTATGATTATTCAGAAACATGAACAGATTCGGAGTCACTATGAACATGACCGCCGCCCTCTTCGGTTACGGAGGCTTTGTATTGTCAATGTTGGCTATTGGCGCCGCTGGTTATTGGAAGGCTGACGAGCTGGAGGTTTGGACCAGACGTAAATTCAAAAACAAGCAGCCGGGATAGCGCTCCGTAAGATCCTCATCATCCAAATAGGAATGTCAGTTCTGACAAGTGGACGAATTCCAAGGCTAGAGCCTGTAAATAAATCTGTGTAACTGCCCACCCCATTACAGGTGGCCGTCCAGACGGTCACCGAATTCGATAATAAAGCGATTCAATGCCGGCT
>NZ_JBEPPY010000023.1:0-79820 GCF_040547575.1 Marinobacter sp. MBR-99 | reverse complement strand
TTTCAAGCAGTTATCGCTTAGGTTTTGCCTCTTCTCAGTGGCCAGCCCCTCAAGCGAGATGCGCATTCTACAGACCTCAGCCGAGGAGTCAACGGCCAATCTGAAAATTTTTCAAATTGGCCGCAACCAGCCTCACTTCACTCGACAATGACCACCCGGGCAATCTTCTTCTTACCCGCCTGAACAACGCAATCATCACCTTTGACAAACCTGCGATCACCTTCAAACTGTTTGCCATCTATATAGACAGCACCACGTCCAAGTACATCTCTGGCAGCAGCGCCATTCTTTACCAGCCCAGCCAGGCGAAGCACGGCCGCCACTGGCATTTCACTCTGCCCCTCCAGAGACACTTCTACCAGAGGCACGTTTTCTGGAATTTCCCCGAGCGCTACCCGGTTGCCAGCAGACTTGTGAGCAGTCTTCGCAGCCTCCTCATCATGGAAGCGGGTAATCAGCTCTTCAGCCAGTAGCTTTTTATAGTCCTGCGGGTTGGCACCAGCGTCTACCTCAGCGCGGAACTGTTCGACTTCCGCCATCGGCCGGAAGCTCAGCAATTCGAAGTAGCGCCACAGCAACTCATCCGGCATTGACAGAAGCTTGGTATACATTTCACCCGGAGCATCGCTGACGCCAACATAATTACCCAAAGACTTGGACATCTTCTGCACACCGTCCAGGCCCTCAAGAATCGGGACGGTAATGATGGCCTGGGGCGCCTGGCCATAATGCTTCTGCAGAATCCGCCCCATCAGCAAATTGAACTTCTGGTCCGTGCCACCGAGCTCCACATCAGCTTCAAGCGCTACGGAGTCGTAGCCCTGAATCAGCGGATACAGGAACTCGTGAATGGCAATCGGCTGCTCAGCTTTGTAACGCTTGGTGAAATCGTCACGCTCGAGCATCCGTGCAACCGTATACTGACCCGCGAGCTGGATCATGCTCGCGGCGTTCATCTGGCCCATCCATTCGGAATTGAATACAACTCGGGTTTTTTCAGGATCCAGAATCTTGAAGACCTGCTCTTTATAGGTAATGGCATTCTTGCGCACCTGCTCCTCGGTTAAAGGAGGACGTGTTGCGCTTTTTCCGGTGGGGTCGCCAATCATTCCGGTGAAGTCACCAATAAGGAAAATGATCTCATGGCCAAGGTCCTGGAACTGACGGAGCTTGTTGATCAGTACGGTATGCCCCAGGTGCAAGTCCGGCGCGGTAGGATCGAAACCCGCCTTGATCCTCAGCGGCCGACCCTCTTTAAGCTTTGCGATCAAATCCTCTTCGGGAATCAGCTCGTCAATACCGCGCTTGATAACGGCCAACGCTTCCTCAATTGTTGCCATGAACCTTTCGTCCCCAGTTTGACTTGGTGTCAGGGTTTGCCGGTGACCGTTACAGACTTCAACAAAACAAATCTGTGTTTAACCGACACCCTTGTTAAAGTGTGACTGCTCAACTTTTAAACAATGCGAGCAATAAAAGGACCGGCATTATACCAGCGGCAAGCGGTTTTGTACGACCAGACCCCCGCTCAACCGTAATGTTCGGCACTGTCCAGATAATGTCATATACGGTAATCTGTTTGACTATACTTGATCTAGCGCTTTAATTAGCTAGTACAACCTGCTGGAATACCGATAAAAACGGGTGAGCCAAGTGCTTAAAACATTCCCCAAAACACATATTACTCTGGCTGCAGCGGCGACGATTATCGTCTCTGCTGCTGTGCTGATGAGCCCAAGCGCTGACGTTGAAGCCAAGCGCATGTCATACACCATTGACCTGGAAGAGGGCCTGGTGTCCGGGATGGCACCGACCAAACAGGCGCCATCCCGGACGCAGGAACCCACTGGCGCCCTGCCTGAGACGGAAAAAGCACAAAGTGACGAGGAGCCAACAACTCAGGCCACGATTGCAAACAAGCCAGATGTTCCTAAGGTCGACTGGCTGGAGTTTCGTGTAAAGTCTGGCGATACGCTTTCATCCCTGTTTCGCAAAGCGGGATTCAACGATGGCATCATGCTGTCGGTCATCCATGGTAAGGGCGAAGCCAGCAAGCTCCAGCGCCTTTATGCGGGGGAAGAGATCCGCTTCGGTCTCGACAGCGAGGGGCAGCTGGTAGCAGTGGAGTTGCAGCGCAGCCGCCTGGAAACCCTCAAGATCTCGACGGCCGACGATGGCTTCCTTGGCAAAACAGAAGTTCGCAAACCTGAGCCGCGTCCTGCATTTGCCGCCGGCGTGATTGACGGCTCCCTCTATCTTGCCGCCAGAGACGCAGGCCTGAACGACCGGCTCACCATGGAACTGGCCGGGATTTTCGGTTGGGATATCGACTTTGTCTACGATGTCCGCAAGGGCGACAGCTTTGAGGTTGTGTACGAGGAGCTATACATCGACGGTGAAAAGTTTGATACCGGACGGATTCTTTCGGCGCGCTTTATCAATCGTGGTACCGAGAACGTAGCACTGCTTTACACGGACCAAAACGGCGACAGCGACTACTACACGCCGGAAGGCAAAAGCATGCGCAAAGCCTTCCTGAGAGTTCCAATCAATGCCCGCGTGTCATCACCGTTCAATCTGCAACGACGACACCCGGTGCTGGACGTGGTCAGACCCCACGAGGGAACCGACTATGCTGCGCCCCCGGGCACACCAATCAAAGCCGCCGGCAGTGGGCGGGTACAGTTTGCCGGCTGGAAAGGTGGCTATGGTCGCACCGTGGTTTTGCAGCATGGCGATAATATCACCACCCTGTATGCTCATATGAGCCGGCTGGGCAAAGGTATAAAGAATGGTACCCGAGTGAAACAGGGGGACACCATTGGGTATGTCGGTTCATCCGGAATGGTGACCGGGCCTCACCTGCATTACGAGTTCCGGGTCAACGGCGTTGCCAAGAATTCCCGCACGGTCAAGCTGCCCGATGCCAAGCCGGTGCCGGGCTCTGAAATGGCCCGCTTCCGCCAGTTTACCGAGCAGCGACTCGCCCAGTTCAATGGTTTCCGTGAAAGTGGTCGTCAACTGGCCCTGGCATCGGATAATTGATCGTGAGCTATTGGCTCGGCCTTATGTCAGGCACCAGCATGGACGCGGTAGACGCGGTGCTGGTGTCTTTCACCGACCGGAATCTGAATATTCATTCCACGCTCTCCGTTCCCTACCCTGAACAACTCAGGCAGCGTCTCCTGCTGGCAACCCGCAATCAATCAGACATAGACGAACTCGGTGAACTGGATACACTGATCGGCCATCATTTTGGCCATACCGCAAAGGAACTGATCGAGCGCTCCGGCCTGACGCTCGGGGATATTCGCGGCATTGGCAGCCATGGACAAACGGTACGCCATCAACCTTCCGGCCCTGCCCCCTTCTCACTGCAGATTGGCAATGCTGCCTGTATTGCGGAAAGCACCGGCCTGCCAACGGTATCGGATTTCCGCAGCCGGGATCTTGCCGCAGGCGGCCAGGGCGCGCCGCTTGTACCAGCCTTCCATCAATGGCTGTTTGCCTCAGACGAACAGGACCGCTGCATCCTGAACCTTGGCGGAATTGCCAATATCACTTGGCTTCCGGCCGCAGGTCGCAAACCGGTGATAGGATTTGATACCGGCCCGGCAAATGCCTTGCTTGACGCTTGGTGTCTGGACCAGACCGGGCGCCACTACGATGAGTCGGGGCATCTGGCAAGTGAGGGGGCTGTACATTCGGAGCTGTTGAGTAGCATGCTCTCCGACGCCTATTTCAGCAAACCAGCCCCGAAAAGCACGGGCAAGGAACGTTTCAACCTTGACTGGATCAGAACCCACCTGCAACGCTTCCCCAACCTGGCCGCCGAGGACGTCCAACGAACCCTGCTAAAACTGACAGTAACGACCATTCTGAAACAGTTGCCACAGGAATCCGCCAGCATGACCGTTTACGCATGCGGCGGTGGCACGTTCAACCGATTGCTGATGAATGAGCTTAGGGTCGGACTGGGATCAGTGGCGCTGACCACAACGGCTGATTTGGGGCTTGACCCGCAATGGGTGGAGCCGGTGGCGTTCGCCTGGCTAGCGAGGCAAACCCTTGAGTTCAAACCCGGAAACCTACCTGAGGTGACTGGCGCCAAAGGCCCCCGGGTGCTAGGCGCGATTTACCCGGCCTGACGCGTCAAATAGAAAACGAGCTGCCGCAACCACAGGTGGAGCTGGCGTTCGGGTTCTGAACCACAAACTGTGAGCCCTGAAGCCCTTCCTGGTAGTCAATAGTGGCACCAACCAGATACTGGTAGCTCATGGAATCTACCAGCAGTTTCACGCCATCCCGCTCTATGACGGTGTCGTCCTCTTCCTGGTTCTCGTCGAACGAAAAGCCGTACTGGAATCCGGAACAACCGCCACCTGTTACGAACACCCGCAGTTTGAGATCAGGATTCTCCTCTTCCTCGATCAACTCACGCACTTTGGCAACAGCGCTGTCGCTGAAGAACAACGGTGTGACCATTTGCTGCTGAACTACACTCAAGGTATGCCTCCGGGAGATAACGCGATCAGGAGATTATGGTATTCCCGACTAATTCAGTCAACTATTCGGGTTTACCCTCACCCTCTGGCTCCGTGCTCTGCACAGGCGCTTTATCATGAGTCAGCAGGCCGCTGGTTTCGTCCTGGCGAACCAGATTTCCGTTCACCGACGCCCCCATGGCCATCTCGATCAGGCGGTAGTAAACATTACCGTTAATGGCCGCATTCTCCGCCAATTCCAGGTGGCTGGTGGCGCGTACGTCTCCGTTCACTTTGCCATTGATGATGATGTGCGGCGCAGTAATATCGCCGCTGATTTCACCCACTTCGGACAGTCGGACCACAGCGTCACTGCCTTCTTCCGCCAGCACCCTGCCTTGGATTTTTCCATCTACATGCAAACCGCCAGAAAAACGCACATCCCCTTCAATGGTCGTCCGGGATGAAATCAACGTGTCAAAGTGGCCCACGGAACGGCGTGGCTTCTGTTTTTTCTTTTTGCCCAGCATGAATCAGCTCCCAGTTAACTGTGCCCAATCAAATGTTCTCTCTGCCTGTGCGGCGTTACTCCCTTGCGCCTGTGCCACTACCTGGATCTCGTGGGGTTCAAAGCCTTGAGGAAGGCTCAAAGTACCCTCGACATCCTGGAAATACCGAAACCGGAATCTGACCCCCAGATCTTCGATGTCTTCGGACAGATCGCGCAAGGCAATCACTTCTTTTTCACCATCCAACCGTCCTATGACGTTTACAGCCACCTGCCCGGCGATGAAACTGTTGTTATTGCCAACCTGAGTCAGCACCATCTTGAACCGATAGGCGTTATCGCCGCGTACACGTGCCAGCGTGAAACTATCAACCTGGAGCCCTTTGCTGGCCTCAGAGGGCGCCATGATGTTCCGGTAGAACGTCAGGTCTGCCTCCAACTCCGATATTCGGGTTTCGAGCCCGACGATGGTGTTTCTGGCTTCTCGCAGCGCCTGCTCGTCGATCGCCCGCCCCCGCTCAAGATTCACCAGATTCTGCCTCGCGGTTCGGAACTGCTCCCGCAGACTGCGCACTTCCTCAACCAACTGCTCGTTTGAGGCTTCGGCAGACGAAAACCGGAACCCACCCTGCGCCATTCCGGCAGCGTAACCCGCAACGGCGGCAATCAGGGTAAAAGCAAGCAGGATCATCGTCCGGCGCAGGCGGTAGCCCGGCCGGTGACGGATCACTACGTATTCATCGTTCGGTTTGCGAGTGTCACTCACGTTGGCCCGCCCTCAAGGAAGAAGCGCCGGGGCCTTCAGACCCTGGGTTTCGTCAAGACCAAACATGATGTTCATGTTCTGCACCGCCTGCCCGGCAGCGCCTTTGACCAGGTTGTCGATGACCGAGGAAACGATCACCACGTTACTCTGCTCCTGGCGATGCAGCGCCATCCGGCACTGGTTGGCGCCACGAACACTGCGGGTTTCCGGATGGCTACCGAAAGGCATCACATCCACAAACGGCTCAGCCTTATAGCGTTCTTCGTAAATCGCCTGAAGCCGATCAAAATCCGCCGGTTCTGACAGCTCTGCGTACAAGGTTGCCTCGATACCGCGAATCATCGGCACCAGGTGCGGCACGAAGGTTACGCCCACCGGCCCGGCAGCTGCCAGACTCAGGCCCTGGCGGATTTCCGGCAGGTGCCGATGCCCGGAGGCTCCGTAGGCCTTGAAGCTTTCACCGACCTCACCATGCAACATGCCGATGTTGCCCTGGCGACCGGCACCGCTGGCACCGGATTTGGCATCGGCAATCAGTCGGGCGGGGTCAACCAGGCCCTGTTCGAGCAAGGGCAGGAAGCCAAGCTGCACCGCCGTGGGATAACAACCAGGGTTTGCGACCAACTGGGCTTGGCGAATCGCGTCACGTGCCACCTCAGGCAGACCATAAACCGCTTTTTGCGCCCACTCCGGTGTTTCATGGGGCATACCGTACCACTTGGCCCAGACATCCAGGTCTTTCAGTCGGAAATCCGCAGACAGGTCTACCACACGAACGCCGGCAGCCATCAGTTCCGGAACCATGCGCATGGCAACCCCGTGGGGCGTGGCAAAGAACACCAGATCGCATTGCGACAGTACCGCTGAATCCGGCTCTGAAAAGGCCAGGTCAAAATGACCCCGCAGGTTGGGGTACATGTCTGCTACCGGCATCCCCGACTCAGAGCGCGAAGTGATGCATTTCACTTCTACGTCCGGATGAACGGCAAGAAACCGCAACAGCTCAACACCGGTGTACCCGGTTCCCCCAACGATGCCTATTTTGATCACACTCATCTCCAACGTGGTCTGGTCAGAATTTCGAGGTAGTCTAACATGATAATCCAAGGACTTATTGCAGCCTGCAAACCCATGGTTACAATGTTGTCAGATTCCTTGTGAAGGACCCGCCCATCGAACCGGAACCCTGCGCTCATGCGTAACATCAGGCAACAGATCACTGAGAACCTGATCCCCGTTTTCCGGAGGAAACTGTCGGGTGTCGATGCACTGCCACAACTGGCTGTGCTTGGGCTGTTGTCCGGAATTGTCACCGGTGCGGTGATCCTTTTATTTCGGCTTGCCATTGAATGGCCGCTGGAACACTTCCTGCCAGGTGCTGGCTCGGAAAACTTCGAGCAACTGGACATTCTGACCAGGGGGCTTCTGCCGCTGGCTGGTGCCGTTGGTCTGGGCATTCTGTTGCACAAATTATCCATTCACGATCGAAAGGTGGGCATCGTCCACATTATGGAGCGCCTGAACTACCACCAGGGCTACATATCGTTCAAAAGCGCCATGGTTCAGTTTGTTGCCGGGGTTACCACCGTGGTATCAGGCCAGTCGGCAGGCCGGGAGGGCCCGGCAGTGCATCTGGGCGCCGCGTTTTCAAGCCTGTTCGGGCAATGGCTGAGACTGCCCAACAACAGTATACGAACACTGGTGGCCTGCGGCTGCGCAGCCGCTATCTCGGCGTCTTTCAACACACCGATTGCCGGCGTGATCTTCGCCATGGAAGTGGTGATGATGGAGTACACCATTGCCGGCTTTACGCCGATTATTCTGGCGGCGGTCAGTGCCGCCATCATTACCCAGATCGTCTACGGCTCGGAGCCGGCCTTCAGCGTGCCCGCGCTGACCATGAACTCGCTGCTGGAAATTCCCTGGATCCTCGCGATTGCCGTGATCATCGGAATTGCCGCCGCGGCCTTTATCCATCTGGTGGACAACATGGGGCGCCATCACCACCGGCCGGTACTGCTCCGTATCACCGTGGCTGGCCTGCTGATGGTGCCGTTTGCGATTCTGGTGCCGGAAACCATGGGTATTGGTTACGACACGGTCAGCGAAACCATTCACGGCGAATTGGGGTTCTGGCTGCTGCTTGGCGTGGGCGTGGCAAAACTGGTGATTACCGGGTTGTCTATCGGGCTTGGTATGCCAAGTGGCGTGATCGGCCCGACCATTTTCATGGGGGCGACCCTTGGTGGAGCGATGGGGCTGATCGGCGCCCAGATCTTCCCCGAGCTGGCATCGTCGGTGGGCTTTTACGCCATGCTGGGCATGGGGGCGATGATGGGGGCAGTGCTACAGGCACCACTGGCCGCACTGATGGCCTTGATGGAACTGACTCGAAACCCGAACATTATTCTGCCTGGCATGCTGATCATCACCACCGCCAGCCTGGTGACCAGCGAAGCTTTCGGCAAAAAATCCCTGTTCCTGACCATTCTGAAAAACCAGGGCCTGAGTTACCAGAATTCACCAGTGATCCAGGCGTTAAGGCGAGTGTCTGTGGGCGCGATCATGGACCGGAGCATTCTGCGCACGGATCGGGAGCTGACCCCGGATGAGGCCCGCAAGGCACTGAAGTCGGAACCCAAATGGTTGCTGGTTGAGGGCAGCAACGGGCCAACCGCGCTGCTACCGGCAGTGGATCTTGCCCGCTACCTGGAAGACACAGAGAAACAGGTTACCGAAGAGGGCATCGACCCTCCGGACACCGTCGATCTGATGGAAATCCCGGCCAACCGGCGGGATGTGGCGCCAGTGCAATATCAAGCCACCCTGGAAGAGGCCCTGAACGAATTCGACTCGACCCAGGCTGAGGCACTGTACGTACAACGCCATGTAGCCCCGATGATTCAGCGGGTTTATGGTGTCGTGCTTCAATCAGATATCGAAAGCTATTACCAATACCGACGGAGTTGATGGATGTTGTGGGTCAAGGCGTTTCATATCATTTCCCTGGTGTGCTGGTTTGCCGGCATTTTCTATCTGCCCAGACTGTTCGTGTACCATGCAGCCTGTGAGGACCAGCCGGGCCGCGAACGCTTCAAGATCATGGAGCGCAAGCTGTACCGGGGAATAACAACACCTTCAATGATCGCCACGGTGGTCTTTGGAATCTGGTTACTCAGTTACAATGTGTCCGGTTATTTCAGCATGGGCTGGATGCACGCCAAACTGGCTCTGGTAGCCCTGCTGATCGTGTACCATTTCTATTGCGGGCACCTGGTGAATGTCTTCCGGGATGACAAGAACACCCGCAGCCATGTGTTCTATCGCTGGTTTAACGAGCTACCGGTGTTCGTTCTGCTGGCGGTGGTGATCCTGGCTGTTGTAAAACCCTTCTGAGGAGAGCAACCATTAAAAGCTACACCCGCCCACATATTCTGGTGCTGTCAGGGCTGGACCCCTCCGGTGGCGCTGGCATTCAGGCCGACATTCAGGCGATTACCTCTCTCGGCGGGCACCCCCTGCCCGTGCTGACTTGCCTGACCGTGCAAGACACCAACAACGTGTATGGCGCCGAGCCCGTCAACGCGGAGTTAATCCGGCAACAACTGCAGTGCCTCGCAGCAGATGTGCCCATCCATGCCATCAAGACCGGCGCCCTGGGCAATGCAGACGTGGTCGATGTGCTGGTGGAGTTTCTCGACAGCCAGCCGGAGTTACCGCTGATTGTCGACCCGGTCATCAAGGCCGCTGGCGGCGGCGATCTTGCCGATGATGCATTGGTTCAAGCAATGAAAACCCGGCTGTTTCCAAGAGCGGAAATGATCACCCCCAACGGAGTTGAACTGGCCCAGTTGGGTGGCAGTGACGACCCGGACCGAGCCGCGAGAAACCTCATTGACGCCGGCTGTCAATCGGTTCTGGCTACCGGTGGTCACGGCACGGGCATCCACATCATCAACACCCTGTACAACCACGCCCCGGAACCCATGCACTGGGAAGTGGAACGGGTGGGCGCCAATGAGTTTCATGGCACCGGTTGTACCCTGGCCGCCGCCATTGCAGCCGGGCGCGCCAGCGGGCTGTCGGCCAGGGCATCGATCTCCCAGGCGCAGAACTACGTTCATCGTGCTCTTCTGCACGCGCTGAACGTGGGCAAAGGTCAACGGGTTCCCGACCGGGGCATTCTGTGGGAACGCTGAAGCAAATGCTTAAACCAGGCCTGTATGCCATTACCGATAACGTACTGACCCCGGCAGATCAGCTGATTGCCGCCGTAGAAGCGGCATTGCAGGGCGGCGCGACACTGGTACAGTACCGCGACAAGGCGGGCACCAGTGCGGAGCGATTACACCAGGCAACCGAGCTGAACGCCCTCTGCCGTCAGGCCAACGTACCCCTGCTGATCAATGATGACCCGGAACTGGCCCAGCGCGTGGGCGCTGCGGGTGTGCACCTGGGCCAGGACGATTGCACCCTGGCCGACGCCCGGCGTATTCTGGGGCCAGAAGCCATCATCGGTATTACCTGCCACCATCGACTGGACCTTGCCCGTGACGCCAAGGCGGCAGGAGCCGACTACCTGGCGTTTGGCCGATTCTACAACTCGGCCACCAAACCCGGTGCACCACCGGCAGAAACGACTGTATTGACGGAAGCCAGAGCGCTGGCGCTTCCGATTACCGCGATTGGCGGCATCACCACTGACAACGCCGAAGCCCTGATCCGTACCGGCGCAGACCTGATTGCGGTAGTGGGCGGTCTGTTTGGTGGCACTCCGGAGGACATCCGACACAAAGCGGAAACCTTTACCCGGCTGGTGGCCAGGCATCACCCTCTTTTCTCATCTTCAAACTGACAGGAGCTATCCGTGACTCACTCTGAAACGCTATTCGAACAGGCCCAGAAATACATTCCGGGCGGCGTAAATTCGCCGGTGCGGGCCTTCCGCGGTGTTGGCGGTACTCCGGTTTTCTTCAAGCATGCCGAAGGCGCTTATCTGTACGACGAAGATGACCGCCGATACATCGACTTTATCGGCTCCTGGGGACCGATGATTCTTGGTCACTCAGACCCGCGCATCAAAGCCGCCCTGCACGCCCAGGTGGACCTGGGCGTGGGCTATGGCGCCCCTACGGCCATCGAAACCGAGATGGCGAAGAAAGTGTGCGAACTGGTGCCCTCTATTGAACTGGTGCGCATGGTCAACTCTGGCACCGAAGCCACCATGAGCGCCATTCGGCTGGCCCGCGGTTACACCGGCCGGGACAAGATTGTGAAATTTGAAGGTTGCTACCACGGCCATGTGGATTCACTGCTGGTGAAAGCCGGCTCCGGCGCTCTCACCCTGGGCGTGCCCAACTCCCCGGGCATTCCCGCCAGCCTGGCCGAACACACCATCACCCTGGACTACAACGACATCAACCAGGTGAGGGAAACCTTCAAGGAAATTGGCGATCAAGTGGCAGCTATTATTGTCGAACCTGTTGCCGGCAACATGAACTGCATTCCGCCGGTACCCGGGTTCCTGGAAGGGTTGCGGGAAGTCTGCGATGAACACGGCACGGTGCTGATTTTTGATGAAGTAATGACCGGCTTCCGGGTGTCACTCGGCGGTGCCCAAGGCTTCTACGGCGTAACGCCGGACCTGACCGCCCTGGGCAAAGTGATCGGTGGCGGCTTGCCGGTGGGTGCTTTTGGCGGCAAGCGGGAAATCATGGAGCACATTTCCCCGCTGGGCCCGGTCTACCAGGCCGGCACCCTGAGCGGCAACCCCCTGGCCATGACTGCGGGCCTGACCACCCTGAACGCCATTTCTGAGCCCGGCTTCCACGATAAGCTGACGGAGAAAACCAACAAGGTACGCGACGGACTGAAAGCCGCCGCCGACGAAGCTGGCATCCCGCTGACCGTCCAGTCCGCCGGCGCCATGTTCGGATTCTTCTTTACCAGCGAGCCCTCGGTAACCACCTTCGAACAGGTGATGGCGTGCGATGTGGAACGTTTCAAGAAGTTCTTCCAGGGAATGCTGAAGGAAGGCATCTACCTTGCGCCCTCGGCGTTCGAAGCCGGCTTTACCACCGCAGCACTCAGCGATGAAGACATTGAGTTCACATTGGCCGCGGCCCGCAAAGTCATGGCAACCCTGTAACAGGGTCGCCCCGTCAGCTCTGGCCGCCTTAGGCCAGGGCTGACGGTCTTCAGAATACGCCCTCCAGAGATAGCGTGTAGGTGTGACGACGGTAATCGTACCGGTCAATCCGGCTATTCTGATCCCGGAACAGCCACTGATTGCGCACCAGCCATTGCCGACTGATTGCGTACTCTGCCATCAACCCGACTTCCCGCCGCACATCCCGGCGCCGCTGGGTGATCAGTGTGTCTTGTTCGAGCCATTGGTGTGGGTCTTGGTAACGACTGTGCCGCAGGGCAACCTCCGCGCCTACCGAAAGTGCCGGCGCAACCGGATAAATCGCCTCAACGCCCAGTTCATGATGGTCCGGGGATACGCTGGCAAAAAACTCGTCTTGCTGAAAGTCTCTCCGGTGATTGCGCTGCCAACGATAGAACCCGTCAACAAGCAGCAAGTCAAAGCCTTGTTCCGCACGGGCTTCAAACTGGTACCACTGGCCATCATAGGCGGCGTAATCCGGGCCGCCATTCACCTGATCCGCTGACACCGACCATGAACAGCCGGACAGCCAGTCGGATAACGGGCAAACGCCGGAACGGCCGAACAGGCTCAGGCCTAAACGGGTTTCCAGCTCATCATTGCCCAGCCATGCCCGCGAGGCACCGGCACGCAGGCCAAGTTCCCACTGGTCAAAGCGGCGCACCCCGGCCGCCCGGGCCTGAACCACAGACGTGTCGTCCGCCCGGCCGCGGGTATAATCCTGACCATAAATCACGCCATCCCAGACCACCCGCCAGTGCTCGCTGACCGGCTGGCTCAGAGTGCCCGCCGCCACCAGCTCGGCGAAAAAGCTGCCTCTGTCGCTCGGCGAGTCGTCGGGAACGCCGGCCACATTGCTGTCGTAGCCAAGGCCGGTAGCCAAGTAGCCTTGGGCAATCGATTTCATCGAGGACGAGTCAGAGGGGGCGTCTCCGGCCAGTTTGGCCAGCTGCCGCTGTGCCAGCTCACGGATGGTTTCTGGCGATTCCTGACGGGCAGACTCCTGAAACCAGCCCTCAGCCTCGGCCGTTCGGCCGTCCGCCAGGGCAACCAGGCCGAGATTGTAGTGGGCAAGAGCCTGATTTGGCCCCTGCAAAAGCTGGAGAAACAGCGCTTCGGCGGCCGGGTAATCACCGGTTTTGTAGTAGGTGACCGCCAGGTTGTAAGTCAGTGCCGGGCTGTCGTGACCCAGCTCCCTGGCCGCTTCAAACTGCTGCCGTGCGGCGGGATAATCGCCCTGCTGAAACTGTTCAATGCCAGTGGCCATGGCCTGCTGCGCGGATTGATCCGGCTCGGCAACAACGACAGCGGAGATGGCCAACAGGCCCACAAAACGAAGGGTCTTGAACAACCGAAAACCTCAGGCTCGACATCAACGGAACCGGCCGGGGCAGCCCCGTTCCGGGCGAGCCCTGAGGTTAACACAGATAAAAGATCAGGGACGTGACGATGGTGACGGTAGCTCAGGCCTCAGTTCGTCAAGATCCCTTACAGTTTCCGGCAGACTGTCGCGCCCGATATCCGGATTTCCACCCCGGACTTCCCGGGCACGCTCAGAGACCGACTGGCCAAAATCCCGCCCCCGCTCTCTGGCATCCTCTGCCGTTGCTCTGCCGGGCGACAAGGTATTACCGCGTTCATGGCGACGCAAACCGGGCAGCTCAGGCAGGCGTATTTCACGGGTAACGGCACCGGTGAGATCTTCGCTGTCTTCCACCATTCGCATGGTCACATCAAGGTCGTCGGCCAAGGCCAGAGGAGTGGCGCCCGCCAGCATAGCGACCAGAATCAAGCGGACCGAACGGGCCCGCCACCGGGTTTCACAAAAACTCATGTTGCAGGCTCCTTGTGATTTTGCCGACTGCCGGAGGCAGCCGAGCCATCACCATTAGGGTACTGGGGTACCGGCGCCCTGAAGACTTTCTGGCGTCCGTTGGCATCGAGTTCTGCAATCAACTCGCCGGCCCCGGGAAACAGGATAGTCAGAGGTAGTTCGAGCACATTGTCGCCCTGGACAAGGCTGACCTGCCAGCTGACCCGATGCTGGCCGGGCAGGCCTGACAACTCTACATGGGGCGGCAGATCCAGCGTCAAGGTGACATCATCAAGGGCTTCGCCCGCATTAAACGCCAACCGTACCGTGCGATTCACAGGCACCACCTCAGACGAAGCAGCCGCGTCGTCGGTCAAGTCCATGGCTGCCACTTCCGCCTCGGGCGCTGGTGTGCCCCCGCCTTGGCCAAGCATCAGACCCAACACCAGTGCCGCCGCAACGGCACCGCCCCAGGCCACATGCACCTTGCGATTGGAGCCTGATGCGGGGAGCTGGCCGAACACACGGCGTTCAAAGCCCGGTGACGGTTCCGGCAGCCTGCAGCGGGAAGCCAGTTCGGACATCAGCGAGCGCTCGAACGCCTCATGCTGCTGGCACAAAACGCAATCTTCGAGGTGCACGAGCACCGCCTGCGACTCATCAGCGGGCAGCTGGTCCCGAACATACTCGGGTAATTGTGATCGGATTTGCCGACAGGACATGGTTATCACCTCAATGTTCCAGACGCCCGAAATCATCATCCGGTTCCACCGCCGCCTGAAGATGTTTCCTAAGTGCCGCCCGACTGCGATGCAGCCGGGATTTGACCGTACCGATGGGCACGCCCAACACTTCCGCCACATCTTCCTGGCGCCAGCCATCCACATCGTGAAGCAGCAGCAGGGTGCGCTGGTCCGGCGACATCTGTTGCAGCGCCCGGCCGAGCGTTGGGCCAAGCCGTTCTTTGTTTAGCTCCAGCTCGGGCGACTGATCGTCCGACATCTGGCTGTCGAGCCAATCAGACTGACTATCCGCCTCCATCAATTCGCTCACCGGACGATCGGCCTGGCGCCCCTTTTTTCTGACTGAATCGATGAACTGACGGTAAAGCACCCGGTTCAACCACGGCCTAAGCTGATCCACGGATTCCAGCTCATCCAGGCGCGGATAGAGTTTCACTACCACATCCTGCACCAGGTCTTCGGCATCCTGAAGGCTACCGGTCAATCGATAGGCAAAGCTGTGCAACGCCGTCAGGTGCGGCTGCACCAGGCGCTGGAATCGCTTTTGGGCGGATGGGCGAAATGGAAGAATGGCCAAAAAGTACTGCCTGATGACGGTTTACAGAAGCGCGCAGTCTATACCAGCCCTGCCCTTTTCAGCGAATTATGACCAACTCATGTGCAAATGTTAATCAAATCAGGGGAACCCGCGGAGAATCCGAAGCGTGATGACAATACTGGCGATCACAACGCCGGATACACACTGAAAAGGATACGAACCGGAGGATTTATGAAGCGTTCCACCCAAGTTTTCACGGTCTCCGCCCTTGCCGCCGCACTGGCCGCCTGTGGTGGCAGTGGCAGCGATTCTTCAGGGCAGACAGGCACCGTATCCATGGGGCTCACAGACGCCCCAACCATGGATCTGAGCAGCGTGAACGTGGCGTTCAATGCGATCCGGCTCAAGCCAGTGGATGGACCCTGGCAGGAGTTCAGCCTGGAGGAAGTGGGGATCATTGACTTGCTCACCCTTCAGGGCGGTGTAACCGAGCCGCTGATTACCGACGAGGAGGTGCCTGCCGGCGAGTACGAGGAAATCCGTCTGATTGTCGATACCGAGCAGTCTTGGGTAACCAAAGAGTCTGATGGTGATGCCCACTATACCCTGGCAGTGCCCTCCGGCGAGCAAAGCGGCCTGAAGCTTAAAGGCAGCTTTATTGTCGCGGCCGACACCAGTCAGAGCTTCACCATCGACTTTGATGTTCGCAAATCCATCGTTAACCCTCAAGGAAAGGCGCTGGCGGATTACATGCTCAAGCCGGTACTTCGCCTGGTCAACAACCTGGAGGTGGGCCAGCTGACGGGCGAGGTGGATTACGCCACTATCCTGCAAGCTCGCAATGAAGACCCGGAGCAGCTTGACTGCAGTCCGCAATATGAGGGTGCAGTCTATGTCTATCAGGGTGAGATTGAAGAACCGGTAGATCTGAACGTCGAACGGGAAGGCCTCAATCCGCTGATGGTGATTCCGGTCACTGAGCAGGAAGATGGCAGCCTGCATGAATGGACCGCCGCCTTCCTTACCGAGGGCACCTACACCATCAGCTACAGCTGCCAGCTGGATGACAACGAGACCGACGACGAGATCGAGTTTGAGGGTACCCAGACCCTCGACGTCATCGCCGGCGAAACCACCGTGGCTGCCCCCATCCCGCTGCAGCTTTAATAGCGCTGCATTGACGCAAAGGCCAGGGACGGCCTTTGCTCTCCTGGCGTTTTTCTATCACAACGCCCCGGCACGGGCCTCGGCCTGATCGGCCCCGGCCACATTCCCTCTGGCCCGGCGAATATCCGCCAGCAACAACCAACCCGAACGCTGCATCCTCGAATCGTTACCCGCCAGCGACAGGCCTTTCAAGGTGAACTGCTCTGCCGCCCCCAGATTGTCACCAGACACATAGGCTTCCGCCAGTTTGAAATAAACCTCAGCGGAACGCGCGGCTATCCGTTGTGCCCGCTCCAGACGGGCGATGGCGCCGGTGGAATCGCCCTGCGCCAGGCGCTGGTCGGCATCACGGATCAGGCTGACCGCTGCCGCCGGCAGTTCGTCACCGGACTCCCGATAACTCGGCGAGCGGGTAGCGGGCGCTTCCCGTTCACTCACCTCGGGCTGCTCGCTCTTGCGCCATACCCGGGGTTCAGACTCGTCTTGCGGTTCCGCAGTTCTCGGCGGTTCCGGCACACTCGAGCGATCATCGCCACCCATAGGCACATAGATGGAGCCGCCTCCGGGGCCGCTGGCGCAGCCTGCAAGACCCAATGCCATGGCCAAACAACCGGCGCGGGTAATCGTTGTTTTACTCATCGGAACAATCCTTCAAACCAACTGCGTATTTGCCGGCCGAACTGCCCTTCGCAGTCCAGCCGTTGCCGGGGCTCACTGCCGGCGATAAATGGCACCAGACGAGCGTCCTCGCATCGCTCTCCGGTCAATGCCTGCTCCCGGGCATTGACCCAATGATACTGGACACCGTCGGGCATGACCGGCGAAAAGCCATGTTGTGGCAACTGCACCATCATTGCAGACCACACCGGCAAGGCGCCAGAGGCGCCGGTCAATACCGTGGGGCCGTTGTCGTCTCGCCCCACCCAGGCCACGGCCAGATAATCACCGCTGAAGCCCGCAAACCAGGAGTCTCTGCCCTGATCGGTTGTACCAGTCTTCCCCGCCAACGTCAGTCGATCAGGCAGTGTCCGGTAAGCCGAGCGCCCGGTGCCCTCCTGCATGGTTTCCTGCATGGCGTACTGCACCAGGTGCACCGCAGCGGGGTCGGCAACCCGGTCGACCTTCAGGTTATAGCGCGATAACGGCTCGTTGCGGGCATCGGTCACTTCCCGGATGGTCCGCAAGGGTGTGTTGAAACCGGAGGTGGCCAGCCCCTGATAGAGCTGGGCCACTTCCGCCGGCGTCAACGACATGGATCCCAACAGCAGCGAGGGATAATCCGAAATCGGTGTGGTCACCCCAAACGCCCTCAACACTTCCTGCACACGCGGGATACCGACATCCAGCCCCACCCGCACTGCCGGAAGGTTATAGGATCGGGACAGGGCCAGGTGCAGAGGCACCTCACCACGCTCCTCGCCATCGAAGTTCTTGGGCTGCCACAACCGGCCGTCATCAAACTCCAGGGTAAAGGCGCGATCCTGTACCGGCGTAATCAGGGTATATCGGTCGGCCTGTTCCAGGGCTGCCAGATAGGTGAACGGTTTGATCAGCGAGCCGATGGGCCGGCGGGCGTCCACAGCACGGTTGAAGCCGGCAAACTCGGGGTCTTTACCACCTACCAGCGCCAACACCTCGCCGGTGTCCTTGGCGGTAACCACCAGGGCCGCCTCCAGAGCCTCGCGGGTCTCACCCCGTGCCAGTCTGGCCAGGGTATCGCGAACCGCCTTTTCTGACGCATCCTGAACTGCCGGGTCCAGGGTAGTGAATATGCGCAAGCCTTCACTCTGCAGGTCTTCTTCCCGGTAATCCCGCGCCAGGTGCCGGCGCACCAGGTCAATGTACGCTGGGTAACGGTTGTCGGTATAGGACGGCCGGGCGCTCACGCCCAGGGGCTGGCGGGTTGCCCGGGCCGCGTCGTCAGCGCTGATCAACCCGGCCTCGGCCATTTCCGACAGCACCAGGTCGCGCCGGGCCTTCGCCCGCTCCGGGTGTCGGCGCGGATTGTAGTAACTGGGGCCTTTGACCATGCCGATCAACAGGGCAATCTGATGAACGTCCAGATCTTTCAGGGGCTCCCCAAAGAAAAACTGGCTGGCCAGGCCGAAGCCGTTGATGCTGCGGTTACCTGCCTGGCCAAGGTAGACCTCGTTCAGATAGGTTTCCAGAATGTCGTCTTTCTCGTAATGCCATTCCAGCAGGATCGACATCAAGGCTTCATTGCCCTTGCGCAGCAGGGTCTGGTCGCGAGTCAGGAAGAAGTTCTTCACCAACTGCTGGGTCAGGGTACTGCCACCCTGCACAATCTGCCCCGCCTTGATGTTTGCCAGCATGGCCCGGGCAATAGACAACGGCGCAACGCCGTAATGATCGTAAAACTGCCTATCCTCTATCACCATCAAACCAAGGGGCAACAGTTCCGGCACTTCATCCAGCCGAACCAGCACCCGGTCTTCCCGATGGGAGGGGTAGATACCGCCAATCTGAGCCGGTTCCAGCCGGACAATCGGCGAATCCGGGCCGGCGACCACCGAAAACGACTGTACACGGTCTCCAGACACCACCAGCGACAACCGGCGTCTGGGCTCCTCGCCATCTGGGAAACGGAAACCGCGAGCACTAATCAGAAACCGCCCGCCATTTCGCTGATACGTACCGGCCCGAACGCCATCCCCGGCCCGGTAGCCGGCCAGCTCCAGCTCCCGGGCAAGGCCTGCCGCACTCACGCTCGCGCCATCATAAAGCTCCAACGGCCGGGCGTAGACACGGGACGGCACTTCAAAACGGCGGCCCTCAAAGCGGGAGGTGACAACCGCATCCAGGTACACCATCCAGCCGGCCAGAAGCACCAGGCCCAGGGCCCCGGCACGAAACATAAAACGCCAGAAACCGCTGCGTTTGCGCACCGGTCTGGATTTAGAGGATTTTTTACGGGAGGAACGAGATTTGGTCATGGCGGGATTATAACGAAGCGGGCATCCCCTTCGGCAGGTCTGTTGTGTGTTATTTCTGTAATCCGCCCGTTATAGTAGGCCCATCAGAACAGAGCGATAAAAATCAATGAGTTCAGGGAACCAGGAGCACACCGTGAGCGCGACCCCATCGGAAACACTGATCAAGGCACTGCAAAACCCGGCATTGTATGACCACCCGGTAGAGAGCTTCCAGGTCATTGAAACCCATATTTCACAAGTGTTGCTGACCGGCAAATACGCCTACAAGATCAAGAAACCCATGGACTTTGGATTTCTGGACTTCTCCACCCTGGAGCGCCGCAAACACTTCTGCGAGGAAGAACTCCGACTCAACAGCCGCCTGGCCTCGGAACTGTACCAGAGCGTTCTGCCCATCACCGGCACACCAGAGCAACCTGTTATCGGCGGTGAGGGAGAAGCCTTTGAATACGCCATCCGTATGTGCCAGTTCGACCAGGACCAGCTGTTCGACAAGCGCCAGGAGCGGGGTGACCTGCCGCCGGAGATGCTCATCAACCTGGCCCGCCAGGTAGCACTGTTCCACGACAACTTGCCGGCTGTTGCCGAAGACAAACCCCTGGGCACCCCGGAGGCGGTGTACGCCGCGATGCAGGAGAACTTCGACCAGATTCGCCCGATGCTGGACGACAACACCCTTCTGCTGCAGCTGGACAACCTGGAGGCCTGGACCCGGACCACGTTCGAACGGCACCGGGAGCTGATTGCCAGCCGGCGGGCCAAGGGCATGGTGCGGGAATGCCATGGCGACTTGCACCTGGCCAATATTACGGTGTTCAACGATCAGGTCACGGTGTTCGACTGCATCGAATTCAATGAGCCGTTCCGCTGGATTGATGTCATCAACGATCTGGCATTCCTGCTGATGGACCTGGAAGCTCGCCGCGAACCAGCGCTGGCCAACCTGGTGCTCAACAGCTATCTGGAATACCGGGGCGATTTCGAGGCGCTGACCCTGCTCCCACTTTACAAGGCTTACCGGGCGATGGTTCGCGCCAAGATCGCCTTGTTCACCATGGCCAACCCCAGCCTGAGTAAGGATGAAAAAGCCGGGCTGATGCAACGCTACCGGGATTACGCCCAGTTGGCGGAAGATTACGGCGAGATCCCCAACCATTACCTGTTGGCCACCACCGGACTGTCTGCCAGCGGCAAGACCTGCGTCAGCGCTGCCATGGCCGGCGAGCTGGATCTGATCCGGCTGCGTTCGGATGTCGAGCGCAAGCGCTTGCACGGCCTTGGGCCGCTGGATGACAGCAAGTCCGGTGTCGGTACCGACCTGTACAGCCCGGAAGTTACCGAACAGACCTACCAGCACCTGGCCAGCCTGGCCCATGATCTGCTGGCCTCAGGACTTTCAGTGATTGTGGATGCCGCTTGCCTGAAAGAACGTGAACGTACGCTCTTTGCCAAGGTCGCGGAGGCTCAGGGCGTACCCTTTGCCCTACTGCACTGCGAGGCCCCGGAACAGCTCCGGCGGGAGTGGGTGCGCAAACGCAAAGGCGATGCCTCGGAAGCCACCGAAGAACTGCTGGATGCACAGCAAAGCTGGTTCGAGCCACTGACGGTGGAGGAGAAAACCCACACCGTGCACCTGCATACCGACCAGGAGCATGTAGCGGAAGCGGTCGCAGACCGAATTCGCCAGCACTTTGGCTTGTCTCCGAGCCAAAACGTCTAAACTTACTGGCATACGCTTGGCATCATTCCATTCGAGGTGTGAGATGGACGAGATTCAGGAACACGAACTGCATCACATTGATCATCCGCTGTATGAAATTCTGCGCAGCGAAGACATCAAGGCGTTCAATGCCGAAAAAGCAAAGCTGAGCGAACTGCCCAGTTTTGCCCATGGCGACTTCCGGGGCCTCGATTTGCGGGGGCTGGACGCCAAAGGGCTGGATTTACGGCACGCCTATTTCCGGGGTGCCGACCTGCGCGGCATCGACTTTTCCAAATCCCGGATGGAGGGTGCCAGCATCGCCAGCGCGAAGATCTCCGGCTGCTATTTCCCCCATCGCCTGGAGGCCGATGAAATCGTGATGTCACTGAACCACGGCACCCGCATGCGCTACGCCCTGCTGCCAAAATGACGGAACAGAACCATCCCTGGCAGACCGTTTGCCCGGCAACGGATCTGGTTCCAGGCCGTTTTATTGAATTCCGGCTGAAACAGAAAGCCCGTGAACCGGAAGGCATGCCCCTGACCGGTTTTGTGTTTCTGGATGGTAGCGAGCCGAAAGCCTACCTGAACCTCTGCCCGCACCTGGGCATCGAACTGAACTGGATGCCGGGCAAGTTCATGGACGCCGACAACCTGTTTATCCAATGCTCTACCCACGGCGCGTTGTTCAAGCCCGGCACCGGTGAATGCATTGCAGGCCCCTGTCAGGGTGATGCCTTGACCGCCCTGGAGGTACGCCAGAACGGTGACCAGATCGAAATCAGGCTTACAGACTGACCGGCACTGCTTCGGTCAGGTCCAGCCTGCCTCCCGGGTTGCCATCCGGCCCCGACAGCGCGGCACGATAAGCCAGCACCTCGACCCCGGCTGCCTTTGCCTGGCGTAATAACTCGCCATAGTGGGCATCAATATGATCCGCCGGGCGCACCATCTCGATTCCTGTGTGGTTAACCACAAAGAAGAGTACCGCCCGGTCGCCTTTTTCGACCTGCGCCATCAGTTCCCGCAGGTGCTTCTGGCCCCGTTCGGTCACCGCATCCGGGAAATACCCGTTCGATCCTTCCGCCAAAGTGACATTCTTTACCTCAACCCAGGCGTTGGACCGCGCCGGATGGCCCGACAACAACAAATCTATCCGGCTTTTCTCATCACCGTAACGCACTTCTGCCCGGCATTCCGTGTAACCGGCCAACTCCGGGACCCGCCCGGCTTCAATGGCCTCTCGTGCCTGGGCGTTGGGACGGGCGGTATTCACGCAGGCAAATACCGCCGGGGCCGTTTCCACCAGCTCCCAGGTGTACTTCAACTTGCGCTTGGGATTATCGCTACGGCTCAGCCAGACCCTGGCGTTATCGGGCTGGCAACCCAGCATGGAGCCGGTGTTCGGGCAGTGCGCCGTCACTTCCTCGCCATCGGGCAATCGCACATCGGCAAGGAAGCGTTTGTAGCGGCGAATCAGGCGCCCTTCCACCAAAGGTTCAGCAAACTTCATGTGCTCTCCGCAAAAAGTCGTTGTCACAAGGCTGGCCACCCTGAGACTAATCTGCTATTTTCCGCAAATTCCCGTTTCAGGACGAATGCTTTTATCCAGGGTTAAACCGCGCAGCGACCGTGCTGGCGCGGCGGAAGCAAAGCGTTCTTGTAGTAGTACAAACAAGAGGCCGGGTTCAATGGCAAACACTGCAGAACAACCACGCGAACGTTTTACCAATTTCACCCCTTATGAAATGAAAAAGGGTGAAGACTACATGAGTGCTGACATGCTGCAGCACTTCAAAAATCTGCTCCTGCAATGGAAACAGGAGTTGATGGAAGAAGTGGACCGCACCATGCATCACATGCAGGAAGACGCCGCAAATTACGCGGATCCCAGTGACCGCGCAACCCAGGAAGAAGAATTCAGCCTGGAACTGCGCACCCGGGATCGTGAGCGAAAGCTGATCAAAAAGATTGACCAGACCATCGACCGCATCGACAAAGACGACTACGGTTTCTGCGATCAGTGCGGCGTGGAAATCGGCATTCGACGTCTGGAAGCACGCCCGACAGCTACGTTGTGCATCGACTGCAAGACACTGGCGGAAATCCGCGAGCGCCAGACTGGCATCTGAGCCCCACCGGTAGCCGGCCGCATGAGCAGCCGGCTTAACGAGTCTCTATGGAGCAACCACGGTATCGGGGGCGTTTTGCCCCTTCCCCGACAGGACCGCTGCATTTCGGCTCCCTTGTAACCGCCCTGGCCAGTTGGCTGGAAGCCCGCGCCGCCGGTGGCGACTGGCTGGTACGTATCGAAGACCTGGACCCGCTACGGGAGCCCCGCGAGGCCACCGGCCAGATCCTGCATTCCCTGGACTGTCACGGACTAAATCCCGACGAACCGGTACGATTTCAATCCCGGCGCCACAACGCCTACCAGGCCGCCATTGGCAAGCTCCTGGCGCAGCATCAAGCCTATCGGTGCCGGTGCTCCCGCAAACTACTCCAACGGCACGGCGGTTATCATCCAAATCACTGTCGCGATGGCCAGCCGGCGCCCGGAGACACCCCCTACGCCATTCGATTTGCCCTGACCGACGAGCTCAGCCACTGGCAGGATCTGCTGCTGGGAGAACAGCAACAGCAAGTGGCCGCCGAGCTGGATGACCCGGTGTTACTGCGAAAGGAAGGTTTCTATGCCTACCAACTGGCGGTAGTGGTGGATGATATCGACCAGCACATCAGCCATGTGGTGCGGGGTTCCGACTTGCTGGACATGACCGCCCAGCAGCAACAGATTTTCCGGGCTCTTGGCGCCCAGCCACCACAGTGGCTGCATATACCAGTCATCGTGAACGATCAGGGCCAGAAGCTGAGCAAACAGACCCACGCTCCCGCGCTGGATGACCAACAGCCGACAACCAACCTGGTCAACGCACTGGCAGCCCTTGGCCAACAACCGCCGCCTGCGCTTCTGCACGCAACGGTGGACGATGTGCTCGCCTGGGGCCGGGAAAACTGGCGCCGGCACGCTATCCCCCTGACATCACGGCAGGCCCGTGGTATAACCCCAGACACACACTTGCGTCCGGACCACTGAGCCGATGTATATCTACCGCCTGGTCTTTTTGCTGGTACTGGCCATTTATATTTTTTCTCCCAACATCCTGGACTGGTGGACTTCACCCGACAACGCCTGGTACAGCCCCTATGTGATCTGGGGCGGCCTGATTGCCATCGGATTCTGGCTCGAATGGCGACGAGACCCCAATGAGTTTTAGCGCCAGCGGCCTGTTACTGGCCAGTCTTCTTTACCTGATTCTGCTGTTCGGCATTGCCTGGAGTACCGAGCGGGGCACCCTGCTGCGCCAATGGGTCCGGCATCCGCTGGTTTACACTCTGAGCCTTGGCGTCTATGCCGGCATCTGGGCGGTTTACGGCGCCATCGGCATGGCTGCGGAATCCGGCTACGGGTTTCTGGCTTACTACCTGGGTATTTCCGGGGCATTTCTGCTGGCCCCGGTGTTGCTGAACCCGATCCTGCGTATTGGCCGCGCTTATCAGCTGACCTCCCTGGCTGACCTCTTTGCCTATCGTTATCGCAGCCAATGGGCCGGCACTCTGGTCACACTCTGCTCGGCCGCCGCCATTCTCTCGCTACTCAGCATGCAGATTCAGGCCGTTGCCGTGTCTGCCTCCCTGCTCGCGCCTGACACCTCGCCCAAAGTCATCAGCGTGATGTTCAGCCTGATCGTCGTGCTGTTCACCATGCTCTTTGGTGCTCGCAGGCATCAGAGCTCCGGCAACCATCAAGGGCTGGTGCTGGCCATCGCCTTTGACTCTCTGGTCAAGGTGGTTGCACTGCTGGTACTGGGTGGTGTGGTGTTATTCGGTGTGTTCGGCGGCACTGACGGGCTTGAAGAATGGTTGGCCCGGGTTTCACACCCCGAGGCAACCATGACCATGGCGATCAATGACGGCAGCTGGCGGGCCCTGCTGCTGATGTCGTTTGCCGCCGCGCTGGTGCTGCCACACATGTACCACATGACCTTTAGTGAAAACCCCTCGCCCCGGGCTCTGGCGAAAGCCAGTTGGGGGCTGCCCCTGTATCTGCTGCTGCTTGGCTTGCCAGTGCCCCTGATTGTCTGGGCAGGCCAGGCCCTGGGTGTTGGTGCACCCCCGGCCTTTTTCAGCATTGGAGTGGCGCAAGCTCTGGAAAGCCCGGCGCTCACCCTGTTGATGTACATTGCCGGACTTTCTGCCGCCAGCGGCCTTATGATTGTCAGCACTCTGGCGCTGTCGGGCATGGTTCTGAACCATGTTGTGCTGCCCCTGAAAACCCCGAAAGACCAGGGCGACATCTACCAGTGGCTGCAGTGGGTAAAGCGCCTGCTGATCGCCGTTATCCTGTTTCTGGCACTGCTGTTCCACGAAACGATCGGCCAGAATCTCGACCTGTCCATCCTGGGTGCGATCTCACTATCCGGCACGCTACAGCTGTTACCCGGCGCCCTCGGCGTCATTTACTGGCCGGAAGGCAATCGCCGGGGCCTGATCGCCGGACTGCTGACCGGTCTGGCGATCTGGATGACCACTCTGGTGCTGCCATTCTCCTACGTCGCCGACCTGCTGTCCTGGCTGGATCTTCCGGTCACCCCTGGTTATGACAACTGGCACCTGTTTACCTTCATCAGCCTGACGGCCAACATCTCGGTGTTTGCACTGGTCTCCATCCTGAGCCCGGCGTCTCCGGAAGAAACCAGCGCCGCACAGGCCTGCTCCCTGGGTGCATTATCTCGCCCCCAACGTCGGGAACTGCTGGCAACATCATCCAACGACTTTATTCAACATCTGACCGAACCACTTGGACAGATCGTGGCCCGGCGGGAAGTGGAACGGGCCCTGGGCCAACTGAAACTGCCCAATGTGGAGTTTCGACCTTACCAGCTCAGGCGCCTGCGGGATCAGGTTGAAATCAACCTGTCCGGCTTGCTGGGCCCCGCCGTGGCCAGGGATATTGTCAAACGGCACCTGGGCTTCAAACCCCTGACCCACGGCGGCACCGGCCAGGACATCCGTTATGTGGAGCGGGCGCTGGGCGACTATCAGAACCAGCTTACCGGCCTGGCGGGTGAACTGGACAACTTGCGGCGCCATTACCGGCAGACCCTTCAGAACCTGCCGATACCGGCCTGTTCTGTCGGTGAGGATGGCGAAATCCTGATGTGGAACCACGCTATTGAATCGCTCACCGGCATTTCCGCCGACGAAGTAGTCGGCGCCAAACTCATGACCCTGCCGGAGCACTGGCATACGCTGCTGGACGACTTCAACCGGGGCGACGACCTGCACCGTTACAAACACCGGCTGGATCTGCGCGGCAAACCCCACTGGCTGAACCTGCACAAGGCTGCCCTGAGCGGGCCAGACCATCCGGAAGGTGGCTCTATCATTCTGGTAGAGGACCAGACAGAGACCCGGCTGCTGGAAGACGAGTTGATGCACAGCGAACGCCTGGCCTCCGTTGGCCGTCTGGCGGCCGGCGTTGCCCACGAGATTGGTAATCCGGTCACCGGCATTTCGTCGCTGGCCCAGAACCTGAAGCTGGAAACCGACGACCCCTCCATCCTGGAAACCGCCGACCAGATACAGCAGCAAACCCGGCGCATCTCCGCCATTCTGCAGTCACTGATGAACTTTGCCAGAACCGGCAACCACGCTCATGCCAACCGTTACGAACCGGTCAGCATCCACCGCTGCGTGGAAGAGTCCATCAACCTGTTGTCGCTCAGTGACAAGGGCATGGGCATTCAGTACCTGAACGAGTGCCCGGCAAACCTCCAGATACTGGGCGATGAGCAACGCCTGGTGCAGGTCTTCGTCAACCTGCTGGCCAATGCCCGGGACGCCTCGCCAGACGGCGGCACCATCCGGGTCAGTGGAAAGGGCGATGGCTACTCCGCTATCATCGAAGTGATTGACGAAGGCACCGGCATTCCCGCGGACCAGCTGGACCATATTTTTGAGCCGTTTTACACCACCAAGGCGCCCAACAAAGGCACGGGCCTTGGGCTTTCGCTGGTGTACAGCATTGTTGAAGAACACTATGGCAACGTGCAGGTGGAAAGCCCGGCAGATACCGAGCGCCAGCGGGGGACCTGTGTAAGGTTACGCCTGCCCGCCTACGAGCCAGACTCCGATACCGGCAACAGCACCCCGAACGAAAGGTCGTGAACGCGATATGCCCCGTATTCTGATAGTTGAAGATGAAGACATCATCCGCTCTGCGGTCCGCAAGCTTCTGCAGCACGCCGGTTACGAAGTGGCGGATGCCGTCTCCGTTGAGGAAGCAGATAATCTGGAACCAGACGGCTTTGACCTGATCATCACCGATCTGCGCCTGCCCGGCGCGGCGGGTACCGAGATGATCAACCGGGCGCCCAATACCCCGGTGCTGATCATGACCAGCTATGCCAGCCTGCGCTCAGCCGTGGACTCCATGAAACTCGGCGCCGTGGACTACATCGCCAAGCCCTTTGATCACGATGAAATGCTCGCAGCCGTAGAGAACATCCTGGCCCGCCAGAGTGTGCAGCCTGATGAGCCGGCCCGGGGCGAAAGCACCGGGCAGGACCAGGCCACCGAATCCGACCCGGCAGCCATCATGTATGGCCAGTGTGAACCTATGCAGAAAGTGTTCACGCTGATTCGCAAGGTGGCTCCAACCGAGACCACGGTGTTAATACAGGGTGAATCCGGTACCGGCAAGGAACTGGCAGCCAGAGCCCTGCACCTGCTCAGCCCGAGGGCCACCAAACCGCTGATTTCAGTAAACTGCGCGGCCATTCCCGAAAGCCTGATTGAATCGGAGCTGTTCGGCCATGAAAAAGGTGCGTTTACCGGTGCTGTTTCCGCCCGCACCGGCCTGATTGAAGCCGCCGATGGCGGCAGCCTGTTCCTTGATGAAATCGGCGAACTGCCGGCCGAAGCCCAGGCCCGACTGCTGCGCGTGCTGCAGGAAAGCGAGATCCGCAAGGTCGGCTCCACCCAGAGCCGGAAAGTGGATGTGCGCATGATTGCAGCCACCCACCGTAACCTGAAGGCTATGACGCGCACCGGAGAATTCCGGGAAGACCTGTATTATCGGCTTAACGTGATGCAAATCCGCATTCCGCCTTTGCGGGAGCGCCGATCAGACATTCTCGGGCTGGCCCGCCGGTTCCTTAAGCGGCAGTCGGAGAAGCTCGGGCGACCAGAGCTCAGCCTCAGCCCTGAGGCCATGCAGGCGCTGGAGCGGTGCCGCTGGCCAGGTAACGTGCGTGAACTGGAAAATGCCATTGAACGGGCCTCTATTCTCACCGATGGCGACATCATCACGCCCACAGTGCTGGACCTCGATAACGAGGGCAGTGACGAGTACATTCCGGAAACCCTGGTAGAAGGCAACAACGAGCAGACCCGCACCCGCGAGCCGGACTCCGCCAACGACCTGTCGCTTGAAGACTACTTTCAGCATTTTGTGCTGGAGAACCAGGACCGGATGAGCGAAACCGAACTGGCCCAGAAACTGGGCATCAGCCGGAAATCTCTATGGGAGCGTCGCCAGCGCTTGGGCATCCCCCGCAAGAAGAGCTCCTGAGTAAAGAAATGAACCCGGAGTCATTTGTTACCCCGCGTTCCCCACGGTAACACTTCCCACCAAAGTAACGTGAGACAGGTAACACTTTAGACGTATACGGGGTAACACTTATTTCTTGCCAAAAGATAACCCACTGTTAATTAAAGACTTTCAAAAACTGGCACAGCCTTCGCACTCTTATTAGCGCACAACAACAAAAACAAGAGTGACACCGCAGCGCCAAAACAAGAACAAAAAGCTGCACGAGCGTCCATCAACAAAAACAAAAACAGGACGCAAGCGAACTGAGTGTTTTGGGTACTTTGCTTTTTAGTGGTCCCCAGGCATGTGCGAGTTGTAGATGTAGAGAAGAATCGCTCCTGAAGCGGCACTGCACCTACCACCCTAACCCGCATCTTGCTCCTGACCGCTCTGTGTATTCAAAGCTTTCCGTTTGCATTACTTGATGTCCTTATGGTTGGGACACACGGTGGGGTAGAAAAATCAAAAAGAATCCCGGCAACAACAAAAACAATGCAGATCGTCAACGCTTTCAGGGCGGGTTCGTGAAAACGAATCCGCCTTTTGATTATCTGGCCTGCTGAACAACCCTGACCAGTCCAAGTTCTGAACAAAAATTGCCTTTCTTGTTCCCGATTCCGCCTAAACGTGTGCAATTCCTGCGCAAACCGTTAAAATCCCCGTCTTTGCGCATAGCAATTACGGAATTTCATGCCTAATCGATTTGCAGAAAAACTACGCTCCTTCATTCCCGGTAACGGGAAAAAGAAAGTTCGACGCTACCAGCGGCAGGAGATCCCGCGGGATCAGCACACTGTGTCCCGCTCCATGATCAGCGAGCCCGCACGGAAAGTCCTGCACCGCTTGAACAAGGCAGGCTATGAGGCTTACCTGGTAGGCGGCGGCGTTCGCGACATCCTCCTGGGCGGGCAGCCCAAGGATTTCGACATTGCCACCGATGCGACTCCCGAGGAAGTTCATGACCTGTTCCGGAACTCCCGGCTGATCGGACGCCGTTTCCGGATTGTGCATGTAGTATTCGGCCGGGAGATCATCGAGGTCACCACCTTCAGGGGCAACGCACGGGATACCGAAGAAGAGCCGGCAGCCGATGAGCACAGAACCAGTGAGCATGGCCTGCTGTTGCGGGACAATGTTTATGGCAATCAGGAAGAAGACGCCCTGCGCCGCGACTTCACTATCAACGCGCTTTACTACTGCATCCGTAACTTCACCATTATTGACTACGCCAACGGCGTTGAAGATCTGAAGCATCGTCAGATCCGCCTGATCGGTGACCCGGAAACCCGCTACCGGGAAGACCCGGTGCGCATGCTTCGCGCCATTCGCTTTGCCGCCAAGCTGGGTTTCGAGATTGAACCGGAAACCGAAGCACCCATCCGGGAACTGGCTCCGCTGCTGACGCACATCCCGTCGGCCCGGTTGTTTGATGAAGTGCTCAAGCTGTTCTCTGCCGGCCATGGTGAAGCCACCTATGACTTGCTGAGCGAGTACAACCTGCTGGCGCCCTTGTTCCCGGAGACCGCCAAGGCCATTGAGGCTGGGGAATCTGACGAACTCATTCGCCAGGCACTGCGCAATACCGACGCCAGGATTGCTCAGGGCAAATCCGTTACCCCTTACTTCCTGTTTGCCGCCATGCTCTGGCCGGCTTTGCAAGTGGAATGGCGGCGCCGGCAGGATAATGGCGACCCGGTGCAGCCCGCCCTTCATGGCGCCATCGGCAAAGTCATTGGCCGGCAGGTCCAGGCCACAGCCATTCCGAAACGTTTCTCCGGCCCGATGAAAGAGATCTGGGAAATGCAGATCCGCCTGCCCCGGCGCCAGGGCAAGCGGGCCTTTGGTACACTGACCCATCCGCGCTTCCGGGCGGCCTACGACTTCCTGTTGGTGCGCGAATCCGCCGGCGAGATCGAACCTGGACTGGGCGACTGGTGGACCGAGTTCCAGCGACTGGACGAACGCGGGCAGGAAAAAATGCTGTCGGAACTGGGTTCCGCCAGTGCCCCGCGCAAACGGCGCCGCAAGCGCAGCCCAGTCAAAAGGCCGCCGCAAGCATGACGGTACTGGCCTATGTTGGGCTGGGCAGCAATCTGGAAGATCCAACCGCCCAGCTAGCGCGGGCGGTTGCCGAGCTCGCCAGCCTTCCCGGCACCACCCTGCAGGCACAGTCTCCGTTCTACGCAAGCAGTCCGGTTGGGCCCCAGGATCAGCCAGATTTTGTCAATGGTGCCGTGCAACTGGCCACAGACCTGTCTCCGCACCAGCTACTTGATCATCTGCAAGCCATAGAGCAGGCTCACGGCCGGGAGCGGCTACGTCACTGGGGCCCTCGCACCCTGGACCTTGACCTACTGCTATATGGCAACGACATTATTCACGATAAGCGCCTGACCGTGCCCCATGCCGAGCTGGCCAACCGGGACTTCGTACTGCAGCCCCTGCTCGACCTCAATCCCGAGCTGGCGCTGCCCGATGGCCGGCGCCTCGACTCACTGAGGCGGCAATGCCCGAACAACCAGCTCCGGCTTTTGCCCCCCAGAGCCTCAAGTCACTGACCCCAGGCCAGACTCCCATGCTACTCTTGTGTCAGATATACCCCGGCATTAATCTATCGCTCTGAGCTCGGACGACCCCGAGCCGAAACCGGCCCATCCACCCAAAAGGCAAGGATCTTATGGCAGTTACCATCAATACCCTGCGGGAATACAAGCAAAAGGGCGAAGCCTTCTCTGCCCTGACTTCCTACGATGCCACCTTCGCGCATGTGGTCAGCGAGGCCGGTGTTGACGTTATCCTGATTGGTGATTCATTGGGCATGGTTCTCCAGGGGCACGACAGCACCCTGCCAGTCACGATGGAACAGATGGTCTACCACACCGGCTGCGTTGCCAAAGGCAATCAGGGCTCACTGATCATGGCCGACATGCCGTTCATGTCTTATGGCACCGTCACCGACGCGTTGGACAACGCCGCAGAACTGATGCGCGCCGGCGCCCACATGGTCAAGCTTGAGGGCACGGACTGGATGAAAGACACCATCGAAGCCCTGAGCGAGCGCGGCGTACCAGTGTGCGCCCACCTGGGGCTGACACCACAGTTTGTTAACAAGTTTGGCGGCTACAAGGTGCAGGGGCGTGACGAGAAGGCGGCCGAGGCGATGATCGAGCATGCCTGCGAACTGGAAGCCGCTGGCGCCGATATTATCCTTCTGGAGTGCGTTCCCGCCCCCCTGGCAGCCCGCATCACTCAGGCCGTCCGGGCCCCGGTGATCGGCATTGGCGCAGGCGCAGACACAGATGGCCAGGTACTGGTGCTGCATGACATGCTGGGCATCACCACCGGCCGCAAACCCCGCTTCGTGAAAAACTTCCTGGCGGAAGCCAACTCAATACCGGAGGCCATCGCTGCCTACGCCCAGGCCGTAAAGGCGCGTTCATTCCCGGCCGAGGAGCATACTTTCAAGGCATGAGAACCGTACATTCACTGAAAGAACTCCGAACCATACTGCGCGGCTACCGGCAGCAGGGCAAAACCATTGGCCTGGTGCCCACCATGGGCAACCTTCATGAGGGCCACGTGTCTCTGGTACGAAAGGCGGCAGAGGCAGCAGATATCGTTGTCACCAGTATTTTCGTCAATCCGATGCAGTTCGGTGCCAACGAAGATCTGGACTCTTATCCCCGCACACTCGCTGACGACCAGGACAAGCTGGCTGCCGCTGGCAACACTCTGGTGTTTGCTCCCTCTGCGGACGAGATTTACCCCGAGGGCCTGGCCCGGCAAACCAAGGTGGTTGTGCCAGAAGTCAGTGAGGGACATTGCGGCGCCAGCCGGCCAGGGCACTTTGAAGGTGTGGCAACCGTCGTCACCATGCTGTTCAACATGGTTCAACCCGATATAGCGGTGTTTGGAGAGAAAGATTTCCAGCAATTGGCGGTCATCCGTAAACTGACCAGGGACCTGATGATTCCGGTTGAAATTATTGGAGCCCCCACCGTTCGTGAAGAGGACGGGCTGGCGAAAAGCTCCCGCAACGGCTATCTCACCGAAGAGGAAAGAGCCATTGCGCCCGTGGTTTACAAGACGTTGACCAGCGTGGCTGCGCAATTGGCCCAGGGCCGCTCGGATTTTGACCAACTGGCACGGGAAGCCAATGACACGCTGGCCAGAGCCGGGCTGCGCCCGGACTATTTTAATATTGTAAATAGCCAGACACTGAAACCGGCCACCGAAGCAGACCGGGACCTTACGCTCCTGGTCGCTGCGTTTTTAGGGACTACAAGGCTGATCGACAACCTTTGCGTCACCCGATAACAACGGCACTACCGCCTGGAGACTGTCCGGCGGCGAACAGAAAGGACCCTCTGATGCCCGACAAACCGGTACCACTGACTCATCGCCCGGAATGGCAGGTTCTGGGCCAGCTCAAGGATCATCTGGCCGGAACGCCGATGCGAGACCTGTTCAGGGACGATCCGCAACGAGCCCAGCGGTACCTGGTGAGCGGTGCCGGGCTGACGCTGGACTTCTCCCGCAACCGGCTTACCGACGCCACCCTCACCGCGCTGATGGACCTGGCCCTGGCCTGTGGTCTGGAGCCCCAACGGAAGGCGCTGTTTGAGGGCGGCATCGTCAATCGAACGGAAAACCGCCCCGCCCTGCACACGGCACTGCGTCAACCCCGCGACCAGGACGTCCGGGTGCACGGCAAGAACATTATTCCGGAAGTGCACACGACACTGGACCGAATGGCGGAGCTAGTGTCCGCCATCACCGGGGGCCAGCACACCGGCTACACCGACAAGCCCTTTACCGACGTGGTAAGCATCGGCATCGGCGGCTCGTTCCTTGGCCCCAAACTGGTGGTGGAAGCCCTGAAGCCCTTCTGGCATGGCCAACTGCACTGCCACTTTGTCGCCAATATTGACGGCACCGACATTGCCGAAACCCTGAACTCACTGAACCCGGAAACCACCCTGTTTCTGGTGCAGTCGAAGTCGTTCCGCACCCAGGAAACTCTGGATAACAGCTTGCTGGCCCGCCAGTGGTTTCTTGACAAGAGCGGCAGCGAGCCAGCGGTTGCCCGGCATTTCCTGGCGGTCACCGCCAACGTGGACGAAGCCATCCGTTTTGGCATCAACCGCGACAATATCTTCCCGATGTGGGACTGGGTGGGTGGCCGCTACTCACTCTGGTCGGCTATTGGCCTGCCCATTGCCCTGACCATCGGCATGGAGCATTTCCGGGCACTGCTTGAGGGCGCTCACGCGATGGACTGTCACTTCCGTGAACAGCCAGCGGCCAGCAATCTGCCAGTGATCATGGCCATGCTGAGCATCTGGTACAATAATTTCTGGGATGCACAGAGCCACGCCGTTCTACCGTATGACGAATACCTCAAACATCTGCCGGAGCACTTGCAACAGCTGGATATGGAAAGTAACGGCAAGCGGGTAACCCACAATGGCGGCGCCGTGGACTACCAGACCGGCCCGGTGCTCTGGGGCGGCGTCGGCGCCAACGGCCAGCATGCCTACCACCAGCTCATTCATCAGGGCACCCGGCTGATACCCGTCGACTTCATCATTCCCCTGCAGTCCCACAATCCGGTGGAACATCACCACGCCACTCTGTTTGCCAACTGCCTGAGCCAGGCCAGCGCGATGATGGCCGGGAAAACCCGGACCGAAGCGGAGCAGGAACTGTTAGAGGCAGGCGCGAACCAAGACGCCGCAGCGGCATTGGCACCCCACAAGGAAATACCGGGCAACAAGCCCAGCAACATTCTGACAATGGATAAGATCACCCCGGAAACCCTCGGGGCACTGATCGCGCTGTATGAACACAGAACCTTTGTGCAGAGTGTAATCTGGGATGTGGATTGCTTCGATCAGTGGGGCGTAGAACTGGGCAAGCAGATCGGTAACCAGATACTGCCACGGCTGCTCGGCGAGGAACCTGAAGGCACTGCCGGCGACAGTGCCACAGACCAGATGATCCGGTTATTCCGGTCAATCAACCGCAGTTGAAATCTGGCGGCCCTGCCAGCTGAAGTCGACCGGCCAGAGCTTCTGGTCGCGCTGATAGTCCTGCCAGAGCTGCAAGTACGATTTCCGGGAGACGGGATGCTGCTCCGCCCCGGCGATGTCTGCCAGCGGCCGCAATACGAAAGCGTTCTTGAGGATCTCCGCCCGCGGCAGCTCGACACCGTCGACCATCCCTACTGAATCATCATAGGTCAGTATGTCCAGATCCAGGGTTCGGGGGCTGAATTTGGGCGCAGACCGGGTTCGGCCGTTGTCGGCCTCCAGTTGCTTGAACCGGCGAGACAGCTCACCGACCGAAAGCCCCGTGTCAATGCCCACCACCAGATTCAGAAAGTCGGAACCTTCGAAACCCACGGATTCGCTCTCGTAAACCGGCGAGATGGTCAATTCACCAAACCATCCGGCCAGCGCATCCAGCGCCGCCGTCACATGGCGATACCGCTCAATGTTTGTACCAATGCTGATGTAAACACGGCTCATGCCCGTACTCCCCGCTCAATCCGGACGCCCACGGAACGCGCTGCGGGTACGGCCCCGGGTTTGTTCAGGGTCAGCCGTAACCAGCGCACACCAAATTCCGACTGCAACAGTGCAGCAACTTCCTCCGCTGCCCGTTCCAGTAGCTGGGGTTTCAGGGTTTGCAGGCACTCACTCACCCGCTCACTCACGGCCGCGTAATCCAGTGCATCGGCGACATTGTCGCTGGCCCCAGGCACACGGTTGTCCCAAGCCATTTCCAGATCCACCAGTATCCGCTGGGTGATTTCCCTCTCCCAATCGTAAACGCCGATCACGGTGTCCACTGCCAGGCCCTCAATGAGCACTGTGTCTACCAAAACGTCTGCCAAACCGGACTCCCAGGGTGTTCCACTCAAGGCTGATTGAATAATGTTCAGGCAAACGATAGTGTGGGAGTTTGCCTGTGTGCCGAATTACAGGGCGGGCATTTTCTCACAGAACACCCGGCGCCGTCTGTGCGCCCGTGATATGGCCATGAACCTGACCAGTAACCCGCTTCTCATTGTTGTGCTCTGCTTCAGCGCCTACCTGGCCGGCTCCGTGCTGTTTGCCATTCCGGTTTGCAGGCTCTGGCGCCTTCCTGACCCCAGGGCTCTGGGCTCCGGCAATCCCGGCGCCACCAACGTATACCGGGCCGGTGGCTGGCAACCGGCCGTGGTCACACTGGTGCTGGATGCCTTCAAAGGCTGGCTGCCGGTATGGCTATCGCACGTTGCAGGTATGTCGATTCTGGTTCAGGCCATGGTGGCGTTGTGCGCCGTCACCGGCCATATGATCCCCCTGTTCTACCGCTTTAAAGGCGGCAAAGGTGTGGCTACGGCTCTCGGGGCCGGATTGGCACTGGCCCCAATGACCACCGGGATTATGGCGCTGCTTTGGCTGCTCATTATGTGGCGCTGGCGCATTTCCGCGCTGGCCTCCCTGGTGGCGGTTACCAGTGGCCCGGTTATCAGCGCGCTGATTGAGCCGCAAACCCTGCCACTGTTCGGGCTGCTAACCCTGCTGATTGTTGTGCGCCACCGCAACAACCTGATCCGCCTCGCCCAGGGCCGGGAAACCGGGCTCTAGTATCGCGCCCCGCTAATCCACCAAACCATTCGCCCGCGGCTCATTGACGGGCGGCAAAGTATTCATCGGCCAGCGCGGCACAGAAACAATGCGCTCACCGTCCCTCTGACCCGACTTGAGGCGCTGGGCACCGGCATACGCAATCATCGCGCCGTTGTCAGTACAGAACTCCGGGCGGGCGTAAAACACCGAACCATTGAGTTTTCCGGTCATCTTTTCCAGCCCTGCCCGCAATCGCTTGTTGGCGCTTACTCCACCGGCAATAACCAGGCGTTTGCAACCGGTTTGCTCCAGCGCCCTCCGGCACTTGATGGTCAGGGTATCCACCACGGCTGCCTCAAACGCCAGGGCGATGTCTGCTTTTACCTGCTCATCGAAGGCATCGTTATCTTTCGCATCGTTCACCGTGTTCAGGGTAAACGTTTTCAGCCCACTGAAGCTGAAATCCAACCCGGGACGATCCGTCATAGGCCGGGGAAAACGGTAAATGCCCTCCCGGCCCTTTTCCGCCAGCGCTGCCACCCGGGGACCTCCGGGGTAATCCAACCCGAGCATCTTGGCGGTTTTATCAAAGGCTTCGCCGGCAGCATCATCCACCGACTCTCCCAGCATCTGGTACTGTCCGATACCATCCACCCGGACCAATTGGGTGTGGCCACCGGACACCAGCAGAGCAACAAAAGGAAACGCTGGCGGGTTGTCTTCCAGCATGGGCGCCAGCAAATGCCCTTCCATGTGGTGAACACCCAGTACCGGAATGCCCAGCGCGAAACCCAGGGCATGGGCCACGGAACCACCCACCATCAGCGCCCCGACCAGCCCGGGGCCGGCGGTATAGGCTATCCCCTCAAGATCGTTACGATCCCTGCCGGCCTTGGCCAATACCTGGTCACACAGCGGCAACAGTTTGCGAACATGGTCACGGGACGCCAGCTCAGGCACCACCCCGCCATAATCCGCATGCATGGCAATCTGGCTGAACAGCGCGTGGGCCAGCAAGCCCTGCTCGGTGTCATACAGGGCAACGCCGGTTTCGTCACAGGAGGTTTCAATACCAAGAATCAGCATAGTCTGGGCCGCGTCCGAAATGGGAATGTGGAACTGGCGGCATTTTAGCAGAAACCCGAAAGGCTCCGGCAGTTTCATTGAACAGTCATTGACCTGAACATATCCAACCGCTATCATTGCCGCCCTAAATTATGCACTGGTCGAGTTTTAGCCAATCTGACCAGGTATCGAGCCCGCGTGGCCAAGGCCGGCGGAACCAATTGAAACCGAATCTATCAGGTAGGTGATTTTCGAATGCCAGCTGTTAAAGTGAAAGAGAATGAGCCGTTTGATGTAGCACTGCGTCGCTTCAAGCGTTCCTGCGAGAAGGCCGGTGTACTGTCTGAAGTACGTCGTCGTGAGCACTACGAGAAGCCGACCGCTGTTCGTAAGCGTAAAGCAGCTGCCGCCGTTAAGCGTCATCTCAAGAAGCTTCAGCGTGAGCAGCGTAAGTTCGAGCGTCTGTACTGAGTTCAGCGCGCATCGACAGCAAGACTGATTGCCGGAACGGCGTTTCGCCTTCTCCGGCAAACTGAAAATGCCGCCGAGGCCTGGCTTCGGCGGCATTTTTGGCTATGGTGAATACCGGTTTGTATCAGGCACCCCGACTGAAGTGGAGCCACCATGAGCGGACTGATCCCTCAACGATTTGTTGAAGACCTGCTTGATCGGATTGATCTGGCAGAGCTGATCGGTAGCCGCATCACCCTCAAAAAGGCTGGCGCCAACTACAAGGCCTGTTGTCCGTTTCACGACGAAAAAACACCGTCGTTTAACGTTCGTCCAGACAAAGGCTTTTACCACTGCTTCGGATGCGGTGCTCATGGCGATGCCATCAGCTTCATCCGCGAATTCGACGGCCTGGGCTTTACCGAAGCCGTAGAGGACCTGGCGAAACGGGCCGGGCTGGAAGTGCCTTATGACCGAGCTGCGCGCCAGGAAATGCAACAGGCCAGAACCCTGACCGACGCCCTGGATTTCGCCAGCCGTTTCTACCACTCGGCTCTGGGCAGCCAGCAAGGCGCCTACGCGCGGGATTACCTGAAACAGCGCGGCCTGGACGACGCCATCATCGAGCAGTACCAGATCGGCTTTGCGCCCGGCACCGGAACGGCCCTCTATGACGCCGCGCCGAAAGATCTGAAAGAGCCGCTACTGGAAACAAAAACGGTTTCAGACAAATACGGCCGGCCATGGGATCTGTTCCGCAATCGGGTCATGTTCCCGATCCGGAACACCCGGGGCAAAACGGTGGCTTTTGGCGGCCGCACCCTCGGAGACGACAAGGCCAAATACATCAACTCCCCGGAGTCGGATGTATTTCACAAAAGCCGGGAGATCTACGGCCTTTATGAGGCCCGGCAAGCCATCCGCCAGCTCGATAAACTGCTGGTGGTTGAAGGCTACATGGACGTGATTGCCCTGGCCCAGCACGGCATACACGATGCGGTTGCAACACTGGGCACCGCAACCAACCAGGACAGCCTGACCGCCCTGCTAAGGCAAGTCCGGCATATTGTGTTCTGCTTTGATGGCGATCAGGCCGGTTTCCGTGCTGCAGACCGCGCCATGGAGAACGCCCTGGAACTGATGGCCGACGGCCTGCATCTGCAGTTTCTGATGCTGCCACAGGGTGAAGACCCGGACACGCTGATCCGGAAGGAAGGCTCAGACGCCTTCAGAAAGCGGATTGAGGCGGCAACGCCCCTGTCGCGTTACCTGTTCGACCGACAGAGCGAAGGTTTGAACCTGGAGCTGCCGGAACACCGGGGCGAACTGAGAGCCCGGGCAGAACCGCTTCTGAACAAGATGCCCCGCAGCACATTGCGGGACGCCATGTGGCACGAAATGATGCGCCTGTGTGGCGGCCGGAAGCCTTGGCAGGAGCGGCCTAAAGGCAATGATTTCAGAGCCCGCGGATGGCGCGGCGAGCGGCAGAGCCGGCCGACAGAAGAACGCATAGATGTGAAGCTGAGCAAAGACAGCACGCTTTGCCTGGCACTACTGGAAGCACCGGAAATGGCGGCGGAAGTCAAAGCACTAGCTGACAGCAACCGCCAACTGGAACAGGCCGGGCGGTTCGCCCGCTGGCTGATGGAACAGGACATCAGCACCCGCAAGGCACTGGTTGCGGGGCTGGCAACGGACAAACAGGCCAGAGACAGGTTCTACAACCTGTTTGATGGACTGGAGCATATACCGGCCCGGGAAAGCATACTGGCAGCCGCCAGAGAACTGCTGAGCCCGAACGAAGAGGCCGCGCGCCAGCAAAGACTGGCAACCCTGCTCCGGAATCTGGCTACGCTCACCCCGGAACAGCGGGAAGAGCTGAGAACGCTCAGCAAGGGCAACGTAGATTGAAACCTGCGTTAAATCCCGTTGCTGGGGCATGACCACTTGAAACTGACGCCACTGATCACCATTTAACCATTCGGTGGCGCAGCAGATACGCGGCAGCTATAATGGCTGTTTAACTTTTTTCCTCTTTAAAAGCGAGTTCACAGGGTGTCTATGTCAGGCAATTCGCAGAAATCACGTTTGAAAGACCTCATCGCACGAGGCAAGGAACAAGGTTACCTGACTTACGCCGAGGTAAACGACCACCTACCGGAAGATATCGCAGATCCGGATCAGGTTGAAGACATTATCCGGATGATCAACGACATGGGTATCCAGGTGTGTGAAGAAACACCCGACGCCGACACCCTGTTGATGACCGAAGGCGACTCCACCGCCGACGAAGCCGCCGCCGCTGAAGCCGCCGCCGCTCTCGCCGCCGTGGAAACCGATGCCGGCCGCACCACCGACCCGGTCCGCATGTACATGCGCGAAATGGGCACCGTTGAACTGCTGACCCGTGAAGGCGAGATTGTGATCGCCAAGCGCATTGAGGAAGGCATTCGCGACGTCATGGCCGCCGTAGCCCACTTCCCCGGCACTGCCGGCACCGTGATTCAGGCTTACGAACGCATCATCGAGAACGAAGGCCGCATCAGCGACATCGTTACCGGCTTCCTGGACCCGGACGACGCCGAACCATTCATGGGCGAAGACACCAGTGAAGACACCTCTGCTGACGACAGCGACAGCAGCGATGATGATGACGACACTTCAACCGAGGAAGAAACCGATAACGGTCCGGACCCGGAAGAAACCCGCCTGCGTTTTGAGTTGCTGAAAGAAAAACTGGATGCCGCCGACAAGGCGCTGGCCAAGCACGGCCGCAGCCACAAGAAAACCCAGGAAGCCCTGAACGAATTGGGCCAGGTATTTGCCCCGTTCAAGCTGGGCAACAAGGCGTTCGACGAGCTGGTGAACGTGGTTCGCTCCACCAACGATCTGGTGCGGGAGAACGAACGGGCCATCATGCAGATCTGCGTACGCGACTGCAAAATGCCCCGCAAAGATTTCATCAAATGGTTCCCGGGCAACGAGACCGACCTGGAATGGGCGAAAGAAATCGCGGCCACCAAGAAGCCATACGCCGCCGCCATTGGTGAGCGCATCGACGAGATCGTGCGCCTGCAGAAGCGCATCCAGAACGTACAGACCGAAGTGGACCTGGACGTAGTCGACATCAAGGAAATCAACCGTCGGGTGTCCATCGGCGAAGCCAAGGCCCGCCGCGCCAAGAAAGAAATGGTCGAGGCCAACCTGCGACTGGTGATTTCCATCGCCAAGAAATACACCAACCGTGGCCTGCAGTTCCTGGACCTGATTCAGGAAGGCAACATCGGCCTGATGAAAGCCGTCGACAAGTTCGAATACCGTCGTGGCTACAAGTTCTCAACCTATGCCACCTGGTGGATCCGTCAGGCCATCACCCGCTCCATCGCGGACCAGGCCCGCACCATCCGGATTCCGGTGCATATGATTGAGACCATCAACAAGCTCAACCGTATCTCCCGCCAGATGCTGCAGGAAATGGGCCGCGAGCCCACACCTGAAGAACTGGGCGAGCGCATGGACATGCCGGAAGACAAGATCCGCAAGGTACTGAAGATCGCCAAAGAGCCGATCTCCATGGAAACCCCGATCGGCGATGATGAAGACAGCCATCTGGGCGATTTCATCGAGGACATCCAGGCCCTGTCGCCGGTGGATTCCGCCACTGCCGAAGGCCTGCGCGAGGCAACCCGCTCCGTGTTGGCTGGGCTGACCGCTCGCGAATCGAAAGTACTGCGCATGCGTTTCGGTATTGAAATGAACACCGACCACACCCTGGAAGAAGTCGGCAAACAGTTCGACGTAACCCGGGAGCGTATCCGTCAGATCGAAGCCAAGGCCCTGCGCAAACTGCGCCACCCTTCCCGCTCCGATCACCTGCGCGGCTTTATTGACGACCAGGGCAACGGTTAATCCGCAAGACAGTAGCGGGCGCCACCCCTCGCGGGTATAATGGCGCCCGCTTTCCCTTTAGGGCCTATAGCTCAGTTGGTTAGAGCAGAGGACTCATAATCCTTTGGTCCCTGGTTCGAGTCCAGGTGGGCCCACCATTTCTTAAATTTCTGTAATCTTTACCCCGCTTTTACCGGACTTCACCGGAACACAAAACACCCCGCAAAGCCCCGCCGTTACTGGCTTTCAACCTGAAAGACCAGCCACAAGGCCCCGCCCTTTGTTCTGAATTGTTCCACGGAATACCGCTAGAAACCGCCGATAGGTGGGGGTATCGTTGGGGGTATCTGGGCCGGGCCCCGGATTTTTACCCGAAAAATACCCCCAATATGGAGGCCAAACCCATGACCAGAGCGGCCAACAAGCTGACGGAAACGGCTGTAAAGCACGCCACATTCAGCAAATACGGCAAGCGCACAAAGCTGGCGGACGGTGCCGGGCTGTATCTGGACATTCAGAAGGCGGGCCGATACTGGCGGCTGAAGTACCGCTATGGCGGAAAAGAAAAGCTGTTAGCCCTGGGGGTATATCCTGACGTTTCCCTGAAGGAAGCCCGCGCCAAACGAGACGAGGCAAAGCGCCTACTGGCGGACAACATAGACCCAGTTACCCACCGCCAGCGAGAGAAGACCGAACGGGTAGAGGCAACCGTTACCACCTTCAAGGGCATTGCCCTGGAATGGCTGGAGCACGTACACAAGAAAAACGTAGGGGCCACCACCTACCCCAAAAACAAACGCCGCCTTGAAATGTACGCCTACCCCAAACTAGGCCGCCGCCCCATGGCTGAGATTGAACCGCCGGACGTTCTGGCGATACTTCGGGATATTGAAGGCAAGGGCCACGTAGACAACGCCCACCGGCTGAAAACCCTGATAGGCCAAGTATTCCGTTACGCCGTGAGTACAGGCCGGGCAACCCGAGACGTTACCGCAGACCTTCGGGGCATTCTTCCCGCGCCAAACGTAAAGCACCACGCCGCAGTGACCACCCCTGACGAAATCGCGGACATGCTTAAAAAGATTGATACCTACTGGGGGAGCCCTACGGTATGCCTGGCCCTGAAGTTATCGCCTTATCTGTTTCTGAGGCCCGGCAACCTTCGCCAGATGCGATGGGATGAAATCGACTGGGACGCCGCCACCTGGACAACAGACACCACGAAAAACGGGGAGCCCTTGGTTGTTCCACTGGCCCGCCAGGCAATCACCCTGCTGAGGGAGCTGCAAGAGCTTAACGGCAAGCGTGAATGGGTATTCCCGAGCGGAGCGGGCAAGGGCCGCCCCATGAGTGAGAACGCCATTACAGGGGCCCTTAACCGGCTGGAGCTTCAGGGCATCATGTCTGCCCACGGCTTCCGGGCCATGGCGAAAACGGTACTAACCGAGCGCCTGGGCTTCCGAACGGAAATCATAGAAATGCAGATGGCCCACCGGGTAAGGGACGTACACGGCAGAGCCTACAACCGGACAACCTGGTTGCCTGAACGCCAGGCCATGATGCAGCAATGGGCCGATTACCTGGACAACCTGAAGAAGCCAGACAACAACGTGACACCGATCCACCAAGCCGCCAGCAACAACAACGCATAGGAGAACCGCCATGCTAGACACCACCGGCATCGACATGATTGACAGCGCACACACCCGAACAAGCGCCATTCTTAGCGCCTTGTCGTTATACCTGGAAACCGCCCGCGATGAAGGCATAGACGGCATAACAGCCGACAAGATCGCCGCCTTGGTCTGGCAAGCCCAGATCAATATGGCAGACCTTCAGGACGGGATCACAGAGACCACCGCCACCCTGAAAGCACTGACAGAGGCCCGCCAGCAATGACCACAATGCAGCGTTACACAGTCGAAAGCTTCACCACCGGAGAGCGCCGGACAGTGACCGCCCCTGATGCCTGGGCCGCGCTGGCGGATCAGCCGGGCCCATGCTTTACCGTGGTTCGCCGGGCTGGCGGACAGTATGCAGCCGTTACCGATGGGGGCGGAGCTTTCCCGGTAGCCGGGGAGCATATCGCCAGCACCCCGGAAGCCGCCGCCGCTTCAATCCGCCAGCATTACGCAGCCATTACAGCCGCCGCGTAATCACCAGTTAAGGCCGCGCCTATCCCGGCCAGGAGAAAAGCGGGCACCCTACCCGCCTGGCGTGGCCTTCCCAAATAGGGGCGCTGAAGGGGGCGCAATGAAACCGCTAATCCGGAAATCCTGGTATACCCTGCCAGAAGCCGCCGACTATCTGACCGAAGGCACAAAGGGCCGCCGCCCGGTATCCGTTGCGAACCTGCTACAAATGGCGGAAGAGGGCGCCGTTGCGCTCACCCTTCAAGCGTTTGCCAATACCCCCGGCGAAACTGGCGAGCTTGTTGTGCACTTCAACGACACCCTATCGAACACAGCCCCAGAGCTTGCACCAGCTGGCGCCCGCGTTGAATTTTACGATGATGAAAAATACCGGGGCTGTAAATTGCGGGTATGCCCCCTGAACGACAACGGGCCGCCCTTCCTGACCTGGCAACCCGGAGAGCGCGTAATAGTCGAAAGCGGGCAACTGAAACTGCCTTACATGGTCACAAACCGCGCCCTCTTCCGGTTTTGGTGGCGGTTATCGCTGAAGGGGGACGACTTCGCCCCCGCGCAACTCATAGCCGCCGCAAAAGCAGACGAACCCCAAATGCTAAGCCGCTGGATTTACGCCGCAGAACCCACAGAGGAACCGATGTGGTTTATCCGGCTTCCGCTTGCCGCCCTGCCTGATGACACGCTGTTAGGCATTACTGCCGAGCATTTAGAGGCCCTGCTACCCGGCAACACCGCTGAACAAGCTGGCGAACCCATGCCCGCCTTCCCTGACAATACCCCGGAGGATATACGCTTGTTGCTGGACGCCTGGCGTTTGTTTTGGACGAACGCCACCCCAAGGGATCGAAGCACCAGACCAGACCGGGGCCAGGTTGTAGCGTGGCTGGAACGACAAGGCATGAGCGGCAAACTAGCAGACGCAGGGGCCACAATGATTACCCCAGACTGGGCCAGGAAAGGAGGAAGAAAGTAAAACCCATACACCCTTAAACCCGTTGGTGTCACTGACTTGCCGCCAACCTTGAAGCAAAACCCCTCTACCCCTTTCACCTGTTTCAGCAATGCCAGCAATCAGAGGATTACCCCGAACCTAACCGGAACTAAGGGGTAATCCGAAATGACCGCACAACCGCAAACCGTAACCACCACCCGCCAGCACATTGACCGCATGTTGCGCCGTAAGGAAGTGGAAGAAATTACAGGCCGCAGCCGCAGCGCAATCTATGAAGGCATGGCCGCTGGCACATTCCCCAAGCCCGTTAAAATCGGGGCCCGCGCCGTGGCCTGGCCTGAATCGGTAATTCGTAACTGGATCGCTGAACGCATGGAAGGGGGCCAGGCATGAAAACGGCACCCGCCCCCGAAGGGGCAAGGCACCAGACCCGAAACCAGTATAGCAATTCCGCTGCTGGCGGCTATGCCGAGCGCCTGGATTCAATCCGAACCGCCCTACTGGAATCAGGCATAGAACCGGCCAACCCTGACGCCCTGCTGTCCCGACTGGCCGATGCTGAAGGCAAGCCGGTACGGTTTGGCACCGCCAGCAAACCCCGCAGCAAAAACGGCTGGCTAATTGCCTACCATGACCGGGGCCTGCCCGTTGTTGTTCTTGCTGGGGACTGGAGCACCGGAGCTGAAACTAAATGGGTTGCCTGGGTGTCGGGCACTTCAAACAAGTTCAGCCTTGCCGAACAGCAGGAGCTGAAACGCCGGATGGCTGAAGCCCGCAAGGCCAGGGAGGAAGAACAGGCCCGGCAATGGGAAGCCAGAGCCGCCGCAGCCGTTCGCCGTTGGCATTCCTGCACAAAGGCCGACCCGAACCACCCCTATTTGCAACGTAAAGGCATACAGCCACACAGGGCCCGCCAGTATGGCCGTGAGCTTGTGTTACTGCTGGCGGACTTCACCGGCAAAGCATGGAGCCTGCAAACGATAGACGAGGCCGGTGGTAAACGGCTGATGGCTGGCGGCAAGAAGGCCGGTAATTTCATTATCGTGGATGGCCCCGACTACCCCGCCCGCGTATTGATCTGTGAAGGCTGGGCCACCGGCTGCACCCTGGCAGAGATAGACCCCGCCGCCCTGGTACTGGCTGCTGTGGATTGCGGCAACCTTCAGGCCGTTACTACCGGAGCCCGTAACCGCTGGCCTGACGCTGACCTGATTGTTTGCGGGGATGATGACCGGCAGACACCGGGCAACCCGGGAGCCGCAGCCGCAAGGGCCGCCGCACTGGCCGCCGGGGCACGGTTCGCCCTGCCGGAATGGCCGCCAGCCGCACCACTGCACCTGTCAGACTTCAATGACCTGCACAACTGGCAAGGGGGGTGGTAATGACCAAACAGCCGCCCATTACTGCAACAGACCCCAGAACCAACCTAAGCGCACCGCTCCCCGGTATTGATACAGCCCCTATACCGCTGGCGGGTAGAACGCCGCCGCCACCCTACCCGGTGGACGCCCTGGGGGAGCTGCTGGGCAACGCAGCAAAAGCCCTGGCCTATTACGTCCAAACCCCGCTGGGGATGGCCGCGCAATCTGTGCTGGCGGTTACTTCGCTGGCGGTACAGGGCCACGCCAACGTGAAGAAGGGCAACGTAGGCACCAGCCCCACAACCCTGTACTGCCTGACCATAGCCGCCAGCGGGGAGCGTAAAAGTTCTCTCGATAGCCAGGCTATGAAGCCCATCTATGAATATCAGGCAGAGCGCCGGGCTGAGTATGACGCCCTGATGGCTGAGTACCGGGCCGATCTGGAAGCCCATGAAATGCGCTACAAAAGCATTGTGGGAAGCTACAAGGGGAGCGGCAAGAAACCCCGCCCACTGACCCACGATGAGCAACAGTCCCTATCGGCAGACTTGGCAGAGCTGGAAAAGATCAGACCAACACCACCGCCCCGCCCCCATATCCTGATGGAAGAACCCACGGCAGAGGGCATTTACAAACACTTTCTTGATGCCCTGGCTACGGCTGGCCTGTTCTCGGATGAAGGCGGGGCATTCTTCAGCGGGCATGGCATGGCAGACGAGGCAAAGGGCCGGATCATTACCATGCTCTCCCAACTATGGGACGGGAAGCCCATCACCCGAACCAGAGCAGGGGCCGGGGAGTCTGGCGTACTGGCAGGCCGCCGCCTGGCTGCCCACCTGATGATTCAGCCGGTTATCGCTGACAAGGTATTGTCAGACCGCCTAATGATGGGGCAAGGCTTTCTTGCCCGCTTCCTGGTATGCAGTGACCTGTCATTGGTAGGAAGCCGTTTCTTATCGGGACGCGCCAACGATGAAAGCGCCGCCAGTGATCCTGCTATTACCCGTTTCTGGGACGCCCTGGGGGAGCTTATCCGCCAGCCCTTACCCACCGATGAAGCCGGGGAGCTGGAGCCAGAAACTTTACCCATCACCGGGGCCGCCTTTGATGCCTGGGTAACCGTGCATGATGCGATAGAGGAGCAACTCTCACCCCATGGGGAGCTGTCCATTATCAGGGAGTTTGCCGCCAAAGCTGCCGATAACGCCGCCCGGATCGCTGCCGTTCTGTCCTATGTTGAAACCCGATCAGCACCAACACCGGAGCATATAAACCGGGCTGCCGAGCTGATGCAGTACTACCTGCTAACCATGATCCAGCGAACGCAGGAAGCGGCATACAGCACAACCGAACATGAAGCCCGAGAGCTGGCGGACTGGATCAGGCAGAACGGGGGAGAGCTGAGCGCCGATGGCTTCAAGAAACTACCGGCTGCCTACCGAAAAGCCACCAAAGCACGGGAGCTGCTGGCCCTGTTGGTGGACTATGGCCACGCCTTCGTTTCTGTAACTGGCCCCAACAACAAGCCCCGCGCCTGGAAGCTGAGGGAGGGCAAGAACAATGTTTGATCTGATGGGAGCGATACGGCAACGGCAGAAAGGGCAAACGCCACCCCTTGCGGATTCTGCGGAAACTGCGGAAAGCCCACAACCACGGGGCGGAGAGCTTGCGGAAGGTTTGCGGAAAACTGCGGATAACTGCGGGCCCGGGATTTTTTCCGCAACTCTCCGCAAAAATCCGCAAACGCCAAAAACCAGCGAACCCCCGAAAACAAAGGGCTGCCGGGAGTTTTCCGCAAATCCGCAAAATCCGCAGCCCCTTGCGGGGAAGGAAAGGCAGAACCCTGACGCCGTACTGCTGGAGATTGCCCGCACCCTGAAGGCTGACTTCCATATGTTGCGGGCCCTTCTTTCTGATGACGATATGCAGGCCATAGCCGAGAACTGCCCCGGTTATGAGCGGGCCAGGCTGGCGGACTACTTCAGGCTAATGGAGAGCCACGGAAAACCCCTGTACGACATAGACCACCACCTGAACCAGATGGAGCGCCAAAGCGCCACCAGAAACCGCCAGAAGGCGCGGCAAGGCATAGAGCATGAACAGGCATGGCGGGCCGCACATGATGGGCTTATTGACCACGTTATGAAGCCCTGCCCTGACTGTTATGCACCCCGCGCCCGATACTGCCCCACCGGGGCCACACTTCGCCGGGCTTACCTTGAAGCCCTCAACAGCACCACACAGCCGGAGCATTGACCAATGAGTAACAAGCCTACCTATTGCGCAACGATCACTTACAAGGGCCGCACCATTGCCACTCTGAAAGGAAATGACGCAGAGACATTGGAAGCAAGAGCCCACAGGTACGCCACCAATCTGAACTACCACCGCGCCGTGGTTCAGGTAACACCAACCCAAACACAGGAATAAGACAATGACCGCACCCGTTACAATCGAATCAGTGAACGCACGCAGCGCCCGGATATCTGAAATAGAAGAGATCATTGAAAACAAGTGGCCAGAACTGGACGCCCTCAAGACTGAGGCTGACCGGTGGCAATGGAAAGTAGACGCCGTTCAGAGACAGCTGGAAAACATTACCCACCGGCCAACCAAGGCAGCCAGGGGCGCAACCCTGAGCGCCGCCGACAAAGATCAAAAAGAAAAGTATGAAACAGATTTGAGTCAGGCCCGGGAGGAATTGCGAGCCGCCCTGAATGCCTATGAGCCGATGCATGACGAGCTGGCCAGGCTGGAAGCGGAAAAGAACGATCTTGAAAGAAACCCACCAGTACCCAGCCTGTCCGATCTGAAGGCGGCACACGCTGAAGTTATGGCCGTGAGCGTGAAAATAGAACAGCTGCAACAATCGGCAGAGCAGGCAGCCACCCAAGCCCCGGCGCCTGATACTGATGCTATGGCCACAGAGATTGATTCACTGTTGGTGGAGCGCGACTTGTTGGCCGCTGATATTGATATTGGGATCAAGCCTGAATCAGAACTGAAGAAACTGAACAGCAGACTTACAAAGGCGCGTAAGGAACTGGCGGACGTACAGGAGGCCGCTGATATAGGCCAGGCCAAACAGCGGGGCTACCAACGCCGCCTGGACACCCTGGAGACTGATTTAAGCATTGTCACGGCAGGGTATAAGTTGCTACTGAGCTTTTACGCACGGGCTGAGTACCACGCCGAATTGGGACGCTTGAACTCGCTGGTGGATCAGCTGGCGGAATCACTGGGAAAGATGGCCAGCTGTAACGCGCTCTCACTAAACAGTGGTGACGGCCTTGAGTTCCTTTCACCCTCGGCACAGGTTCAGATCATCCCCGAGGGTATCAGCGGCATAACACAGAGAACAATCAAACCAGACAGTTCTAGCGACCGCATACAGGCACAGCAACTGCTAGACAAGATCACGAAACAGTAACCGCACCCTGCCAGCCCACAGCCAAGGACGGCAACGGGCCGGACTACCTTCCCCCTCTACCCTTCACAACCACCACCCACCGCGGCACGATAACCAGACCTGGCAAAGTTCAGGCAATAATGAACAGGAGGCTGACCGGTGACATTGATTGAAGAGATGGCGCAAGAAGTGGGCGTTGAAGTAATGATTCAAATTTGCCAGATATGGGGAGGCCAAACCCTTTACATACCCGACAACCCAGACGAACAGCACCCGATCGCTCAAGACATTGGTTATGAAAACCTCCTGAGATTGGTTGCAGTGTATGGCAGCCAAACGATACACCCGCCTTCAATTGAACGCCCCCACCTGGCACAGAGAGCCAAGGCACGGTTTCTAATTCAGCAGGGATTGTCAGAGCGCCGGATTGCCTGGGTGCTGGGCGTGAGCGTTCAACGGATCACGCACATGCTGAACGGCTGCAAGGCAAACGCGCAGTGGTACGAGCGGCAGGAGATGGAGCAGGAGCTAGGCGCGGCAACTCGGTGAAGCTTCTGAGAGATTCCAAGCGCTACGGGGGCGCAGAAGCGCAAAGTTTGGCAAATTTTCGGGGCCCTATGGCACCACCACCACTGACCGCAGCGCCTTGCCCTTCCTGCCTTGTGAACTGGTGAAGGTGGCGAACCATTACCTTTTACGATGGGCCCGTAAAACCCACGACGAAAGTTTCGTAGTTCTCCCCCACTGGGGTAAAACCTTTTACTCAGGCTGAGGGAATTACCGCCGCTGGCGGTTTTAACTGAACTGAAAGCCAACCCCTTGCGGAAACTGCGGAAACTGCGGAAAGCCCACAATCACGGGCCGGAGAGCTTGCGGAAGGTTTGCGGAAAACTGCGGACAACTGCGGGCCTGGGATTTTTTCCGCAACTCTCCGCAAAAATCCGCAAACGGACAAAGCCAGCGACCCCCCAGAAACACTGGGCCCACGGGAGTTTTCCGCAAATCCGCAAAATCCGCATCCCCTTGCGGATACGGATATTCTGAAGCCAGGCACCGGGGCGGGTAAAATCGCCACAGACCCACGGCCCGGACACCGCGCCCTCAATCACATTTTTACGCGGGAGAAATAAGGAAACTTTTTCAAGGGGGTACGGCGCTGGATTTTGCCCGTATGAGTTCCAGAGACTGCCGGGGGTAGCCGGTTCTTTTTGGGGGTACTTATGGGGGTATTTCCGAACACCAAAGACAACCACTCGCATAATTATCAGATGGTTACACCCCGACTTCGGGGGAAGGTGGGCCCACCACTCCCTCAAGTTCACACCAGATCCCCATTCGCTTAACGTTCGTCGCCCACTTTGGCTGCCAAACTTCCGCGTTTTACATACTTTTACAACTTTTTTCCCTGAAGAACTCAACTTTTATACCAGATGGTAGATGCTCCGATTGTGTCGCTCTCCTACTCTGTTCGGGTACTTAATCCCGTGATCAGAATGGATGTCGACCATGAATACAAAGAAGAATCTCCTGGGTTTAGCGGTTTTAACCACCTCACTGGCGCTGGTGGGTTGTGGTGGTTCCAGCTCGTCTGGAAATCAGCAGGTGGAAGAGGATACGACGCCGGATGAGCCAACTTTCCCGGCCGCGTTTGCGTTTAGCCAGGATCCGGCGGCGGCGCTGGATGAGATGAAAGGGCTGCCAGAGCAGGCGTTCCCGGCCGAATTGTATAACCTCTTACGCCAGCAGTTCATTGAGGGTACCTCTACGTCGAGTACAGGAAGGCTTTCGTTTTGGATAAATAAAGATGACTTCACCAACTTTAGATGTGGCGCGAGCAACTTTGGCGACGTAGCAACACCCTCTAACCCAGCCGTGGACATACCCGACAATTCCTTTTACGTGGCGTTCAAAGCTGTTGCGAATAACGAAGCAGAACTTGGGGCATACCCGAACAGCACCAGTACCGCAGCACTCTTCAGAGAAAGTGCCCTTCTACTGTTCAATGATTGTGAGCTCGTCGACCCGGCCGATTCAAGCACCGTCGTCGCAACGATTAATGGTGAAGTCAGCCTCATTAGAGAATGGGTTGGTGAAAGCAGTGGTGACAACGGCAGAAGCCAGATTATCATGGATAATTTCTTTTTCAGTTTCGGCAACGGCGGTCGTGAAGAAAGCACGCCGGTCGATATCACCCTTAACAACAAAAACTACAATTTAGCGTTTGGTTTTACCGACACTCACGTCTTTGGCGAGTTTTCCCAAGCACAGCAAAATGCCCTGAATAGTTTTGAGTACGCCAATCCAAATCGAAGCCGATTTTTCAAACAGCGTTTAGCCGATAACGACTTCAAAGGCATGTACGCCTTTGATGCGCCGAACCTGAGCATCACCACCACACCCAATGGTGGCACGGCATCGCAGGTTAAGTTCAACAACTTTGCGTCTGTTTTTGTGGCCCCGACTGAGTTGGGCAACAACACGCCAGATGATATCTACAAGTTGTATGTCGAATCACCCTACCGCGGTGATGAAAATGCCGAAACTAGCTCTATCGTATTCGGTAGTGGTGAGGATGCCGAAACGCTCTTTATCGAAACCCTGTCGAACGGTGGCAATGATAAGTTCATGACTGCGGACTTCGAGTTTGTTGGAGACGAAGCGAGCTTCTTGCGAGGCAGATCAGACCAATCGCGGCTGGATTGCCCAACCAATGCCACGATTGGCTATTCCTCTACACCCAGCGCACCCCTGGTAGCTGGCGTCAGTTTCCTTTTGGACGGCAATTCGCAGGAAACGACTCGCGTGTATGTGGATGAGACCAATACTCAAACCGACCGCGACCCAGCGACGGCCATATCCTCCAACAGCCACGATGCGGCCTGTCGCGATGGCGATAATGGCCCAACCAAGTTTATTCCATTGCCCGGTCTCGGTGGCGCAGAGTACTTCAACCCGGTCTGACATTAGCTTTTCTAAAGCCGTCACCGGATCGCAAGATCCGTGGCGGCCTGCCTGAACCACGTCCAACTCTCTTTATCCAGCCAGATACCCTGGCATTGGTCATCCAAAAGGCACTGCCGTGCCCAGGCAACCCGCTCTGCCTGTTTCTCCGGCAATGGCTGCCAGCTTAGTCCATTCCACAAACGCCCCTGACAACTCACCCTGTCCCCCGGGCCCCAGACATCATTCTCCCGGCCCTCAACGTAGCGAATCTCAACCGGCGTTTCCGGCAGCATCCTTTCGAGCAATTCGCCGTACAGGTGGGCAGCGGTGGTCTGGCCAATATCCGGCTGCGCGTTCACTTCGATCACCCAGGCGCCGGTATCACGCCAGGGCCGACGAATGTCCGGCATAATCAGATCGATGCCAGCCAGGTCCAGCCGGCACAGGCGCGCCACTGTAGCGGCCAACTCGGCATTGTCCGGGTGCACTTCGGAGAATATGGGTACGGGCTGGCCACCGGCAGCGACATTCGGTAAATGCGACAGGACAACGATCTGCCCTTTTTCAGGCACGCTGGTGGGCTTAAGGTTTTGAGCCTTCAACAGGTCTTTGGCGGAGTCCACACCTGGCAGTGGTTTGAGCGGGCTGTGACCGGTGCCTGAGCGCTCTGGCCGGGCGTTTTCATGGTCGATCAGGGCCGCCACGGTGTCCTTGCCATTACCAATCACTCGAGCCGGAACCCGTTCGATCGCCCAGACACACTCCCCCGCATGCACCGTTAAACGGTAATCCCGGCCCTGCACCTGGGGCTGAACCAGCACCTGCTTGCTCAGCTCCCGGCACTGCCGGAAAGCCTTCGCCAGCGAAGGCAGGTCTTTCAAATGCAGATGAACGCCCTGGCCACCGTCCAGATCCGCCGGCTTGCACACCAATGGAAACCCCAGAGCCCCGGCAGCTGGCTTCAGCTGGGCCTCCTCCGTGATCAGTGCCTGCCGGGGAACCGGAATACCCGCTTTGGCCAGAAAGTCGCTGGTGGCCGCTTTATTCCGCACCAGATTGGCCGACATAACCGACGTTCCAGAGGTAAACGAACTGTCCAGCCAAATGCCGGATGCCCCGATGCCGATCTGGAACATGTGGTGGCCCAGGCTGACGACGGGCAGCCGTGCCTCGAACGCCGCGAACAGGAAGCGCAGGGTATTGGCGGAGGTTGGAGCACCGGCCGCCAGCGATTTCATCAGTGCCTCAAGGCTGTTCATTGCCTCACGAACAAGGATGTCGGTTTGCGGCGCCATTGAAACCGTCAACAGCCACTTCAAAAGTGACAAGCTGACGTTCTCGGTACCCTCGTAGGCCGGGCAATACATTCGGTAATACTGGGGTTTATCCGGCGATGACAGTGCTTTGGGCATTTCGAATACCGGCAAACCGGCGTACCGAATCATCCGATGGTACCAATACCCGAGCCATTCCAGCCAGGGCTCGGGGCCAACCGGGTGAGCCGGCGGTTTCGGTAAGTTACCAAAGGCCGGTTCCGGAAATGCGCGTTCAAGCAAGGTAGCGAAGGTCGGCGACAGCGGTTCAGCCTCCCTAGAAGGTGGCCGGATATTCACGCAGAAGCCCGGCTGGCGGGTAGTATCGGCGCCACCAGGGTAGCGAGTAACCGGCGGCTGCATGTTCCAATCGGGTCTGGACGGCATTCAGTGCTCCCTCTGGTTCGACAACCCTTTGCGGGCAACCACACGGTAGAGGCGCCATGGCATCTGCACCGGTTCTTGTGAATCCATGCTTGCCCTGAAGTTCAGGTATCGGGCGAACCGGCGCGCACATCCGCTACCCTGAGTGTGGGTTTAGCAGAAAGATCCGCCGCCAGCGGCTCAACGGCCCGGCGAAACTCACTCATCCGGGCATGGGGGCGTCAGCACCGCGTGGTGGTAGCTGCCACCCCGGTGTCGGAAAATTTCTGCGTAATCTGCAATCACCTGCCCGCTGCGAGGCATGACCACACAGCGCCCGCCCTGGCCCTCAATGAGTCTGGCCAGGTGGTCGCGCTCAACGTGGGCGCGGCCCAGCTGTTTGATATGCAATCCGGTGATGGCCTGGTCGCTCTTGGTATCAGCCCGGAGGCGTTCCATCAGTTCAAGGAGCGCCTTGCCACCGTTCAAGGGCCCACGTTGCTTAAGGCCTATCGAAAAGACAGCGATGAGCATGCCCTGCCTTTGATTCTCGTGGGTATGTACCAGCAGAAGCTGAAAACCTTCGTGCTGAATGCCTTGCAACAACACTGGCCGGAATCCATCGACCTGGCGTTTGCGAACGTCTTCGGCCTATCTGTTAGTGAGCGCCATATTCTCGCGCTCCTGTCCCGAGGCTGCTCGTCAGAAGAGATCGCCAGGGAGCGAGGCAGTTCCGTGGCCACCGTGCGGCAACAGATCAAGAGCCTGTTGCAGAAACTCGGCGCCAAAAGCCAGGTGCAGGCGGCCACCATGGCTGCCTCTGCGGCGACCGCAATGCATACCGCGACGACAAAGGGGGATCTGCTGTCCGCTCACTACGACGACTACCCCATGAGCATCCATGAGGTAGCTCGAGACCAACGGCGGATCGGCTGGCGACGATTTGGCAAGCCAAGCGGGCGCCCCGTTCTTTTCCTGCACGGCCCCTCTTTCGGTGCCGGGGATTTTCCAGAGGAACGGCGACTGGCCGTTGAGCATGGACTGGATGTGATTGCCGTTGAGCGAGCCGGCTATGGCCGCACAGAGCCGTCAGACAAATCCGAAGACCCTCTGGAAAGCCAATGCCACGATATCCTGGCGGTGCTTGAATCGTTATCGATCACGCAGGTGACTGTGCTCTGCCACGAAGTCGCTCTGATACCCGCGCTGGCTCTGACGAAATGTGAGCACGTCCGGATCAATGGCATTGTTTCCGTATCCGCAGCTCCCCCCTTCAAGGAACTGGAGCAGATCAACGCCATGCCGGCTCATCAAGCCATCTTCATTCAGGCCGCCCGCCACGCTCCGTGGCTGGCACGGCTGATGATTCGGCTGCTGATTCTAAGGATGAGAAAACTCGGGCCGGAACAGTGGCCCAAAGTGATTTTTGAAGGCGTTGAGCCGGATGAGCATGTCATCAGCCGAAGTTCCCTTAAACAGGGGGTGATCGCAGCGTATGGCTTCTATGTGAATCAACTCGGGGCCGGGTACCTGGAGGATCTGAGAATCATGATTCAGGATTGGAGCCACCTGCTGCAAACCTGCGACCTGCCCCTGAAACTGATTCACGGCAGCAGTAATGCCAGCACCCCGGTGTCTCACCTTAGGGTTTTTCACGACATCAACCCGGACCTTCCTATCGAGCTGATTGACGGAGAAGGCTTAACCCTGGCGGTGTCCAGGACCACACAGGTGTACCAAACCCTGTCTGCCATGGCAGACACTTCCGGCACCCGGCTCCTTGAGGAACCCAGGCAGCTCAGTTAATCACCTTTTTATCCCCGATGTCAGATAACTTTACACTCCGATATTAAACGAGACGAAAATCTCATACTGATCAATAGCCTGAAATTGTGGCCCGCCGCTTGCTTTATCTACTTTGTCATCCGTATGGAAACTCGACACTACAGAGCCTGAGGGAACGAGTAGTGGCAAAACCGATACAGGGTGCCGTTGGTCACCGACAGGTGTTGATCTCAAGGAGTGTGTCATGATGAAAATCAAAACTATGTTATTCGGTGCGTTACTGGCCTTCAGTGTCAGCGGCAGCGCCTTTGCCTACACCATCGCCGGTGGTATTGACGTGGGTGGTGAGGATACCTTTCTCGCTGAAGCAATTGGTCTTAACTCAGGAGCAGTGTCAGAAACTGAGTGGGCATCAGGCATTGTCGGCACTCAGCTTACCTTTGCTGGTAAAACCGAACCTGCCAGCTTTATCGTGACGGAAGAAGATGCCGGCGTCATTGCGTTCCAGCTGATGACTATGCCGTCTTACTTTCTGGTGAAAGACGCCCGGAAACACGTTCTGTTCAAAAACGAGCAAAGCATGGATTGGGGCGTGTTCGACCTGCTGAGCTACTTCGGCTTCAACAAACTGGAAGACCTTGAGCTCAGCCACTTGACCGAGTTTAACGGCAACACCGTTACAGTACCTGAGCCGGGCACACTGGGTCTTCTTGGTCTCGGTATCCTGGGGCTGCTGACAGTTCGCCGGAAGCTGCAGCGCAATGCTTAACTGATAACGTCAGTTAGCTACCCTACAAAACTCCCCTTTTTGGGGAGTTTTGTTTTTTGGGCGTGACATCACACTCCTCACCCGGCGAGACAGCACCGCCCGTTTTTTTACACTTTGCATCCCGCATCTTGACTGGCTCACCCAACAAAGCAAAACTGCGAACAGCATCACAAAACTAAATGCACGTAGAGTTTCGCCCTGTCGATCCTTTCAAAAAACTATTATTTGTTTCGCAGGGTTAAAACATTGTTGGCCCATTAGCACATGATATTTGTCTTCAAAGCCAAGCCCCTCACCCCGAAAAAGCATTAACGTATCGTTACAAAAATAAACCGGACACAGGTCCGGCAACCAACAAAAGACGATAATAACGGAGTGTTCAAATGCACGACTTTCACTTTCCAGGCAAGAAAGTTCTCTGTACTTCTATTTCGGCGATCAGCCTTACCCTGTCAATGCCCGTTTTTGCCAGTATGGGAAACCTCGGCACCAGCTATGGTGTAATGCCGAGCGACGTGGCCTCTGCTCAGGCGTTGTCTATGTTCAATACTCAAGTCTCCGCCACCTACTACAACCCGGCTTATTTAGCTAAAGACCCCCGAGGCGAGCTGACCGTCGGTTTGCTACATGCTGAGCAGGAATTGCGAGCCAGTGGGCCCAACCGGAGTGGCGATGTTGTGTCAGACTCGCCAAGCCAGCATGTTTTGATTGGCATGAAAACCAACCTGGGCTCGCTGACCCGTTCCGGATACCCTCTCTACCTTGGGTTTGTCGCTGGCGTTGAAAAATATGGCAAAGAACTATTGAGCTTTGAATCCGAAACTTCGGAAGACGGCCAGTTCCTGCAATACGGCCGGGAACCCCTATTCCTGAACATCGGTGGTGCAACCAAGCTCTGGCGAGGCATTGATGTGGGCGTGGCGGCGCGCATCACCCTGCAGGCGGAGACAAGTCTTGACACTCGCTCCACTCTGGCCGGCGACACCAGCCAGGAGAGATTCAGTGCCAACGCCAAGCCATCCATCAAGGGCATTGCCAGTATCAATGCCGATCTTGGAGAGACATTCTGCCCGGACAAGGAGTGCTTTATCAGCGGCTTTGAGACCGCGATAGCCTACCGGGCCAGCTCCAATTCCAAAACCACGATCGATGCCAATGTGGTGGTCCCTCAGGTTATACCGGAACCCGGATTACCACTGGCAATCACAACCATCGATTCATTCCAGCCGGAGATTTTCGCTCTGGGGCTACACTACAGGGGCGACGGTTGGCGCGTTGGGGGCAGCATAGAACATCAGAAGTGGTCTGAACTTGAAGACGTCTTTGCCAACGACACCATCAGGAACCAAAGCGGTGTAGGTAACGGTTTGAGAATCGGGTTCGACGACATTGTTGTGCCAAGACTTGGCGGCGAGTACCAGCTGACAAACACATTTGCCATCACCGCCGGCATTGCTTACGAAGAATCACCGCTCAAAACGACCCAGAATCCTGAGATTAACTATTTCGACAACGACAAGATCGTGATCGGCCTTGGTGTAAGCGCTGAATATGAACGCACACGTTTGCTTGCCTACCCCATCCGGTTTGACCTTGGCTATCAGTACCAGCAACTGCAGAAACGGGACTTCCAGGTAACGCCATTCGGTAGCCAAACCGCCGATGAAACCGTCGAAACCGATGGCGACGTACACGTTGTCGCCGGCTCTGTGACCTTCAAGTTCTGATGAGGTGCCGTATGAAACGATCAATCCTGGCTCTGGCCTTAGCCACAACTGTTATTGCAGGCTGCGGCGATGACAAGCAAACGATAAACCGCTCAGAAGTTTCGGCAGCCGACCTGTCTTTCAGTTACCCCATGGCGGGGCAAGCCGCTGTTGCCACCAGCACCCCGATCTTTTTGCGCTTTACTCAGGGGATTACAACGCCTGAAGAAGAGCTTGCGTCCAGCCTTCAGCTTAAAAGCGAGCATGGCGATATCGTGGCACTCACCGACGCCACAATGACGGCAGAAAATCGGGGTATTGCAATTCAGCCAGCTCAGGCACTCTTGCCTGGCACCCGTTACACCCTAACCAATACTGACCTCAAGGCAGGTTCTGCTGGTGGTTTGGTGACGCTTCCCGGGGGCGGCATCAAGTTTACCACCGCGCCTGCCACCACCGGTTCGTTACTTAGTCGTACAGAAGCCACCAGCTTTGATGTGGCTCGCGTCATTCCAGCGGGCGACAGCAAATATCCTGTAACAGACATGTCCTCGCTGAGGATCCAGTTTACCGAGCCGGTAGACGAGCAGAGTCTACGGTATGGCGACACCATTGCCTTACTGGACAGCCAGGATGAGCCCGTTGACGCGCAACTGTACGTCAGCGGCCACAGGGTGACGATTGATCCTGAGTCAGATCTGGACCCAGCTCAGACTTACTCCCTTTACCTGAGTGAGGAAATCCGCAGCACGTTGGCGGATGCGCCGCTGAATTTGTCGGATGACTTTAGCCTGTCCTTCCAGCCTCTTGATTCGCGCTCGCCCCTGGGTAAGCGTGAGCGGCTCCCGCAAACGGCAACGACCAGCCTGGGAGAGCTTTCACTTTCCGGTGAGAGCTTCAACACCGTGGGTCTGAGATCCCTTCTACTGGGGCAGGACACTACGACCACCGTGGGAGGGACCGTCTTCGCGGAGTTAGGCTACATCCCGCAATTTGAAGCAAACAACCAAAGCATCCCGTTACGCATTGACCGTGGCACTTTGCTGACCGGCTCAAGCGTTGAAGTCAAGGTTGCCGGTGCAGTGCCGGCCGGCTTTTCCTCCGACGAGATTGCAGTCCGCTTTCTGTCCGATGCGGAAGGTTTCCTGTTGCCCAACCCATACACCAGCGACGAGAACGCACCTCGCATCCTTGAGCTCTTTCTCGACCTAGGGCTCAACACCGAGAATGTCATCGCCAATGGTGCACTGGCACAGGGGTTACTGCATGTGCACCTGATTGGCACTGCAATCGTAGAGGAAGGCGCCCTTACCATTGATGCCGTAGGCGTTATAGAACCAGACGTTTTAGGCGTGGACGTTGCCTCCGGTCTGATTTCGTTCCGGCTTGAAGGCTACAGAAACCCGGATGATGCACCGGCAGCCGGTGAATTCATCGATGTTGAATCACCGTTCATAAAAAGCTGGGTGCCCGGAGAGAACGACCGCTTGCAGCGCCCTTCAGATCCGGTTGTCGTTTACTTCTCGAAACCCCTGCTGCCTTCTTCAATCAGCGCTGACAGCATCAGGCTCTATAACGAAAGCACCTCCAGCAGCGTTTCCGCATCCCTGCGACTTGATGGGTCTACTCTGATTGTCAAGCCAGCAGATCCATTGGAGCAGGGTATTGATTACACGCTTTCAATGAACGGTCTTACTGATCTTTCGGGTAACCTGTTAGCATCTACGACCCTTCCGTTCCGGCTTGAGGCGACGGGTGATTCAGCACCAACAACCGTTGGCCCTATCGCACTGACGACTTCTCCGGGTTATCCCTGCGCAAAAACAGACCTGGATGAAGAAGCCGGAAAACAAGGCCGGTGCCTTGGTGGTATCACCAGTGAAACACAACCGTCTGCGAATTTTGGCACACGCCCACTGGATGATTTGCTCCCCATCCCAGAGCATCCGGCCAACGAGCCCATCATTGTCCGTTTCTCACAGGATATAGACCCTGACACTGTCACGGCTGGTGAAACCTTTATCGTTCAGAAACTGCAGGAAGATGGCCAGTGGGAGGAGGTTACCGATTATAGCCTTGTTATTAACAACGGCCGCGAATTGCATGCCGTCCCCCTTGAAAAGTGGAGTACAGACGGTACCGGAACCTACCGTTACGAACTGACAGACGGCATTACAAACAAGGCCGGTGCAAAACTGTATACCAAACTTCTGAGCCAATACGCAGATCCGGGTCGAAGCCTTGTTGATCTTGCATCCGGTGGTCACTCTCTTGAGAATCGATTCACTGCAAAGGATATTGTCAGGCAGTCCGTGTTTCTGCCCCTGAAAAACCTGCCGAGCAGAGACGTCAATGCCAACCTCGCCCTGGATGACCAGGAAGACAAAGTCATTGATGGAATCCCCGAAAACTCCATGAAACTTGCCATTACCAACATCGATAGTGGCGTTCTCGAGAATGAGGGCAAAATCGGTTGTCGACTGGATGCAGAGACTTGTGAGGAATTTAAGGAATTTATTTTCCTGACGGCCAATCTCGACGTCGAGGTTGCGGGTGAGCCTACTCTAGACACCGATGATGGCACCATGAGTGTACCGGTAAAGCTACACCCATCTGTCTTGCTCACAACCTCTGCGGATATATGGGTCGAGTTAAGTAATATTATTCTGGCTGCACTTGCAACCACCGACATACAGACCGATCAACGGTTCGACACCGGCCCTCTCGCCTTGCGTATGCGATACCAGGGTGAGAACCGGGACGAACTGATTGACGGCAGTATCGTTCAAAGAGATGGTCAACTGACCTTCGAGACAGAACTTGATGTCTATCTGGATGCACCGTACCTGAACGTCAGGCTGAGCGGTTTGGCGAACACGCGGCTCGAGGATAACCTCCGGAGTTTCCCGATCGATGGGCTCAAGCTTTCTGGCCCTATCACGTTTCTTGACGATGGCCGACTGGTCATTGAACAGCGAAACGTGGAACCCATCTTGCTGCCAACCAGGCTCTTGGGTGAAGCTACGGTTAGTTTTCTAGAGGAGGAATCAGCACTGTGCAATTTGGGAACCGGATTTCTTTCCGGGCTCATCTGCAGTATCGCAGGCACTGTTGTGAATTCGATCGTCAGCGTGGTGATTGACGTAAACACAGAACTGACGATTGAAATTGCACCTGAGGAGCTTCAACTCAGGTATGTGTCACCCTTTACGCAAAACTGATTAATCCCAGGCAAAGGCCAGTCTCCGGACTGGCCTTTTTTTATGGACCAGATTAAACCACAAGGCCCAACCATTCTTTCACCCTGCCGCCATTTCCTGATAATCTGGTTGCAACTTGAAACTTAAAACAAAAACCCGGGAGAGCTCCATGCAAAACGGCACACACTACCGTACCTGTCATCTTTGTGAGGCCATGTGTGGCGTCGCCATTGAGGTGAAGGAGGGCAAGATTGCCTCCATCAAGGGCGACGAGCAAGATCCGCTCAGCCAAGGCCACATCTGCCCGAAAGCGGTGGCGCTGCAGGATTTGCACGAGGACCCGGAGCGGCTCAGAAAGCCAGTACGCAAAACCGCTGACGGTTGGCAAGAAATATCCTGGGATGAGGCTTTTGACCTGGTCGCCAGCCGCCTGCATCAGGTTCGCCGTCAGCACGGCAAAAACAGCGTTGGTGTGTACCTGGGCAACCCCAATGTGCATAATCACGGCACCCTGATGACCACCATGCCGTTCTTGCATGCCATTGGCACGCAGAACCGGTTTTCTGCCACCTCCAACGACCAGCTTCCGCATATGCTGGCCAGCCTGGAAATGTTCGGGCACCAGATCCTGTTCCCAATTCCGGACATCGACAACACCGACCTGTTCATCTGCATTGGCGGCAACCCGATGGCCTCCAATGGCAGCCTGATGACGGTGCCGGACGTACGCGGGCGGATAAAAGCCCTGAAACAGCGTGGCGGCAAGCTGGTTGTGATCGACCCCCGCCGTACGGAAACCGCCAAACTCGCGGACCAGTTTCACTTTGTTCGCCCCGGCACCGATGCCCTGCTGCTGATGGCCATGGTACATACCCTGTTTGCGGAGAACCTGGTTAACGCCGGCGCGGCTGAGCGGCTGGTGAAAGACATGGACCTGCTGCGCTTGGCCGCCCTGGGCTTCAGCCCGGAATCGGTCGCAGAACCCACCGGCATTGCTGCAGACGACATTCGCCAACTGGCCCGGGATTTGGCGAACACCCGCAAGGCCGCGCTGTATACCCGAATGGGCACCAGCACCCAGGCGTTCGGTGCCACCACCACCTGGTTGGCCTACTGCCTCAACATCCTGACCGGCAAACTGGATATTCCCGGCGGCGTTCTGTTTACCCAACCCGCCGTTGATCTGGTGGCTCTGGGTGCCCTGTCTGGCCAGAATGGGCACTTTGCCAAGCGACACAGCCGGGTTCGAGGGTTGCCGGAGTTCGCCGGCGAGTACCCAGCCAGCACCATGGCCGATGAAATGCTCACTCCCGGTGATGGGCAAATCCGTGCATTCGTAACCGTGGCCGGGAACCCGGTTCTGTCGAACCCTAACGGCCAGCGACTGGATGAGGCCCTCGAAGGTCTCGAGTTTATGGTGTCGGTGGACTACTACCTGAACGAAACCACTCGGCACGCCGACATAATACTGCCGCCCACCGCCGCGCTTGAGCGCAGCCATTACGATCTGATTTTCAGCATGTTTGCGGTTCGCAACGTGGCCAAATACAGCGAAGCCCTGTTTGAACCTATAGCAGACGCTCGCCACGACTGGCAGATTCTTCTGGAACTGGCTCACCGCCTGGAAAAAGCCCGCAAAGGCGGACGCTTGCCGCTACGCTCTGAGCTGGGCTGGAAGGCATTCAAAGCCCTGGGGCCAGACCCGATTCTGAACGCCCTGCTGCGCACCGGCCCCTACGGCGCCAACCTGGGCAAGGCGGGCAAGCTGGTTCAGCCGGCACTGGACCTGGCGATTGACAGCTTGCCCAAGCGCCACCCACTGAAAGGCCTCGCCAAACTCAGCCCCCTGAATCGGCGCTGGCAGGAGTTACCCAAAGGTTTGTCATTGTCCTTGCTGAAAGACTATCCCAGCGGCGTTGATCTTGGCCCCCTGCAACCTTCGCTGCCGGAGCGCCTGTATACCCGGGATGGCAAGATAAATCTGGCACCACGCCGATATCTTGCCGATGTGGAACGGCTGAAAGCCTTGCTGGAGCCCGGCAAAGCCAATGACTTGCAGCTGATCGGCCGGCGCCATGTGCGCAGCAATAACTCCTGGATGCACAACAGCCAGCGTCTGGTTAAGGGCAAGAGCCGTTGCACACTGATGATGCACCCAGTGGATGCCGAAACCCGTGGGCTGACTGATGGCCAGCAGGCGGAAATCGGCTCCGGTGGCCGATCAGTGGTCCTGCCGGTGGAAGTGACCGAGGATATTATGCCCGGCGTGGTGTCCATCCCCCATGGCTGGGGTCATCATCGCCCGGGCACCGGCCAGTCCACGGCAGCGGCCCATGCTGGCGTCAGCATCAATGACGTGCTGAACGACGCCGATGTGGACCCGGTTTCCGGCACCTCCGTGTTGAATGGGCAGGTAGTGAGTGTCAAAGTCTGGCAAACTGAGGCGCAACGCAAGCAGGCCTGACACATTCACCACAGGGAGACACATCATGCCCAGAGGGCTCCAGCTGGTCATCATCGTTATTGGCCTGGTGGCCATAGGCATTCTTCTGTTTTACATCTGGCGCCAGGCCCGGGCGATCTCGGAACACCGGTTGCGCCAGAAAAAATCAGAGGAGTTCCAGGCCAAACGCCGGGACGAAATGATTGAAAGCATCCGCATTATTGCCATGGCGGTGGAGGAAGACCAGGTGGAGTACTCAGAGGCTTGCCTGCGGCTCAAGGGCCTATTGGACCACGTTGCCCCGGACCTGCTGGAAAAATCACCGTTCCGTGTGTTTCAGGAGGTTCACGACAAGATTCAGCACATGCCGACTCACCGGGCCCGGCAGGCCACCGATAGCCGCTTTGTACAGAAGATGGATAAAGAACGCCATGCCGTCGAACAGGCCCATTCAGACGAGGTACGCCGGGCGGCAACCGCCATAAGGCACCATCGTTTCGATTGAGCGGTCGCTATTTTGTAATTTTTTGTAACCGGAAGGTGGGCGCCCAGAGAAATATAGCAAAGCAAATCAATAGTTTTGCTTTGCGTGAAAACCTGACGTTGCGCTCATTGATTGGGAAGCAGCGTTCCGTGCTTTTCTTTTCCCGCAGCTTGTCTAACTTTAAACAAGGGCACTGCCCCCATGCATCCGGGGCAGTAACCTGTGTTGTTTTCTCCTGATAAGTTCGGACGACTCTGCAAAGCGGGTGAATTTGCCGGCCACTGAAGGCCGGCTTTTTTATGAGCCCTGGCCCATCATGCCGGCCATGGCCATGATGCTGTCTTTGCTGTTGACCAGTTCATCAAACTGCTCCTCCACAGCCTCCCGATCCAGGCCCAACTCCTCGTAGACAGAAGCGTCAGCCAGTTTTCCCGCCCCCAGGGCCACCCCTCGCTCTGTCAGCAACTGGCGCCCCAGCCAAAGCAATCGGGCGTAATCGCTGTGGGGGCCATCGTAGGTGGGATTCTTTTGATAACGAATAGCCAGGGTTACTTCGTCTGGCATGCCCCAGTTTTCCATCAGTTGGGCGGAGATTTGCTCACGGGTGATGCCCAACAGGTAGTGCTCGATTACACTCGAATCGATGTGTGGATTGACTTCCAGAGAGCGGCATACCAGCTTGAAATGGGGCGGAAACACTTGCGCCAGCACCAGGTGGCCAAAGTTGTGCAGCAGGCCCGCCAGATACGCCAGGCCAAACATCGGGCGCCTGCCCCTGGGCATCATACTGGCGAGGATACCCGCCGATTGCGCCTGCCAGATGGCCTGCTGCCAGTAGTCCACGTAGCCATCCGGGTGGTCTTTGGGGTGCTTGAGTGCCCGACCCAGTGCCAGGCCCATGGCGAGGTTCATCACCAGGTCAAAGCCCAGAACCCGCGACACCGCGTCGTGAACCGAGCGTACCTGCCCCGCGGCGGCATAAAACGAAGAGGATGCCCAGCTCACCACCTGGGCCGCCAGGCTGGGATCGCTCTCCACCACATCCACAAGATCACCCATCACGGCGTTCGGGTTTACCCGAAGGTGGATGATGCGCTGGGCGGTTTCAGGCAGTGGCGGCAATTCCAGGGTATCCTCCAGCCGTTGCTGGATACGCAGACCAGTGAATTTCTTCAGCGCCGAATGCAGCTGGTCCCGATCAGCACCATGATTGTCGAGATTCACACAGATGGTGCCAGTATCCACTGCGAAGTCATGGCGCTCGGCCTTGGCCGTCAGTTGGTGAAATTCCTCCGCCGGCATCATGATCGCCAGTTTCTGATCCGCCAATTCCAGGGCAACGCATTCCAGCTCGTACACCCTTTGGTCGATCACCGTCGGCCAACCGGTCAACGATGGCAAGGCGGGCAACTCCTGCAGTCCGGAGCGCTGGCGCACCCGAACCTGCTCGCGCCGCTGCATCATTCTGAGATCACGGCCGAGCTGTTTGTTCAGCGCTTCCAGATCCAGCAGGTCGTCCCTCCGGCAAATGGCCTGCAGATTACCTTCGCTGTCGTTCAGCAACACCATGCGCAGCAGGTGCTGCGGCTGAACCTGGTCCGCATTCCTCAGCGACACCCCAGCGGCACTGTCGCCAAGTGCTTGCTGAACCGCAACAGGGAGCTCCATAACTATCTCCAAAAGAAGGTTTCATACCTATTTGGCTGCATTGTGCAGCTAAATTCAAGCAAACTATGAGAAGAAAGTGGGCCAGACCACAATGTACCAACACAGTATGGTTTCGGCCTCACACCTCGCCATACCGAATATTCTCTCCGAGCCATCGTCTGATCAGAGCGGATACCACCGCTGGCTGCTGCATGAGCGCCGGCGCCATCTCTTTAACGGGTTCAATCCAGCCCTTGTCGCGTTCAAAGTCCGCAAGCCGGAACTGCATCAGGCCCGTCTGACGGGTACCCAACACTTCGCCCGGGCCACGAATTTCAAGGTCTTTCTCGGCAATGAAAAAACCATCCTGGCTATCCCTGAGTGCTTGCAAACGGGCTTTACCATTATTTGACAATGGCGGGTGATACATCAGTACGCAGAAACTGGCCTGCTCTCCCCGGCCCACACGCCCTCTCAACTGATGCAACTGCGCTAACCCAAGGCGCTCCGGGTTCTCTATAATGATCAACGAAGCATTTGGCACATCAACCCCCACCTCGATGACGGTAGTGGCCACCAACAAGTCCAGCTCGCCGTTCTTGAAGCGTTCCATTACGCCGGCCTTATCTACGGCTTTGAGCCGGCCATGGACCAATCCTATTTTCAGATCCGGTAGTCGCTCCGCCAGCTCCTGCGCCGTCACCTCCGCCGCCTGACACTGTAACGCTTCGGATTCTTCAATCAGCGTGCAGACCCAATATGCCTGGCGGCCCTCGCGGCAGGCGCTGCGCACCCGTTCAACAATATCATTACGCCGGGTATCCGGAAGCACAATGGTGTCTATCGGCTTCCGGCCCGGCGGCAGCTCGTCAATCACCGAGGTGTCCAGGTCTGCGTAAGCACTCATCGCCAGGGTTCGAGGGATCGGTGTTGCCGTCATGATCAACTGATGGGGGGCCAACTGGCCGCCCACACCCTTCTCACGCAACGCCAGTCGTTGGTGCACACCAAAGCGGTGTTGTTCATCAACAATCACCAGGGCCAGACGATGGAACCGGACCTCGTCCTGGAACAGCGCATGGGTTCCGATCGCCACCTGCGCCTGACCCGAGGCCACTGCCGCCAGCGCCTCCTGGCGGGCCTTGCCCTTGACCTTGCCAGACAACCAGGCGAGTTCAATCCCCAAAGGGGCAAGCCAACCCTGGAAGTTACGGAAATGCTGTTCGGCCAGAATCTCTGTGGGGGCCATCAATGCCACCTGAGCACCGGAGCCAATGGCTTGCAGCGCCGCCAGAGCCGCCACCACGGTTTTACCCGAACCAACATCCCCCTGAACCAGACGCAGCATTGGGACAGTCTGGCTGAGGTCCTGCCGGATCTCCTTCATGACCTGTTTCTGGGCGCCAGTCAAGCTGAAGGGGAGTTGTTCAAGGAACTGCTCCGGCAAGTCACCGGCCGGCAGCAGGGGTAACGCCGCCTGGGCCTGAATCTGCTCTCGCACCTGCAACAGGCTGAGTTGATGGGCCAGCAATTCCTCCATCACCAGTCGCTGCTGGGCCGGGTGCCGGCCTTCCATCAGCAGGTGCACCGGCGCATCGGCAGGCGGAGAATGCACCAGTTTGACCGCGTCGTTGATGCCCGGCAGTTGATAGTCTGATAACAGCGATGGCGGCAACCAGTCCTTGATCGGGAAGCGGGCCAGATAACCCAGCGCCTGCTGGCACAAGCCGCGCACCCGGGGCTGCTGAATACCCTCGGTCAGCGGATAAACCGGGGTGAGCGTTGCCTCGCCGGCCGCCGGCATGGGCGGCGGGTTAACCTGATACTCAGGGTGATAGAACTCATATCCGGCCCGGCCCGGACGAACCTCGCCAAAGCAACGAACCCGGGCACCCTCAGTCAGCTGGTTTTTCTGGGCAGCGTTAAAATGGAAGAACCGAATAACCAGAAAACCACTGTCATCCCGTAAGGTCACCTGAAGCGATCGGCGGCGGCCCATCATCAGGTCGGCCTTCATAACCTCGCCTTCCACCACGGCTATGTCGCCAATGCGCAAACTGCCCATGGGAATAACGCGGGTGCGGTCCTCGTAACGGTAAGGCAGGTGAAACAGGAGATCCTGTATGGAACGGATACCCAGTTTGGCGAGTTTATCCGCCAGGGCGCTTCCTACGCCCTTGAGCTGGGTAACGGAAATGTCGTCCAGTGACGTCATAACAGCCCTCAGGCGCGCTCAGCGACCACCGGCGTTGCGGTTTTCGCCTTTTCCATTACGCGACACTGGCTGGCCGCCAGTGACAACACATCAATGGCTTTCGGGCGGGGGAAGGTTACGCGCCAGGCCAGGGCGACCGTTCGGAAGGGTACCGGCGGCGCAAACGGGCGCACCGCCAGGATATCCTCCTGGTATTTGATGGCCGTTGCCGCAGATAAAGGCAGCACGGTAATACCTAATCCGGAAGCCACCATGTGCCGGATGGTTTCCAGCGAACTGCCTTCGGTCACTAGCTCCGGCTTGTCGCTGTCGTTGCGCTTGGTAATGGCATCGACCAGCGGCGGGCAGGATTCCAGCACCTGGTCCCGGAAACAGTGGCCCGGCCCCAACAACAGAAGCTGCTCCTTGGACATTTCTTCCGCAGTAATCTGGTCTTTCGCCGTCAACGGATGGTCGGCCGGCAGCAATACTACAAAGGGTTCATCGTACAGTGGCAGGGTGACCACTTCCGGTTCTTCAAAGGGCAAGGCAATGATGATGGCATCCAGATCGGAATGCCGGAGTTTCTGGCGCAGGTTGGCGGTGTAGTTCTCTTCGATGTAGAGCGGCATTTCCGGTGCCGCACGCCGCAGCTCAGGCAACAGATGCGGAAACAGATACGGGCCGATGGTGTAGATGGCACCCACCTTTAACGGTGAGTTCAGTTGATTCTTGCCATCCTGGGCCATGTCCTTGATCACACCAACCTGGTCCAAAACACGCTGGGCCTGCTCGATAATCCTTTGCCCCACTTCTGTCACACGGATACTGCTTTTGCTCCGTTCAAACAATGGAATACCGAGTTCATCTTCCAGTTTTTTTACCGCCACACTCAGAGTAGGCTGGCTGACGTGACAGCGCTCTGCCGCGCGGCCAAAATGCCTTTCCCGGGCAAGCGTAACGACGTATCGTAACTCGGTGAGTGTCATGGTGAGCTCCGGTCGAAGGGTGCAGGTCGAAGTTTCACATACTTTATCAGCGAAAGCATAAGGATTGAAATTGTCTATGGCAATGACGGATCGCAAACATTTGGCACGAGTCCTGGTGGCGGGCTGTGGCAAGCTGGGGGGCGACATTGCCACCTTGCTGGCCAGGAATTCCGTAGTGTATGGCTTGCGCCGGAACCCGGACAAGGTACCCCCCGGAATCAAGGGACTTGGCGCCGACCTGACCCGGCCAGACACACTGGCAGGTGCGTTGCCAGAAGACCTTGCTGTAGTCATCTATTGCCTGACACCGTCAAGCTACGACGAACAGGGGTACCGGGATGCCTACATCAATGGATTAGAAAACCTGATCCATGCCCTGGGCCCAAGACCATTGACCCGACTCCTGTTCATCAGCAGCACCAGCGTGTACGCCCAGAACGACGACAGCTGGGTGGATGAACACAGTGAGGCCAGGCCAGACCGCTTCACCGGGCAACTCATTCTCGAAGGCGAACAGACCGCCCTGAACAGTATTCACCCGGCCACCGTGGTCCGGTTCAGCGGTATTTACGGCCACAGCCGGCAACGCTTTCTGGAGGAGGTTCTTGAAGGGCGAATGAACCCAGAGCCCCCTGCCCCGTTCAGCAACCGGATTCACGAGCAGGATGCGGCCCGGGCGGTCGCCTGGCTGACAGAAAATGCCATGAAGGGAGAACCACTGGACGATCTCTACATTGGTAGTGATTGCGAGCCGGTGCGGCTGGATGACGTGGTAGCGTGGGTTCGGCAGCAGGTGCCGTGTAAAGATCCGGTGGAGGGTGCCCGTAAGGGCGGCAGAGCTGGCAGCAAGCGATGCAGCAATCAGCGCCTGCTGGCCACCGGCTTTGAGTTCCGGTACCCCGATTACAAGGCAGGATACCGGGAACTCATCGAAGGCCTTAGCTGAGCACCATCACGGCTTCCATTTCCACAGGCACACCTTTCGGCAACGCTGCCACGCCCACGGCAGCCCGTGCCGGGTAGGGTTCCTGGAAATAGGTCGCCATGATTTCATTCACGGTGGCAAAGTTGGCCAGGTCGGTCATGTAAATGTTCAGTTTGACGATGTCTTTCAGCTCACCGCCTGCGGCCTCGCACACAGCCTTCAGGTTTTCAAACACCTGGCGGGTCTTGGCGGCGAAGTCACCTGCGACCACTTCCATGGTTTCCGGGTCCAGCGGAATCTGGCCAGACAAATACACGGTGTCCCCGGCTTTCACCGCCTGGGAATATGTACCAATCGCCTGAGGGGCGTTTTCAGTCTGGATGACAGATTTGTTGGTCATGACCTGTAGTTTCCTCTCGTTCAAAACGCCAATCGTCACCCTTCGCCGTGGCCACTGTCAACCATACCTCGGTCTGGTCAGTGGCGAACCCGGCTGATGTGGGTCACCGCCCGAATGTTGCGCACCCGGCGCATCACCCGTGCCAGGTGTTTACGGCCATTCACGTGAACCACCAGGCTGACAATACCGAACTTGGCATTCTGCTCTTCCACGTTAATCCGCTCGATGTTGCCATCGGCCATGGCAACGGCGTTGGCCATTTCTGCAATCACACCGCGCTGACGCTCCAGCTCTACGCGCAGCTCCACTGAGAACTCATCGGTGATGTCTTTGGCCCATTTCAGGTGGGTCAGTCGGGCACGGCCTTCGTCGTCTTCCGGCAGACGGGAGCAAGTGTCGGAATGAATGACCATGCCGTTGCCGGAATCCATCATGCCGACCACCGGGTCGCCCGGAATCGGCTTGCAGCAGTTGGCAAAGCGCACCAGCATGCCTTCGGTACCGCGAATGGTCACCGCGCCCTGTTTGTCGACCTCCACATTCTCCAGATTAGCCGGACCATCCAGCGCTTCGTTGCCAGATACCAGCTGCCGCGCCACCAGGTAAGCCATGCGATTGCCCAGCCCGATATCGCCGATCAGGTCATCAAAACTGTTGACTTGATTGTGGTTCACCACAGCCTGTTTCTGGGCATCGCTAATGTCCGCCAGTTTTGCACCGAATCCTTTCAGGGACTTCTTCAGCAGGGTTCTGCCCAGCTCGATGGACTCTGCCCGCTTGCGGGTTTTCAACACATGTCGAATGCTGCTTCGGGCCTTACCGGTGACCACAAAGCTCAACCAGGCGGGGTTCGGCTTGGCGCCGGGCGCAGTGATGATCTCGACGGTCTGACCACTTTGCAGCGGCTGGCTCAGGGAGGCGAGGTTGCGGTTGATGCGGCAGGCTACGGCAGCGTTACCGATATCGGTGTGGATGGCGTAAGCGAAGTCGACCGATGTGGCGCCGCTGGGCAATTCCATGATGCGGCCTTTGGGTGTGAACACGTAGATCTCGTCAGGGAACAGGTCAACCTTGACGTGTTCGATAAACTCGATAGAGTCATCAGCCCGCTCGCGCATTTCCATCAACCCTTTCACCCATCGATCAACCCTGGACTGATTGATGTTGGTGACTCCGGAATCGTCGGTTTTGTACATCCAGTGCGCGGCAATCCCGTTATTGGCGATATGCTCCATTTCCTCGGTGCGGATCTGGATCTCGATGTTGACGTGCATCCCGAAAAGGGTTGTATGCAACGACTGGTAGCCGTTGGCCTTGGGCATGGCAATATAGTCTTTGAAGCGGCCCGGCAGCGGTTTGTAGAGGCTGTGCACGGCACCCAGAATACGGTAACAATCGTCTTCCGTGTCTGTGATGATCCGAAACGCATAGACATCCATGATTTCATGAAAGGATTTCTGTTTGAACTTCATCTTGTTGTAGATGGAGTTCAGGTGTTTCTCCCGGCCCTGAATCCGCCCGGGCAAACCACGTTCTTCCAGTTTCTCCTGCAGCTTGCCCCGAATCTCATCAATGATCTCCCGGTGGCTGCCCCGCAGCTTGTCGACCGCCTTGGAAATGTACTTGGACCGCATTGGGTACAGCGAGGAGAAACCAAGATCTTCCAGCTCTGTGGAGATGGCATGCATCCCGAGCCGGTTCGCAATCGGGGCATAGATATCCAGGGTTTCGGTGGCAATGCGCTGGCGCTTTTCATAGGGCATCGGCCCCAACGTGCGCATGTTGTGCAGGCGGTCTGCCAGTTTGACCAGGATTACCCGGATATCCTTGGCCATGGCCAGGGTCATTTTCTGGAAATTCTCGGCCTGGGCTTCGGCTCGGGAGCGGAATTCAATCTGGGTCAGTTTTGAGACACCGTCCACCAGCTCAGCGACGTCTTCACCGAACTGTTCTGTCAGCGCGTCTTTGGGAATTCCGGTGTCTTCAATAACATCGTGGAGCATGGCGGCCATCAGGCTTTGATGGTCCAGTCTCAGCTCGGCAAGGATATGGGCTACGGCCAGAGGGTGGGTAATGTAACGGTCGCCACTTTTACGCATCTGCCCTTCATGGGCCTGCTCCGCGTAATAGTAAGCCCTTCGCACCTGATTGATGCGACTGGTATCCAGATACGAACTGAGCTCTTTGGCCAGTTCTTCAACCGTTGCCTCTTCCGACACCGCGCCTCCAGTGTTCTCTGTTCGCCAGGGACAAAAAAGCCCGAATGCATGCATCCGGGCCTTTCCTTGTCCTTCCAGCAGGTTTCTATAGCTACACTATAAAACTGCGGTGACAGATTTCAATGGGTCTCAATCGCTGGCAGGTAAATGTACGCACTCCTGCCGTCGATTTTACTCGTCGTCGTCTTCGGTCAGCAGATCACGAGTAACCTTACCTTCGGCGATTTCACGCAGGGCGATAACCGTCGGCTTGTCATTCTCTTCAGCTACCATAGGCTCTGAACCTTTGGTGGCAATCTGGCGGGCGCGCTTGGTGGCCAGCATGACCAACTGGAAGCGGTTATCAACGTTTTCCAGACAATCTTCAACGGTAACTCGTGCCATTATCTTCCCCGACAAAAAAGAATCACTGATTTAGCAGACCGCGTAGTTTACTGTCCCCGGTTCAATTTGTATACAGGGAAAACCAGATTCAATCCCGACTGACCAGGCCCGCCAGCAGTTTGCCGTGGCGCAACTGTTGCACCGACATTTTCAGTCGCTGGGCGCGGGTGATGGCCAGCAGGTCGGCCAATGCCACGCCGAAATCGTCGTTCACCACCAGGTAGTCAAACTCGGCAGCGTGCCGACACTCTTCTTCCGCCTCTGCCAACCGGCGCTCGATCACCTCCTGAGCATCGGTGCCGCGGCCAATCAGGCGCTCACGCAGCACCTCCGCTGAGGGCGGCACAATAAAGATACCGACGCACTCGGGAACCAGGCGGCGAACTTGCTCGGCGCCCTGCCAGTCAATTTCCAGGATGACATCCCGACCTGTCGCCAGGGTCTCGCGGACCCACGCATGTGAGGTGCCGTAGTAATTGCCGAAAACATCGGCATGCTCCAGGAAATCGCCCTCGGCAATCATCGCCTCGAACTCATCACGGCTGACGAAGTGGTAATTCACGCCGTCTTGCTCGCCGGTGCGCATGGGCCGGGTGGTGTGAGACACCGACACACCCAGCTGCGAATCCTGACGGAGCATTTCCGCGACAAGGCTGGTTTTGCCCGCGCCCGAGGGAGCGGAAATTACAAACAGGGTACCCTGCTCACCGGCCTGGCTCATGGCTTACTGACTCCAAATACAGTTTGCGCAGCCCCGGGGGCCTGCGAGAAAGCGGTGAATTATACGGGGTTTGACTTATATGCGCATCCCGAGCCGTGTTCTACTGATAATATAGCGTGTTAAACCCGTACACCGGGGCCATCAGCCCCTCACCCTGAATCTGCCGATTAGTGGAAGCCCGGAATGGACAAACTCCTGATCATCATGGACCCGAAACACAAGCACCAGACCGCACTGAGCCGGGGTATTGAACTGGCCCGGGCAACCGGTGCCAGCCTCGAGATTGTGGCCTTCGTGCATGAATATCTCGACGCCCTACCCTCCGACCCGGTGGTTCAGAACAATGCACGGACGGCACTGATCGAGTTACGCCAGGAATGGCTGGAGAAAATGCTGGCACTGGCAGACTGCGACGACCTGAACGTGGTCGCCCACACTGTCTGGGCCAAGCAGATTCACCAATGGATTAACGAGCATTGCGAACGCGAGAATATCAGCACCGTGTTGAAAACCGGGCACCGATCCGAGACGTTCCTGTACACACCCACCGACTGGCACCTGATTCGGGAATGCCCGGCGCCGGTGATGCTGGTGGCAGACAACAAATGGAAGAAAGCACACCCGATTCTGGCCGCCATTGACCTGAGCTCGGAGAAGCCGGTCAAACGGGCCCTGAACAACCGGATTATTGATCATGCCTGGCAGCTGGCCAAGGTCATGGATACCGAACTGCACCTGGTGCATGCGCTACACACGTCGGTGGTGCTGGCTGATCTGGACATCATTGATACCGCCGCCCATACGCGCAAGCGCGAGGAAGAACTGAAGCCCAGAATCGAACACCTGCGCAACACCTGGCACCTGAACCCGGAGCAGGTTCACATTGTCGCTGGCCCGGCACAAAAAGTGATCCCGAGTGTCGCCAACAAAATCAAGGCTGATATGGTGGTCATGGGCACCACCGGCAAAACCGGTCTGGCGGCCAAAGTTATCGGCAATACGGCTGAGAAAGTGCTGACTCACCTGAGGACCGATCTCGTGGCCATTAAACCGGCCGAGAAGGAATAAGGCAGAAACGGGCCGACCTACTGCGGCCCGCGACAATCATTCAAGGTTTTGCACCTGCTCGACGAATAAAAATTAAAAAGCATTTATAACCAGTTACTTGGTGCATTTTTATCAGCCATCGCCACTCAATACTACCCATTTTACTACCCATGGATAGAAACTCTATCTCTGACCAGTCCGCGTAGTTACTACCCATGATTATAAACTGGGATAATAGGGAAACTGGGAATCTCGCCCGGAGATTTATTTGTCGACAAAATGATATGGGTCAGCCTAATTGCTATGATTCGTGCGTAGGCTACAGCTTCAGATGTGGGTCTACAAAGATCCCGCTCAGCCTGAATACAATGGTCAAGAATGAGTGAGCCAACTGGCGTGGAGCAATCCAGGACGTGAAAAAGTTCATTAAAGCAAGTATTCGAGGCGTCACCGCTGCGATTGTCATTGGGCTGGGCGTTTGGGCCTGGTGGTATTTTCAACCGCAGGATTTGCCCGACGGATTTGCCGCCGGAAACGGTCGGATCGAGGCGGTCGAGATCGATATCGCCGCCAGGACCGCTGGCCGGATCCGGGAGATCCTGGCCAACGAGGGCGACTTCGTCCGCGCCGGCCAGATCCTGGCGAAAATGGACACGGCCGTTCTGGAAGCTCAGCTCCGGGAGGCCGAGGCGCAGTTGCAACGGGCGCTTATCGGCATCGAGACCGCGCAAAGCCTGGTGACCCAGCGTGAGGCCGAGAGGCAGGCCGCCGAGGCGTTTATAGCCCAGAGGAAGGCTGAGCTCGACGCCGCGCAAAAACGGCTTGTCCGCACCCGGGAGCTCGCCTCAAAAAATGCCGCCTCCGAGGCGCAGCTCGATGACGACCGCGCCGCGGCTGCGGCGGCGAAGGCTGCGGTCGGTGCCGCAGAGGCGCAGGCGGCGGCCGCGCAAGCCGCCATAGGGCGGGCCAGGTCGGATGTCATCGCTGCGGAGGCCTCGGTGGAGGCGGCGCGGGCCACTGTCCAGCGTATTCAGGCGGATATCGACGACAGCGTGCTGAAATCGCCGCGAGAAGGGCGGGTCCAATACCGGGTCGCTCAGCCTGGCGAGGTTCTCTCTCCTGGCGGCGTGGTGCTGAACATGGTCGATCTCACTGATGTGTATATGACTTTCTTCCTGCCGACAGAACAGGCCGGGCGGATTGCACTCGGGGCCGAGGCGCGGCTTGTGCTCGACGCCGCGCCGCAATACGTGATCCCGACCGAAATCTCATTCGTGGCGGACGTCGCGCAGTTCACACCCAAGACGGTGGAGACGCAAGAAGAGCGCCAGAAGCTGATGTTCCGCATTAAGGCCCGGATCGCCCCGGATCTGCTCAGAGAGCATCTCCTCCAGGTCAAGACCGGCCTGCCGGGCATGGCCTATGTACGGCTCGACCCGCAAGTGGATTGGCCGCCTGAACTGCGGACGAGACTGCCGCAATGAGCCGGGAGGCACATGCACAGGTCGAGGATGACGGGGGCGCTGCCGCGCCGGTTGCCCGCCTGCGGGATCTGTCCCTGCGCTACGGCAAGGTGCGTGCGCTCGATAAGGTCACCATCGATATTCCGGCGGGCTGCATGGCCGGGCTGATCGGTCCGGACGGGGTCGGCAAGTCAAGTCTGTTGGCGCTGATCTCTGGTGCCCGTGCGGTCCAGACGGGGCGGGTCGAGGTGGTCGGCGGCGATATGGCCGACGCACGCCATCGCCGCAGAGTGGGGCCGCGTATCGCCTACATGCCGCAGGGCCTCGGGCGGAACCTCTATCCGACACTCACGGTGTCCGAGAACCTCGATTTCTTCGGGCGCCTGTTTGGGCATGACCACGGCGAACGGGCGCGCCGCATTGATGCGCTGACAAGGGCCACAGGGCTCAGGCCGTTTCTCGATCGGGCGGCGGGCAAGTTATCCGGCGGGATGAAGCAGAAGCTCGGACTCTGCTGCGCGCTGATCCACGATCCGGACCTGCTCATCCTCGACGAGCCGACCACCGGCGTCGATCCACTCTCGCGCAGGCAGTTCTGGGAGTTGATCGCCGGCATTCGTCGTTCCCGGCCCGGTATGAGTGTGCTGGTGGCCACCGCCTATATGGAGGAGGCGGCACGGTTCGACTGGCTTGCGGCGATGGACGATGGGCGGGTGCTGGCCAGCGACACGCCTGAAGGCCTGCTCGCCAGCACGGGGGCGGATTCGCTGGAGGCAGCCTTCATCCGGCTGCTGCCGGAAGACAAACGCCGCAATTATCGGCCGGTCGAGATTCCGCCGCGGTCGGCAGACGATGGCGACCCCGCGATCGAGGCCCGGGATCTGACCATGCGCTTTGGCGAATTCATCGCGGTCGATCATGTGAACCTGCGTGTCCCCCGGGGTGAGATCTTCGGTTTTCTCGGCTCCAACGGCTGCGGCAAGACCACGACCATGAAGATGCTGACCGGCCTCCTTCCGCCGAGCGAAGGCCGGGCCTGGCTGTTCGGACACGAGGTGGACCCGCACGACCTCGCGACCCGCCGCCGAGTCGGCTTCATGTCGCAGTTCTTCTCGCTCTACACCGAGCTGACGGTGCGGCAGAACCTGGAGCTGCATGCCCGGCTGTTCCAGGTGCCCGCTGCCGAGATTTCAGGGCGGGTGGACGAAATGGTTGAACGCTTCGATTTGACCGCCGTGGTGGACAGTCTGCCGGGCCAGCTGCCCCTCGGCCACCGGCAACGCCTGTCCCTGGCGGTCGCCATGATCCACAAGCCCGAGATGCTGATCCTCGACGAGCCCACCTCGGGCGTCGACCCGGTGGCGCGCGACGCCTTCTGGCGCCAGCTGGTCGAGCTGTCGCGCCGCGACGGCGTGACCATCTTCATCTCCACCCACTTCATGAACGAGGCCGAGCGCTGCGACCGCATCTCGCTGATGCATGCGGGCCGGGTGCTGGTCACCGACACGCCGGCGAATATCGTACAGCAGCGGGGCGCAGAGACCCTGGAAGAGGCATTCGTCGCGCATCTGGAGGAGGCGTCGGGGGAGGGCGAAGGCGGAGAGGAGCAAACAGCGTCGCTCGATACGGTTAACGCGTCGGCAGGCCATGGCGAACCCCAGGGCTGGCGGCGCATGTTCGATCCCCGGCGCATGATCAGCCACGCCCGGCGTGAAGGGTTGGAGCTGCGCCGCGATCCCATCCGGCTGACGCTGGCGCTGCTCGGCAGCGTCATCCTCATGTTCGTGATGGGCTATGGGATCAGCCTCGATGTTGAGGATCTCACCTTTGCGGTGCTGGATCGCGACCAGACCACCGTCAGCCGCGACTATACGCTCAACCTCAGCGGCTCCCGGTACTTCGTCGAGCGGCCGCCGATCACCGATTATGCCGATCTTGACCGGCGAATGCGCGAAGGCGACATCAGTCTGGCGATCGAGATCCCGCCGGGCTTCGCGCGCGACATTGCCCGGGGCCGGCGGGTCGAGACCGGCGCCTGGATCGACGGCGCCATGCCGACACGGGGCGAGACCGTCCGCGGCTATGTGCAGGGGATTCATGCCCACTGGCTGGCGACCAAGGCGCGCGAGGCCGGCTACGGCGAGGCTTTGGCGGGGCTCGTCAATATCGAGACCCGGTTCCGCTATAACCCGGACGTCAAGAGCCTGGTGGCAATGGTACCGGCGGTGATCCCGCTGCTGCTCATGCTGATCCCGGCCATGCTCGCGGCGCTCAGCGTGGTGCGCGAGAAGGAGCTCGGCTCGATCACCAACTTCTACGTCACGCCCACTACGCGGCTCGAGTTCCTGCTCGGCAAGCAGTTCCCTTACGTGGTCCTGTCCTTCCTGAGCTTCCTGCTGCTCACGCTGCTCGCGGTGACCGTCTTCGGCGTGCCGCTGAAGGGCAGCTTCCTGACGTTGGCGGTGGGTGCGCTGCTCTATATTGGTGCCGCCACGGCCGTGGGGCTGCTGATCTCCACCTTCATGCGCAGCCAGATCGCGGCGATCTTCGGCACGGCAGTGCTCACCATCCTGCCGGCGGCGAACTTCTCCGGCATGATCGACCCGGTCTCGTCCCTGGAAGGGATGGGCCGGCTGATCGGCGAGGTCTATCCGACCACGCATTTCCTGACGATCGCGCGCGGCACCTTCTCGAAGGCCCTCAACTTCTCCGACCTGCATGGCGCCTTTCTCCCACTGGCGCTGGCCGTGCCGGTCCTGATCGGGCTGTCCGCCGCGCTGCTCAAGAAGCAGGAGCGATAGTCTATGCGCCTTGCCAATATTTGCCATCTCGGTGTCAAGGAGCTGCGCAGCCTTGTCCGCGACCCGATCATGCTGGTGCTGATCGTCTACGCCTTCACCGTTTCCGTCTACACGGCGGCCACGGCCATGCCGGAGACCCTCAACAAGGCGCCGATCGCGGTGGTGAATGAGGATCGCTCGCCGCTGTCCTGGCGCATCGTCAGCGCCTTTTACCCGCCGTACTTTGTTCTCCCCGAGGTGATCGAGCAGGCCGAGATGGACGCCCGCATGGATGCCGGCCTCGACACCTTCGCTCTTGACATCCCGCCCAACTTCCAGCGTGACCTGCTGGCAGGGCAGCGGCCCACGGTCCAGCTCAACGTCGATGCCACGCGCATGAGCCAGGCATTTACCGGCAGCGGCTATATCCAGACCATCGTCACCGACGAGGTGCGCGCCTTCGCGCAGCGTTATCGCGAGGTTCCGGAGTTGCCGGTCGATCTGGCGCTGCGGATGCGCTTCAATCCCCAGCTCAACAAGTCGTGGTTCGGCGCCATCATGCAGGTCATCAATAACGTGACCATGCTCTCCATCGTCCTCACCGGCGCGGCGCTCATCCGTGAGCGCGAGCACGGCACCGTCGAGCATCT